>DAHVTI010000028.1 GCA_027324255.1 Bryobacterales bacterium | reverse complement strand
GCACCGCCGCCACCGCCCGCCGCAGGTCCAGCTCCCGCACGTAATCGTTCGGCTCCGCCGCCCCCGCCACCGCGATGTGCAGGTCGCCCAGCGGCTGATAGCACGGCCACGACCGCCCCGTCCAGTTCTTCGAAATGATCTTCGCCGCCTCGGCGTACTCCCGCCCCCGCAGCAACTTCTCCACTTCGTCGAACCGCTTCGTCACGTCCAGCGGCAGGTCGTCGGCCCCCGCCGCGCTCGACGTCAGCGTGTCGTCGTTCAACTGCAGGTGCTCTTCTCCCACACCCCCGAAGATCATCGCCCCCAGCCGCCCATTGCCGATCGGCAGCGCCTCGTTCCAGTCCGGCGCCGGCTTGTCGTACCACAGCCGGTAGGCCGGGTCCGGCGCCTCGCCGGCCGCCAGCGAAACCGCGGCCTGCAGAAAATTCCGCCGTGTCTGCATCAACGCTCAGGCCCCAAGATCCCAGCGCCGGAAATACAGCGCCTGCCTCACAATCGGCAGCGTCCGTTTCTCCAACTCCCGCATCTGCGCATCGCTCAGCGGCGTAAAGGAGGAGGCCAACGCCACGTTCTGCTCCAGTTGCGCCACCGTGTCCACCCCGATGATGGTCGTGCTCATCGGCAGCGTCAGGTTGTACGACAGAGCTTCCTGAATCGTCAGCGTCCCCGGCCGCCGCGTCCGCATCCGCTCCGGCTGCTGCTCCGGCGGCGGCGGCGTCCATGTCGATAGCACCCGCCCGCGCGTCGCCACCTTCATCCCGATAATGCCCAGCCGCATCTGCTGCGCCAGCGGCAGCAGGTGCTCTATAAAGCTCAGGTAGTGCCGGTCCGCCGCGTTCACCGCCATCAGTATCGTATCGAACGGAAACCGCTGAATGGCCGCAATCAGAATGTTCGGCTCGTAGTGCCCCGTCACCCCCAGAAACGTCGCCATGCCTTGCTCACGCGCCTTCTCCAGCGCTTTGATCGCCCCGTTCGGCGCGAAGATCCGGTCGAACTCCTCCTGCCGCTGCAGGTTGTGGATCTGCCACAGATTCAGATGATCCGTGTTCATGCTCTTAAGCGTTTGCTCCAGCAGACGCATGGACCCGTCATAGGTGCGGTCCGCCGTCTTGCTCGTGATAAACGCTTCCTTCCGCCGCGTCTTCATCACCAGCCCGATGTGCTTCTCGCTCGTCCCGTTGCCGTAGCCCGCCGCCGAGTCGATGTAGTTGATCCCCAGGTCCAGCGCCCGGTGGATGATCGCCTCCGACTCCGCTTCCTTGCCCGGAATCTCCAGCGTCGCCTGCCCGCCCAGCGACAGCAGACCTACCCGGTAGCCCGTCCGGCCCAGGTTGCGCGTAGGCATCGCCGCGTGCGTCCGTGGATTGAATGGCAGCGCATGGCGCCCTGCCCCAGGCGCCGCCAGCGCACTGGAAGCCGCCGCCGGAGCGGCCGCCGCCGCCAGCGGCAGCGTGGCTGTGGACTGTAGGAAACTGCGTCGTGTCGGCATCGGTCAACCTCCGCTTTTGGTCTCGATCTTACCGCGAAGCGCCCTGTCAGGGCAGGCAGAGCTTGCCCAGAATCGCCGGCCGCTTCGCTCCCGTCGCCGCCGGCAGGTTCGACGGCCGCTTCTTCAGCGTCTCGTGCGCCAGAACGGCAAAGGCGATCGCCTCCTTGGCGTCGGCGTCGATGCCCGCCACCTCGCACCGCAGCACCTCCGATTCGGGCAGTTCCGCCCGCAAAAACCGCAGCAGCGTCTTGTTGTGCACGCCTCCGCCGGAGACAATCACCTGCGCCGGCGGGTTCTCCTCCCCATCGGCGAACCGCGCGATCCCCTCCGCAATCGACGCCGCCGTGAAGTACGTCGCCGTTGCCACCGTGTCCTCCGGGGAAAGCCCCCGCTCGAGCAGCCGCTCCACGAACTCCCGTCCGTACTGCTCCCGCCCCGCCGTCTTCGGCGGCTTCTCGCTGAAGAACCTGTCCCCCAGCAGCTCCGCCACCACTTCCGGATGAACCAGCCCGTCGGCCGCCATCGCCCCGTCCCCGTCGAAACTGTGCCGCCCTTCCGTATAGTGCGCCAGCAACTGGTCGATCACCATGTTGCCCGGACCCGTGTCGAAGGCCACCACCTCCTCCGGCGGCGCGCCCGCAGGAATCCACGTGATGTTCGCAATCCCGCCGATGTTCAGCGCCACCCTCGACTCTTTCTTATCGTGAAACAGCAGGTAGTCCACATACGGCACCAGCGGCGCTCCCTGCCCGCCCGCCGCCATGTCCGCCGGCCGGAAATCACAAACCACCGGCACCCCGGTCCGCGCCGCCAGCACGCTCCCGTCCCCAATCTGCAGCGTCGACGCCACCTTGCGCCCCAGGTACTCCGCCGCCGCGCCTTCATGGTAGATCGTCTGCCCGTGGCACCCGATCACCGCCACGTCCTTGGCGTCGACCTTCCCCTTCTTGCACGCCTGCCGGAACGCCGCCGCGTACAGCTCCGGCAGCACGAAATTCAGCCGCGCAATCTCCCGCGTGTGCGTCTCGCGGTTCGACACCGCCAGCAGCGCCGCCCGCACCTCCGCCGGGTACGGCGCCGCCACAAAGCCCAGCGTCCGAATCGGCGCTCCGCCGATCTCCACCACCACCGCGTCGATTCCGTCCAGCGAGGTCCCCGACATGATCCCCGCCGCCAGTACCGGTTTCATTGTCTTTTTAGCTCCTCCTTGAGTTCGCTCAACAGTTGCAGTGCTTCAATCGGCTTCAGATTGTCGATGTCCAGCCCGCGGATCCGTTCCGCTATCTGGTAGCCCACCGGCTCGAACAGTTGGATCTGGAACGTCGGCTCCGCTTTTGACTTCCGCTTCGGCGCTTCCAGTTGCTCGCTCACCGTGTGCTCCGTCGTCTCGTGCAGCGCCAGGATCTCCCGCGCCCTTTCGATTACCGCCAGCGGCAGCGCCGCCAGCCGCGCCACTTCAATCCCGTAACTCTTATCCGCCGCCCCCGGCTCCACCTTCCGCAGGAAAATCACCTGCTCGCCCGCCTCTTTCACCGACACGTGCAGGTTCCGGATCCCCTCCAGCTTTCCCGCCAGCTCCGTCAGCTCGTGATAGTGCGTCGCAAACAGCGTGTAGGCCCCGATCCGGTCGTGGATGTGCTCGATCACCGCCCACGCCAGCGCCAGCCCGTCATACGTCGCCGTCCCCCGCCCGATCTCGTCCAGCACAATCAGGCTGTTCTTCGTGGCCGTGTTCAGGATCACCGCCGTCTCCGTCATCTCCACCATGAAGGTCGACCGCCCCCGCGCCAGGTTGTCCGACGCCCCGATCCGCGTGAACACCCGGTCCACCAGCGGCAGCACCGCCTCCCGCGCCGGCACGAACGACCCCGCCTGCGCCATGACGGCTATCAGAGCCGCCTGCCGCAGATACGTCGACTTCCCGCCCATGTTCGGCCCCGTGATCAGCGCAATCCGGTTCTGCTCCCGGTCCAGGTACAGGTCGTTGGCGATGAACCGCTGCGCCTCCGCCTCGGTGAGTTTCTCGATCACCGGGTGCCGCCCGGCTACGATCTTCATCTCCCCCGCTTCCGAAAACGCCGGACGCGCATACCCCCGGTCCACCGCCGCCTGCGCCAGCGCCGCGAAGCAGTCCGCCTCCGCCACCGCCGCCGCCGTGGCCCGGATCCGCGCCGCGTGCGCCGCCGCCAGCGCCCGCACCTCCGCAAAGATCGTCCGCTCCAGTTCCAGGGCCTTTTCTTCGGCGTCCAGCACCTTCGCTTCCAGCTCTTTCAGCTCCGGCGTCGTGAACCGCTCCGCGTTCACCAGCGTCTGCTTGCGCTCGTACGTCGCCGGCGCCAGGTGCTGGTTCGCCTTCGAAATCTCGATGTAAAATCCGAAGACGCTGTTGTAGCGCACCTTCAGCGACCCGATCCCCGTCGCCTCCCGCTCCCGCTGCTCGATGGCCGCAATGATCTGCCGCGAGTTCCGCGCCAGGTGCCGGAATTCGTCCAGCTCCGCGTGGTAGCCCGCCCGGATCACCCCGCCGTCGGCGAAGTTCACCGGCGGCTCATCGGCGATCGCCGTCAGAATCAGGTCGCGCACCTCCCCCACATCGTCCAGGCTCGCCACCACCTCTTTCAGCCGCGCCGGCGCGGCCTGCTCCAGCAACCCGCGCAATGCCGGAATGCGCTCCAGCGTTCTTCCCAGTCCCAGCACGTCGCGCGGGTTCGCCGTTCCCACCGTGATCCGCGACAACAGCCGCTCGATGTCCAGCATCGAGCCCAGCACCTCCCGTGCCTTCGCCCGCTCGATCGTCGCCCGCGCCAGCCACTCCACCGCATCCAGCCGCGCCTCGATCTCCCCCCGCTCCAGCGCCGGCCGCAGCAGCCGCCGCCGCAGCAGCCGCCCGCCCATCCCCGTCTCCGTCAGGTCCAGCACGGAAAGCAGCGTCGAGTCCCGCCGCCCGTCCAAATCGGCCGAAAACATCGGCTCCACCAGCTCCAGGTTCCGCACCGTCACCGCGTCCAGCAGCATCGCCCCAGCCCGGTCGTAGTACGCCGGCCGGTCCAGGTGATCCAGCGCCGACTTCTGCGTCTCCCGCAGGTACGACAGAATCGCCCCCGCCGCCGAAACCGCCAGCCGCCGCTCGCTCAGCCCGCACCCGTCCAGCGCCAGCAGCCGGAAGTGGTCTTTCAGCAGTTGCTCCCCGTGGTCGGCCGAAAACGTCCACGCCTCCACCGGCGTCTGCAGCCACCGTCCCGCGGGCCCGTCGCCCGCCCCCGTCAGCAGCTCCCGCGCGTTCAGTTGCTCCAGCGCCGGCCCCAGTTCGGCCCGGTCCAGCTCCGTCGCCCGGAACTCGCCTGTCGAGACATCGACATAAGCCAGCCCCGCCCGCTCGCCCCGCAACGCCGCCGCCGCCAGGTAGTTGTTCTCGTGCGACCGCAGCAGCGCCTGCTCCGTCACCGTCCCCGGAGTCACGATCCGCGTGATCTCCCGCCGCACGATCTTCTTCGTTTGCCGCGGGTCCTCCATCTGGTCGCAGATGGCTACCCGGAACCCCTTCTGGATCAGCCGCGCAATGTAGTTCTCCGCCGAATGCGCCGGCACCCCGCACATCGGCACCGGCTCGCCTTTCTCCTTGTTGCGCGACGTGAGAGTGATCTCCAACTCTCGCGCCGCCGTCACGGCGTCCTCGAAGAACAGTTCGTAGAAATCGCCCAGGCGGAACAGCAGCAGCGCGTTGGGCGCCTGCTGCTTGGCCGCCTGGTATTGCCGCATCAGCGGCGTGGATGCTTCACCGGCCACCTATTAAGCGTAGATGCCCCGGAGCTTGATAGCAAAAGCCACCCGGTCCAAAGCCAGCATGTAAGCCGCCGCCCGGTTGTGCACCTTGTGCCGCTCCCCGTAGTCCACCACGTCCTTGAAGGAGTTCACCATGATCTCCTCCAGCCGCCCGTTCACCATCTGCTCATTCCAGAAATAGCCCATCCGGTCCTGCACCCATTCGAAGTAGGACACCGTCACCCCGCCGGCGTTCGCCAGGATGTCCGGGATCACGAAAATCCCCTTCTCGTCCAGGATCTTGTCCGCCTCCGCCGTCGTCGGGCCGTTAGCGCCCTCGCAGATGATCTTCGCGTCGATCTTCCCCGCGTTCTTCGAATGGATCACGTTCTCCTTCGCCGCCGGCACCAGCACTTCGCAAGGCAGGAACATCGCCTCGAAGCGGTCCATGTCTTCGGCTTCGGCAAACCCCGTGATCGAGCCCGTCTCCTGCCGGTGCTTCTCCAGCGCCGCCACGTCGATCCCGTGCGGGTTGTAAACCGCCCCGTCGTACTCGATCACCGAGATGATCTTCATCCCCGCCTTGTGCATCAGCTTCGCCGCTTTCCCGCCCACGTTGCCGAAGCCCTGCACCACCACCTTCGTCTCCGCCGGATCCATGTGGAACTTCCGCAGCGCCTGCAGCGTCACGAACAGGCACCCCCGCCCCGTCGCCTCCACGCGCCCCCGGCTCCCGCCCAGGTTCAGCGGCTTGCCCGTCACCACCGCTGTCACCGTCGAACGCTTGTGCATCGAGTACGTGTCCATGATCCACGCCATCGTCTGCTCGTTCGTGTTCATGTCCGGCGCCGGCACGTCCCGCTCCGGCCCGATCACATCCATCAGGCTCGCCGTGTAGCGCCGCGTGATCCGCTCCAGCTCGTTCTGCGACAGCACCGACGGGTCGCAGATCACCCCGCCCTTGCCCCCGCCAAACGGAATGTTCACCACCGCGCACTTCCACGTCATCCACGACGCCAGCGCCCGGATCTCGTCCAGGGTCACGTCCGGCGCAAACCGGATCCCCCCCTTCGCCGGGCCCCGCGCAATCGAATGCTGCACCCGGTAGCCGGTGAATACCTCCAGCCTCCCGTCTTCCAGTTCCACTGGAATATGGACCGTCACCTCCATCGCAGGCGACTTCAGTACCTTCCTGAATCCGTCGTTCAGGCCGAGCAGCGTGGCGGCCTCGTTGAAGCGCGCCTCGGCGGCTAACCAGGGATTAAACTCTTTTTCCATGGCTGGGTCAACGCCGGGCTTCGTGGCTTCGAGGATCATCTTGAGAGTTACCTCCGCCCCTATTATCCTCAGAGGTGATGCCCGCTGCAAGTTTGAAAAACAAAGGTTTATCCCGCCGGTCTGTCCTTCTCGCAGGCCTTTCAGCCTTACAGCACAACTTTGAAGTGGTGCTATTGGCCGGAATCCAGTTCCGCCACTACCGCGCCGCCCCCTCCCCCTTCCGCTTCCTCCGCCTCCACGGCAATGAGGAAATCGCCCGTGCCGCCCTCGAACAAACCGTCGCCCAAACCACCGGTGAAACCTGGATCGTCACCTCCCGCACCCGCCTCGTCCAGGTCGCCGGCGGCCACCTCGACCCCAACCGCATGTTCTCCCGCCCCGGCGCCGAAAAGAGCTTCCGTTCAAACAACCCCGTGTGGTCTGCCGAGCAGCTTCGCACCGCCCTGGACTGGCTCGACGCCGAACGCCCCAAACTTCTCCACGCCCTCCTCCCCCCGCCCGGCGGCGTCCTCATCTCGATCCACAACAACGGCCCCGGCTATTCCGTCGCTACCGAGCGCCCCATCTCCCAGGCCGCATTCCTTCCCCGCCCCGCCCAACCTCACGAGTTCTTCCTCGCCACTGACCCGCGGGACTACGAAGCCCTCGCCCGCGGCCCCTACAACGTCGTCCTCCAGTCCAACGCCGCCGGCGAGGACGACGGCTCGCTCTCCCGCCTCTGCGCCGCCCGCCGCATCCGCTACGTCAACCTCGAAGTCGCCCACGGCCAGCTCGGCACTCAGAAGCAGATGCTGCACTGGTTACTCACTACCCTCCCGTAGTCCTGCCACTCAAAATCAAACGTTCCGTCCGCTGTCCGCCTCTGTCAGAATCACCTCTGCAAGGTGCGCACCACGACGTCGGCATGCCGCGACTCACCCGGCGAGAGCAGAAGCGAAGTCCCACGCGAACGCTGTTGCCGGAACACTTCCTCATCACTCTCTTCGCCAGCCATCAGGCCCCGAAGCGCAACCAGCACATAGTGTCCAGGAGCCACCCCGCTGCGGAACTGGTACCGCCCATCCACGTCGGACTGTGATAACTGAATCCGCCCGGACTGTTCTTCGATCAGAGCCAGACCAGCGCCGGCTACGGGAGCCCCTTCGCGGTCCAAAGTCCTGCCACTCAATTGAGGGCCGTCAGCCGCCACCGTCACCACGATGTCCCCAGCACCAGCGCGGACAGGAGAGTGAAGAACTTCGCGTCCCTCTTGTGAGACTGCCCGTAGATAATAACCTGCGGGCAGGCCGGCAACAGCCAGACTGTAGTCGTCCTGGAATGCGCCCTCAATCTCGAAACTGTCGGCGTCCTGGAATCGAGCAGCGCGGTTCTCCCCAAAGTAAATCGGGCGATTGCGGAGGTTCAGCGTGATCGAAAGAGCGTCGGGCCTGGTCTGGGGATGATCCGTCGGTAGCAAACGGAATGTGCCGGATTGCGTGACAGGCGGCGACACCATCAGAGAACTGAGGTCGACGTCGCGCCGTGAGATAACAAAATCTGCTTTGCCGAAGCCGGTGGTTCGCTTGGAGTTCGGGTCGACCGTGACGGCCACTGCCTTATAGGTCCCGGCCGGCAAACCGCAGACCTCCCAGGACTCACCCGTCCGGACAGGCCCACGAGCCACTTGGATAAAGGTTCCAGCAATAGGCGCAAATATGGCAAGGTTCGCGGGCTGAGAGTCGCTACTCGATCCATTGGGTGGCCGCACCACCACGGCCGCGCAATAGACCGGGGCCGCTTGGAGTGTAAGGTCCAAGGCATCGCGCTTCACCCCCGCCTGAACGGTCAATGCGGCAGCCGATTCCCAATCCGGAGAAGAAGGAAAGAATGCAAAGCGCAAGCTTCCCCGCCGCGGATGCTCCGGCTCCCCGGAAGCGGGCCGCTTTACACGTTTTCCAGGCCGCAATGGAGGCAGAGCGACGAGAAGACGATACTGGCCTGGGAAAAGTTCATCGATGCGAAACTCTCCGAGATCGTTCGTTTGAGCAAATCCTCTCGTCATGAATGAGGGTTCTCCGTTGACCGAAGTCTTGACCCACGCCATCACGGTTCCTCCGGTGACGGGGACCCGATCCGAATTCAAGACTGTGCCGCTCAGAACAGCCTCGTCCAACAGGTCCAGGGTGACGTTCCGGCGGGTGCCAGGGCCCAATAGCATCGTCACGGGTGGCGCTCCACCGGTTGCTGCCCGAGATACGGTGACGGTGTAGGTTCCGGAGAAAGTTCCCTTCAGAACGAAATGGCCAGACGCGTCAGAAGTGGCGCCCGGGATCAGAACAGGACCAGCGATCCTGATCAAGGCGCCGGCAGTCGGCTGGCCACCCCGCCGCACCGTTCCCTCCACAATCCATTCCCTGCCCCCAGTGCTGTCGTCCGGCGTAGGCAGAACCAGGGGGGAGCCTATCAGTAGAACAGGGAACGCCAGGCACCAGAAGTGCCGCGGTAAGCATGGCGCCGTCATGGACGCACCTCCAATCTCGAAATCACGTTCTCTCCTTCCCGCACCTCCACCGTCACTGATGGGATGCTCGCCCGGAATTCAGGGTCAAACGGGGTGCAATCCAATTGGCGGATGGCCATAAGCTGATAAGTCCCTGGGGTGACATTGTCGAAGCGGAAGGAGCCCTCAGAGTCGATTTCCGCGCTCAACGACCCGCTTTCCGGAGTTAAGCCTGGATCAGCAGGCAACATCAGGACAAAGCGGGGTGAAGATTCTCCAGCTTCAGGTCGGGCGGCGATGCCGCGCACGGACGCGGACGCCCGGCTCAGCATCAAGCTGAGAGCGCTGTCGGCGCGAAGATCGATGATCTGGTCCGGCAGCAACGCGTCACCCTCGCGCACCTCCCGGAGTGAACAGGGAGGAGGTGCACCCGAAATCTCGATCCGGTATCTCCCCAAAGGCACGCCCGTCAGGCAAAATTCATCGCGGGAGACAACCGCTGCTAGAGGCTTCGCATCGAGCGTTGCATCGAGAGGCTGGAGGTGAACTTGCAGCCTCTCCGAACAAACCGCATCGCGATCCCCACCGGAGAGCCGGATGATCCCTTGCACATTGAACGCTGCCGGCGAGTCGATTTCAATGTTGGCCGTTTCCCCTGTTCGTACCTCCACGCTCCGCGCCGCCCGGCGCAGGGGAGACGAAAAGACCGGCCCGCTTCCGCCCCAACCAATCACAGGCCCCATGACTACCACGCGATAGTTGCCCGGCGGAAGAGATGGAAATCGGAATTCCCCCGTCGGATCAATGCGCGTGACCGCCAACGGCGACTCCGGATTCGAGGCATGGAATACGGCAACTACCGCCTTGCCCTCCAGCCACTCCGGCGGAGCATGGGACAAAGTGCCCGATAGCGATCCGCCCTCGCCCGGCGGCAGAATGAAGTCCACTCGCTCCCTCGTTTCGCCTGCTGCAAGCCGGACAAATCGGGCCTGTCGGGGCTCCACCCCTCCCCCGTAATAAACGGGAGCAAAAATCGCGGCTCCGATTTGGGCGCCGTCGGACGTAACCACGGCACTATAAACTCCCGGACGCAGGCCGAATAAGCGGTACTGACCTCGATCGTCAGTGAACGCGACAGCACCACTGTAGACGAAGACGGGCGCCTGCTCGGTTCCCCGCCGCAGCAGGGCTGTCACTTTCGCCCCGCGGACCGCCCCACCCGACGCACTGACGACACTGCCTGCCAGCGCCGCCCCCCGCGCCAAGTACAACGTCGCGCGCGAGTCGCTATCGCCTCCAATTCGAAGTGCGCCGGCGGACAGAAATGGCTCGA
>DAHVTI010000027.1 GCA_027324255.1 Bryobacterales bacterium | reverse complement strand
CCACTCCCTCGGCGTCATGATCAATGCCAGCTTCGTCTTCGGTATGGACGACGACGACCCCGGCGTCTTCCAGCGCACCGTCGAGTGGGCCGTCGCCCACGGCCTCGAAACCGCCACCTTCCACATCCTCACCCCTTACCCCGGCACCCCCCTGCACGCCCGCATGGAGGCCGCGGGCCGCATCCTCCACCGTCACTGGGACCTCTACGACACCCGCCACGCCGTCTTCCAACCCGCCCGCATGTCCCCCGAACAGCTCGAAGAAGGCTACTGGCGCGCTTACCGCGACTTCTACCGCTGGTCCAGCATCGCCCGCGCCTCCGCCGCCCAGCCCACCCTCGCCGCCGGCCTCCGCCACTTCGCCTACGCCGCCGCCTGGAAAAAGTTCGAGCCGCTCTGGGACCTCGTCCTCCGCGCCCGCCGCGTCGCCCTCGCCCGCCCCGCCCTCGAAGCCGTGCTTGGCGGCCTTTCGGACAAGCGCCCCGCATTTACTGGCAGCCAGTATGAGACCCCTCCAGCTGCAGGCCCTCTGCGCGTCCTCAATGGCCGCGGCGGCTGATGTTGTTCTGGTGAAGAGCGGCGAGCCGCACCCCGGCGTCAACGTGGACAACTTCGAAATGCCTCACCACCCCGTCACCAACGCCGAATACGCGGCGTTCGTATCGGCGGCGAAACACCCCGCCCCGCCAACCGCGAGTACCGCCTCTGGCTGGCCCGCAACCGCGCCGGCGGCTACGCCTCCTACTTCGAGTGGGAGCCGTAAGCCTCCCGCAGCAGACCGCAGATCCGCTCCGCGGCCTCGGCCAGCCGCGGCGAGAGGTCCAGGCCCGTCTCGATCACCTCCGGCTCCGCACCCACCAGCAACACGTTCGGCGGCAGCAGCCCGAGCCTCCGGCCCGCCCGCAGCGTCGCCATCACGCCCCATTCGTGGAGCGAAACGGCCTCGTCCGCCTGATCCGGCTCCTCGATTGCGGCGCCGAGATCCAGGCGGTGGATCGTACCGGGCGCATGGCCCCTTCGGATCGCGTCCACGATGATCACGCACGGGTAACGCTTCATCGTAGGCAGCGCGTCGAGAAGCATCGTCCCCGCCTCCAGCACATCGGCGTGCGCCGGAGGATCCACCCTCAGCATCCGCGCCACGTGCACGCCCAACCCCTCGTCGCCTAGCAGGACGTTGCCCGTGCCGGCGACCAGCACCCGCTCTGGCGCATCCGCCTTCACATCACCTCGATCTCGTGCAGCGGCATCCCCTTCGGTGTCACCAGGTGCACGGCGCAGGCGATGCATGGATCGAAGGATCGCACGATGCGCGCCACCGAAAACGGATTCTTCGGATCCTTGACGGGCGCCCCGATCAGCGCCTGCTCCATGGCGCCGGCCTGGTCCCGGTCGTCGCGCGGCGCCGCGTTCCAGGTGGTCGGCACGATGGCCTGGTAGCGCTCGATCCGCTTGTTGCGGATCGAAATCCAGTGGCCCAGCGCGCCCCGCGACGCGTCCCACAGGCCGCAGCCCTGAGCCTGGTCGGGCATGGCGTACGCCGTGGCCACGGGCTGATCCAGCTTCACCTGCAACACCCATTCCGACATCGCGTCCGCCAGAATCTGCGTCTCCAGGGCGCGGCACAGGTGACGGCCCAGCACGGAGAACAGTTGCGCCGGCTTCATCCGCAGATGCGTCAGCGCCTCTTCCACCGCCTTCGCATAGACGGGATTCGTCCCGTTGTTGTAGGCGATGAAGGCCCGAGCCAGCGGGCCCACCTCGTACACCTCGCCGTCGTAGCGCGGCGCCTTCAGCCACGTGTAGCCGGAGGCCTTGTGCGGATCCGGCTCGCTCTCGCCCACGGCCGGCGCCAGGTGGCTGGCGGACTTGTACCAGGAGTACTTCACGTCCTCGGCGATCTTGCCCGGATCCACAGCCTCCAGCTTGTCCTTCCGCCACCGCGCCATGCGGAAAAACCGCTGCCGCTGGGTGACCACCGGTTCGTTGTCGAGGTCGAACGCACCGTAGGACAGCAGGTTCCTGCAGCCCACGCCCACTTCTCCATAGTCGCGGTATACTTCGGCGATCAGCAAAACGTCGGGGAGATAGACTTTGGTGATGAAGTCGCGCAGTTCCTTCAGACGCCATAGGAACGTGGTGATCTTGTCCACCGTCGGCGTTACCGTTACGCCGCCCGGGACGATGGAGGCGCAGTGCGGCATCTTACCCGAGAACACGGCCGACATTTCGTGCGCCTTCAGGCGGATGTGCAAGGCCTGCACGTAGTGGTCGACGATCTCCTGGCTGGTCGTCTTCGGGAGGCGATAGTCCGCTTCGTAGCGCGGGACGAACGGTGGAAACTCCGGCCCCCGGACAAAGTCCAACGCGGCCAGGTGGTAAAAGTGCAGAATGTGGGACTGGATGTAATTGGCGCCCTGGATCAGGTTGCGGATCACCCGGCCGTTGTCCGGCGGCATGATCCCCATGGCGTTGTCCAGGCACTGCGAGGACGCCAGCGCGTGCGCCGTCGGGCAGACGCCGCAGAAGCGCTGTGTCACCTGCACCGCGTCCAGCGGATCGCGTCCGGCCAGGATCTGTTCGAATCCGCGGTAGAGCGTACCACCCGAGCGCGCTTCCACCACCACGCCGTCCTCCACCACCGCCTCCATCCGCAGATGGCCCTCAATTCGTGTCAGCGGGTCCACGGCAACTCGTATCTTCACGGCTACCTCCTTTGATACAGCGGAGAGTGGGCGTCGGGGAATCCCGGCTCAGTGCATCCAACACACGGTGCGTTGGCGCTGACGCACCAGTTCACCCCGCTGTTCCACTGCCGCACCGGGCAGTCCCCGTGCGTGAATGGCCCTTTGCAGCCGATCTCCAGCAGGCAGCCCACCTCCCCGAACTTGGTGGCGAAAATGCCGTCGTCCAGGTAGTCCCGGTTGATGCAGCGGTTATGCACGCTCTTGCCGAAATACACCTTCAGCCGCCCGAGTTCGTCCACCTCCTGGGGTTTCGGCAGCCCGTACAGAAGCACGCGCGCCACGGTGCCGATGAACCAGTCCGGATGGCACGGACAGCCTGGGATGTTCACCACCGGGGTGGCGATGTTCAGCGACTTCAACAGTTCCCCCACGCCCATCGCCCCGCTGGGATTCGGCTTCGCCGCCGCAATGCCGCCATAGGCCGCGCACGTCCCCACGGTCAGCACGGCCATTGCGTCCGGCGCCAGCCGGCGCAGCCATTCCAGCATCGTCACCGGCTTGCCCTCTTCCTCGCCCAGCGTGCCGTAGATGCCATTGTCCTTCGTGGGAACCGCGCCTTCCACGATGTAGATGTACTTGCCCTTGTACTTGCGGGCCGTCTCCACGGCCATGCCCGTCGACAGCGACCCCGTCGCCGCCATCAGCGTCGAATGGTAGTTCAGCAAGAGTTGGCTGCCCGGCAGGATCTGGTCCAGAATCACGTTCTTGATGCTCGGATGGATCGTGTTGATGACGGAGACGGAACACCCACTGCACGCCGAATCCTGCATCCAGATCAACGGATACTCCTTCACCGCCTCCTTCACCGCCGCCTGCAACTTCGGAAGAAACGCGTCCTCGCCCGCGACGCCGGCGCCGGAGGCCGCCGCCCAGGTCATGAATTCCCGCCTGCTGAATCGGTATTTGCGCATGATTCCCTCCTAAATCCTCCCTTTGCCGGTCCTCCTTCCGCGCAGGTTCATAGATTCTCCTTCTTGTGGCATTCGGCGCACTTGGCGGGAGCCATTTTTCCGGCGGCGTTCGCCTTCTTGTGGCAATCCACGCACATCCCCGCCTGAGCCACGGAGTTGTGGAATGCGGCCTGCCGGCCGGTCTTCATCCCCGGTTGCAAGGGCTTGGTGTGGCACTCCATGCACGGCTGCTGGGCCGCCGTCGAAGGCTTCTCGGGCTTGGAGACGTGGTGGCACGTCTCGCATTTGTCCGCCGCGCGCTTGCTGTGGAGAGCGTGCTCGAACTTCACGCCCCCCATCGGCGCGCCTTTCAGGATCATGCTCTCCTTGGGTTTGACCTGCGCTTGGGTCGGACTGGTAGTTCCCAGCCACAGCATCGCCGCGAAACCGGCCGGAACGACATATCCACGGACGAATGGCTTCACTCTAGCCTCCTCATCGGAGTGGTTCAGCACCCCTGTCAAGCTCTGCCGCCGCCGGCCGGCGGGTGCAGGCCCAAAAACGGACTCCTGTGTCTGAAACAAGATTACGGGCGCACTGCGCCGCTGTCAATCCTGTTTTCGCTTGTGTCGCAAGGGCGTTGGAGCAGGTTTCCCAGGTTCGGTCAAAAGGCCCGCGGTGGAGTCCGGCTGAAGGCGAAATCTGCGGATTCGTCTCGAACCCAGGCGTCCCGCCGCTCGAAGGCCCCCACCCAGCGCCAGACGCTGGCAGGCCCCCAGGCCGGCCAGCAAACTTCACCGCCCCGGCGCCGCCCCACTCACCCGCCGCACCCGCTGATTCCCCGCATCGGCGATATAAAGCCGCCCGTCCTGATCGAACGCAATCGCGAGCGGCCTGTTCAGCCGTGCCTCCCCCGCCGGCCCGCCATCCCCACTGAACCCAGCCTCCCCGTTCCCCGCAAACACCTCCGCCTCGCCCGTAGAAAAGTCGATCCTCCAAACCCTGTTCAACCCCGCATCGGCGACATACAGCGCGCCCGCCGAATCCACCGCCAGCCCCGTAGGCAAGCTCGCCTCGTCCACCTCCCCCGCCGGCCAGACCGTGCTGATCGCCCCCGTCGCCGCATCCACCTTCCGGATCCTGTGGTTGCCCGTGTCGGCGATGTAAAGGTTCCCCTCCCCGTCCAGCACAACCCCCGACGGATTCCGCAACCGCGCCTCCCGCGCCGCGCCGCCGTCACCTTCGAAACCCGCCTCCCCCGTCCCCGCGAACGGCACAATCTCGCCCGCCTCCATCACCCACACGTGATGGTCGCTCGGCGACGACAGAAACATCCGCGTCCCGTCACTCGCCAGCGCGCCCGCCTGCTTCGAGACGGTCTCGAAGGCAACCGAAGCCACCGGCACTTCCATTTCAATCGTGGCCACGGCCCCGTCCCCCGTCGCCCGCCGCACCAGCTTGTTGTCGTAGTCCGACACCAGCAGGTCCCCGCTCGCGTCCACCAACAGCGCCTGCGGCCGCAGCAGCCGGACTTTCAGCGGAGACGGATCCTCATCCCCGTCCAGCCAGCTTCCGCCGCCCATCACCGTCACCACCGTCCCTGCCGGCTCCACTTTCAGCACTCGGTCCGCCAGCGTGCTGGCGATATACAGGTCGCCGTTGGCCGCCACCGCCAAACCGCCCGGCTCGGCCAGTTGCGTCTCGCCCGCCGGCAGCCCGTCGCCGTTGTACGATGTCAACCCGTTCCCCGCCACCACCGTCGC
>DAHVTI010000371.1 GCA_027324255.1 Bryobacterales bacterium | reverse complement strand
GGGTTGTGCGAAGACGGCTGTAAGTGCGGCCGGAACGATGGAGGACGATGAGCAAGGAAGATTGCATTGAAGTCACAGGCACGGTGGTGGAAAAATTTCCCAGCGGGCTGTTCAGCGTGCAGTTGGACCAGGAGCGGCTGGTGCTGGCGCATCTGGCCGGAAAGCTGCGGCGCAACCGGATTCGTGTTCTGGCGGGCGACCGCGTGACGCTGGAAATGTCGCCCTACGACCTCACCAAGGGCCGGATCACCTACCGCCACAAATAGGCCCTCCCCAGGGTTGCCGGCGGTGTGCCGCGGCTGCGGCCCGCGAACGCCGGCGAGCCAGCGATGTCCCCACCCAAAATCCTGTTTATCTTCGGAACCCGCCCAGAGGCCATCAAGCTGTGCCCGCTGGTGCTGCACATGCGCGAGCGGCACCTGGAGTTTCACCCCAAGGTCTGCGTGACGGCGCAGCACCGCGGCCTGCTGGACGCGATGCTGGAGAGGTTCGGCGTGCGCCAGGACCATGACCTGAACGTGATGCAGCCGAACCAGAGCCTTACCGAACTGACGGCGCGGGTCTTGAGCGGCCTCGACGGCGTGTTGCGGCGGGAGAGCCCGGACATGATCGTGGTGCAGGGCGACACCACCACCACGTTCGCCGCGGCGCTCGCTGGCTTCTATCACCGCATCGCCGTGGGCCACGTGGAGGCGGGGCTGCGCACCGGCGACCTGAGCCAGCCTTTCCCCGAGGAACTCAACCGCGTGCTGTCCACACGCCTCAGCGCGCTGCACTTCGCCCCGACTCGCCGGGCGCAGGAGAATCTCCTGGCCGAGGGCGTGCCCGCCCGGCAGGTGGTGGTGACGGGCAACACCTGCATCGACGCGCTGCTTTACACCCGCGAGCGCCTCCAATCGGGCGAATGGCCGGGCTACCACGGCCCGCTGCCGGCCGCCGGCAAACGCCTGATCCTGATGACAGCCCACCGCCGCGAGAGCTTCGGCGCCGGCTTCGAACAGATCTGCGAGGCGGTGCTGAGGATCGCGGCGCGCGGGGACGTCGAGATCATCTATCCGGTACACCCCAATCCGAACGTGCGCGGGGTGGTGGAGCGCCGTCTGCAAGGCGTGGCCGGCATCCACCTGATCGAACCGCTGGACTACGTGCCCTTCGTGGACCTCATGCGGCGGGCCGACATTCTGCTGACGGACTCCGGCGGCGTGCAGGAGGAAGGGCCTTCGCTGGGCAAGCCGGTGCTGGTGCTGCGGGAGAAGACGGAGCGGCAGGAGGCGGTGGAGGCGGGCACGGCGCAACTGGTGGGAACGGATCCGGAGCGCATCGTGGCCGAAGTGGAAAAACTGCTGGAATCGGACGCCGCGCGGGAGCCGTTCACAAGGATTCAGAACCCCTTTGGCGACGGCCGCGCGAGCGTCCGGATTTCGGACGCAATTCTTTCATTCCTAAAGGCTTAGATAGCAAGCCCCGAGTCCGCGGACGGGCCGTCGAAGAGGCGCAGCGCGGTCTGGGAATTTGACGCCTCGGGTGTACAATGCGCGCGGAGGTCAGAACCGTCCCATGAGATCCATACCAGCCCCGACAGAAGCCCGCGGCAGAGCGGGCGCACGCACCGACCTGGCAGCAGACCTGCGCCGCAGAATCGTGGGACAGGAGGAGGCGATCGAGACGATCGTCCCCTACGTCGAGCTGTACCAGGCCGGCCTCGCGCCGGAAGGGCGGCCCGTGGGCGTGTTCCTCCTGCTGGGCCCGACCGGGACCGGCAAGACCCGCACCGTGGAGGCGCTGGCCGAGGCGCTGCACGGCAGCGAGCGCAACGTCCTGCGCATCGACTGCGGCGAATTCCAGATGGAGCACGAGGTGGCCAAGCTCATCGGCGCGCCTCCCGGCTACCTGGGCCACCGCGAGACGCAGCCCATGATCAACCAGCACAAGCTGAACGCCGTGGCCAGCGAGCGCAGCGCGCTGTCGCTGGTGCTGTTCGACGAGATCGAAAAAGCCGCTTCGTCGCTGGGCCGGCTCCTGCTGGGCGTGCTGGACAAAGCCACGCTGAAGCTGGGCGACAACACGACGGTGAACTTCGAGCGGAGCCTGATCTTCATGACGTCGAACCTGGGCGCGCGGGAGATGATGGCGGAACTCGCGGCGCGCTTTGGATTCGCGGCGGCCGAGGACGGCAGCGCCAGCGCAGGCAAGCTGCGGCGCATCGGAGTGAGCGCGGTCAGGAAGCGCTTCTCGCCGGAGTTCGTGAACCGCGTGGACCGCACGCTCACCTACCGGCCGCTGGACAAGGCGGCGCTGGAGGCGATTCTGGACCTGCAGCTCGAAGCGCTGGAGCGGCATCTGTCTTCGCGGCTCGGACCGGCGTCGTTCGGGCTGGAGCTGAGCCCGGAGGCGCGGGTCTTCCTGCTGGAGGAGGGGACCAGCGCGGAGTACGGCGCGCGTGAGTTGAAGCGCACCATCCACCGCCACCTGATCCAACCACTGGCGCGGCTGGTGCTGGACAAGCGCGCACGGCCGGGGTGCCTGCTGCGCGTGGAACCGGATTCGGGCGGGGAGATGCTGAGTTTCACGCCGCGAGACCAGGTGCCGCTGGCGGCGTGAGCCGGATTCAGCGGCCGGAGAAGCGGCGGAGGCGGACGATTTCCGCCACGGCGATGAAGAGGTTCAGCACGCCCAGGCCGCTGACGGCGCCGCGAAAGTGCTCGCTCATCACCACGGCGCGCCATTCGGGGTTGAACCGCAGCAGCCAGTTGCGGCTCCACAGCGCGTCCAGCCACGGGTAGAAGAGCAGGAACAGGCCCACTTCCAGGCAGAAGATGCAGAACAGCACCGCGCTGAGCTTCTCGAGGAACGAAGCGGGGCGATGCTCCACCGCGGTGGGGCCGGTCTGGGTCTGGGGGCTTTCCGGGTTCATAGCAGGGACTGGAGGGCCTCCCGGACCGGGGCGTAGCTGCGGCGGTGGAGCGGCGTGGGGCCCAACTGGCGGAGGGCCTCGCGGTGCTCGACAGTGGGATAGCCTTTGTGGCGGTCCAGGCCGTAGCCGGGGTATTCGGCGGCGAGAGAGATGAGGCAGGCGTCGCGTTCGACCTTGGCCAGGATGGAAGCGGCGGCGATGGCCGTGACGCGGGCGTCGCCCTTGATGAGCGCCTGCTGGGGCACGGGCCAGTCGATGGTGAGGGCGTCCACGAGAAGATAATCGCAGGGGGGATCGAGGAACTCAACGGCACGCCGCATGGCCAGGCGGGAGGCTTCGCGGATGTTGATGCGGTCGATCTCGGCGGCGGAGGCAGAGGCCACGGCCCAGGCGGCGGCGCGTTCCCGGATGGCCGCGGCAAGCTCCTCGCGGCGCTCCGCGGGCAGGGTCTTGCTGTCGGCCAGGCCGGCGACGGGCCGTTCCGGATCCAGGACCACCGCGGCGGCGAAGACGGGTCCGAAGAGACACCCCCGGCCCGCTTCGTCCACTCCCGCGATCCTCAGAAACCCCTCGCGCCGCACCGCCGCCTCCACTTGACCGGTGCAGCGCATGGCGTGAGGTTGATCCGTCACTGGCGTAATCCGGGCAGGCGGACTACTCGCGTTCCTTGAGGCGGGCGGCCTTGCCCCTGAGGGCGCGCAGGTAGTACAGCTTCGAGCGGCGGACCTTGCCGGTGCGGACCACGTCGATGTGGTCGATGACGGGCGCGTTCAGCGGGAAGATGCGCTCGACGCCCTGGCCGAAGCTGATCTTGCGGACCGTGATGGTCTCGCCGAGGCCGCTGTTCTTGCGGGCGAGGACGACTCCCTCGAAAATCTGGAGGCGCTCTTTCTCGCCTTCCTTGATCTTGACGTGGACCCGGATGGTGTCGCCGATGCGGAACTCGGGCAGGTCGGTGCGCTTGTTCTTGTTCAGGACTTTGCTCAGGTAAGGGCTGATCATGGGGCTACTTCCTTCTTCTAACCTTTCTTCACTCCATTCGGGTCCGGCAATGCCTGGACCGGGGCGGATGCCCGCGGCGCAAGCAGCTCCGGTCGGAGCCGTGTTGTCTTCTCCAGAGCGGCCTGGCGGCGCCACTTCCGGATTTCGGCATGATTGCCGCCCAGAAGCACCTCGGGCACGCTCCAGCCGCGGAAAACGGCCGGCCGCGTATAGTGCGGACAATCCAGGATGCCGTCACCCGGGCCCTCCTCGCCGGAGTCTGAAAACGACTCCTGCACGGAGGAATCCGGGTTGCCGAGCACGCCCGGGATCAGCCGGGCGACGGTGTCCACAACCACCGCGGCGGCCAGTTCGCCGCCGCTTAAAACGTAATCGCCGATCGAGATCTCCTCGTCGGCCAGGTGCTGGCTGACCCGTTCATCGACGCCCTCGTAGCGCCCGCAGATCAGCAACAGCTCCTCAAACTCCATCAGCCGCCGGGCGGTGCGCTGGTTGAACAGCGGCCCCTGCGCCGACAGCAGAACCACTCTCTGCTTCCGCGGATCGCGCCGCGGAAAGATACTCTCCACAGCCGCGAAGACCGGCTGGGGCTTGAGCACCATGCCCTCGCCGCCGCCAAACGGCCGGTCGTCCACGGTCTTATGAAAATCGCTCGTCCAGTCGCGCAGATTCCGGATTTGAATCTGCAGCAGACCGGACTTTTCGCCCCGGGCGACGACCCCGTGCTCGAACGGCCCCCGGAAGAACTCCGGAAAAATCGTCAGCACATGAAAGATCATCAGTCCGGTCCCGGCCCGGCTTCCCGGGCTTGGTTCAACTCCAGCAGGCCTTCGGGCGGATCGACCACAATGCGCCGGCGGGCGGGATCGATCTCCACGCAAATCGCCTTGGCGAAGGGGATCCAGGCAGCGTCTCCGGGACGCGCCCCGTCAGCCAGAACTTCCAACAACTCCGGCCCGCCGAAATCCTGCCAGCCGGTCACCGTGCCGAGCCGCATGCCCGTGCCGCGGTGAATCACCTCGCACCCGACGAGGTCCGACAGGTAATACTCGCCTTCGTCCAGAGCCGGCCGGTCCCCTGCGGGAACGACAGCCTCGCAGTGCTCGAACGGCTCGGCGGCCTCGATCGACTCGACGCCGGCGAAGGAAAACACCAGCCGGCCCTTGTACGGGCGGATTGCCAACACTTCCAGGGGTTCGCCGCCGTTCAGCGGCTCGCCGCCCGGTTTGCGCAGCCAGATGCGCTTCAACTCCGCGAAGCGTTCCGGCTCCAGGGAGCCGTCCGCGTAGATCTCGCCATGGAGTCCGCGCGTGCGGCCCAATCTTGCGACCATCACCCATGCCGCGTGCGGCTTGTGCCGCCCGTCCGGCATTACTCGAGGATTTCCAGCGTAAATCGCCGGTTCAGTTTCATGCCGGCCGCGCCCAGCAGCGTGCGAACGGAGCGGGCCGTGCGGCCCTGCTTACCGATCACCTTGCCGAGATCACTCGGGGCCACGCGCAGTTCGAGAACAGTCACCTGCTCGCCCTGCACCTCGCGAACCTGCACCTCTTCAGGGATGTCCACAAGAGCTTTCGCAATTTCCTCAACGAGTTCTTTGATGCCAGCCATCGCGAGGACCTCTCGTCCTGCCTCCGATCCTAACATGAACAACCCATAATCACACGGGTCGAATCACGCCAGGAGGGGAGACTAAACTACGGGCTCCTCCACGGCTTCCGCGGCGGGCGCGGGATTGGCCTTCACCAGACGCTGGACAGTGTCCGACATCTGGGCGCCGCACTTCACCCAATGCTCGAGGCGGCCGTGGTCGAGTTGGACCACCGCCGGATCGGCCACGGGGTTGTAGTGGCCCACCACTTCGATGGCCTTGGAGTCGCGGGCGCGGTCTTTATCAATGACCACTACCCGGTAGGTCGGCTTTTTCTTGGCGCCGAACCGCGCCAGACGAATCATCAGCATTACGTTCTACTCTCCTGAGGATCTCAATGCCTCGCCCCGCCCGTCACCCGCCGAAGGGGTTCGGGAAAGGCAGCTTCATTTTGCCCATCTTTTTTCCGAGCAGGCCGCCGGACATGGACTTCATCATCTTGCGGGCCTGGCCGTACTGTTTCAAAAGGTTGTTGACGTCCTGGACGGATGTGCCGCTGCCCTTGGCGATGCGGCGGCGGCGCGAACCGTTGATCAGCATGTGGTTGTCGCGCTCTTTGGGCGTCATCGAATCGATAATGGCCACGACGCGGGTGAACTCTTCTTCGTCCACCTTCGCGTTCTTCAGCTCCTTCAGCATGCCCACCTGGGGCAGCATGCCGAGCAGGGATTCGAGCGAGCCGAGTTTTCGGAGTTGCTTGAGCTGGTCGCGGAAGTCCTCGAGGGTGAACTCGTCCTCGAGCAGCTTGCGCTGCATCTTCTCAGCCTGCTTCTGGTCGACGGCCTGCTCCACCTTCTCGATGAAGCTGAGCACGTCGCCCATGCCGAGGATGCGGTTGGCGGCGCGGTCGGGGTGGAAGGCTTCGAGCGCGTCCGACTTTTCGCCGGTGCCGACGAACTTCAGGGGCTGGCCGGTGATGTGGCGGATGGAGAGCGCCGCGCCGCCGCGGGCGTCGCCGTCCATCTTGGTCAGAACGACGCCGGTGATGCCGAGCCGGCGATGAAACTCCTCGGCGCTCCTGACGGCGTCCTGGCCGGTCATGGCGTCGGCCACGAACAGGATCTCGGTGGGGTTGAGGTTCTGCTTGAGCTCCTGGAGTTCGGCCATGAGCTCTTCGTCGATGTGCAGGCGGCCGGCGGTGTCGATGAGGATGAGATCGCGGCCGGACTGCTCGGCCTCGCGGCGGGCGCCCCGCGCCAGCGCCAGCGGGCTGTTCTCTTCCGGCGCGTCGTGGACGGGCAGCGAGAGGTCGCGGGCCAGCACCGCCAGTTGCTTACGGGCGGCCGGACGGTAAACGTCCACCGAAACCATCAGCGGCCGGTGGCCGTTCTTCGAAAGGTAGCGGGCCAGCTTCGCCGTGGAGGTAGTCTTGCCGGAGCCCTGCAGGCCGACCACCATCACCACGGTGGGCGGCTGGTTGGCGGTGCGCAGGCGCGAGGCGTGCGTGCCGAGCACGGCCACCAGCTCGTCGCGGACGATCTTGATCACCTGCTGCGCGGGAGAAAAGGAGGAGAGCACCTCCTGCCCCATGGCCTTCACCCGGACGCCTTCGATAAACGACTTGACGACCTTGAAATGGACGTCGGCCTCGAGGAGAGCCACACGGATCTCCTTGAGGGCCGCTTCCATATTCTCGGCCGACAGCTTGCCTTCGCCGCGCAGGTTCTTGAAAACCCGCTGCAGCTTGTCGCTCAACGAATCAAACATGCTCATCTGGCCGCGCGGCCTCTGCCGGCGGCGGATCTTTCTACCTCAACCTGTCTGGGGTGCGGACTACTGTGAGAAGTCCCAAGAAGGACACACGTAGCGACACACGGCTGCCTTCAGGCAGCACCGACCATTATAGCAGCGGCGGGACTCACGGAGCCAGAAGCTGCTTCAGGTGCTCGCGGAGCATTGCCCCGGTATCTTCGCGGCGGAGCGCAAACTCCACAAAACACTTGGCGTACTCCACCCGATTGCCGATGTCGAAGCGGCGTGCCTGCCAGGCCAGCGCGTACACCGGCTCCACCTGCGCCAGCATGTTCATGGCGTCGGTGAGCTGAATCTCGCCTCCCACGCCGCGCGGGGTGTCTTCCAGGCAGGCGAAGATGCCCGGGGTGAAGACGTAGCGGCCGGCAATGGCGAGGTTGGAAGGTGCCACGTTGACGGCCGGCTTTTCCACCAGTTTTCGCAGCCGCAGCAGGTCCGGATTGCCGTCCTCGGGCTGCCCGTCGACGATGCCGTAGCGGTGCACCCACTCCGGCGGGACGCGGTGGACGGCGACGATGCTGGACCGGGTCTCCTCATAGGCGTCCAGCAATTGGGCCAGGCCGGGCTTCTGGCCGGCGGGGGGATCGATGATGGTGTCGCCCAGCAGGACGGCGAAAGGCTCGCCGCCCATGTGGTGGCGCCCGAGGCGGATGGCATCGCCGAGGCCGAGTTGCTCCTTTTGGCGGATGTAGTGGATCTGCGCCCGTTCGCCGATGTCCCGCACCAGGTCGATCAAGTCGCCCTTGCCGGCGCCGCGCAGGAACACCTCGAGATCGGGGTTGTAGTCGAAGTGGTTTTCGATGGCCTGCTTGCCGCGCCCGGTGACGATCAGGATGTCGTCGATGCCGCTTTCCACCGCCTCTTCAATGACGAACTGCAGCACCGGCTTGTCGACGATGGGCAACATCTCCTTCGGCATGCTCTTGGTGGCGGGCAGGAAGCGGGTACCCATGCCGGCGGCGGGGATGATGGCTTTGCGGACGGGCATGCGGAAAACTCCTCAGGGCAGGATTTGCGGGATCACCAGATGCGCGCCCATCTGGGCGTAGGACTCGCGGATCCGGCCCAGGCGCTCCGGATCCCCGTCGTAGGCGCCGATGATGGCGCCGCCGGAGCCGCAGAACTGGGTGAAGGCGCCCAGGTCCCGGCCGCGCTGGATCAACTCCAGGTTGCCGGGACTGATGCGGATGAGGCTGGCCCGAAGATCGAACGCTTCGTTCAGCAGCGGACCGATCTCGGAGCCCTGGCCCGCCAGCAGCATGCCGCGCACCTGCTCCGCCATGGCCGCCCAGCGGCGGATGGCGTCCATCACGGCCGGCTCGCCGCGGTTGTAGCGGCTGCGCAGGTCATTGTGGAACAGTTCGGTGCCCTCGGCCAGGTTGTCGTGGTAGGCGACGAAGAGGGGCGGCAGCAGCGCGGGATCGATGGGCTCGTACAGGCCGTGCCCGTCGCGGTCCATGCGCGCCTTGTCGAAGTCCATGAACACGACCCCTTCGTAGACCTGGATGACGCGGTCCTGCAGCCCCGCGCCAATGCTGAGCTCCTCCAGTTCCACCGAGAGGATCAGGTTCGGCAGGACAGCCTTGGGGATCTGGACGCCGAAAAACTCCATCAGGGCGCGGATGGTGGAGGTGACGATGGCGCTGGAGCCGGCCAGTCCGACGCGCACAGGGACATCCGTTTCGTATTCGATGGTGAAATTGCGGTCGAGGGGGATGCCCTGGCGCGAGCACCAGTCGCTGAATTTCTTGATGGCCGCCTTGATCAGGCGCACGCCCCCGTAATAGCCGTTCAGGCTCACATCTTCCAGGAATTCGGCATAGCTGGAAAAACTCAGCCGGTCGCGGTGCCCGGCGACGATATTGATGCGCGGCGACTCGTAGAGCGTGACCTCTGCGCAGTAGTTGCGGACGACAAGAGAAATTGTCTTCCCGAAGTAGCCATCGGAAGGATTTCCAATCAGCCCCGCGCGCGCGAATGCCTTGGTTTTCACCATGCCAAGCTGTCATTATACCCGGCGCCTGTCACGGCCTGTTGAAGGAATCCGGGCATAAGATGAGAGTGGATGCGAACGCTATTGATGGGCGTGCTGAACATGACGCCCGACTCCTTTTCCGACGGGGGGCTGTTTCCGACGCTCGAAGCGGCGCTGGACGCCGCGCGGCGCCTGATTTCGGAAGGCGCCGACTTCCTGGACATCGGCGGCGAGAGCACGCGCCCCGGGGCGGAACCAGTGCCGGAAGAGATCGAACTGCGGCGCGTCCTGCCGCTGGTGGAGGCCTTGGCCGAGGACGGACTGGCGCGCATCTCCATCGACACCATGAAGCCGGCGGTGGCGGCGGCGTGCCTCCGGGCCGGAGCCAGCCTGGTGAACGACATCACGGGGCTGCGCGATCCGCGCATGGCGGAGGCCGCCGCGCACCACGGGGCGGGCGTCGTCGTCATGCACATGCGGGGCACGCCGCGCACCATGCGGCAAGAGGCGAACTACGGGGACGTGGTGGCCGAGGTGAAAGCAGAGCTGGCGGAAAAGGTCCGGCTGGCGCGTGAAGCGGGCATCGCCGAGATTTTCGTCGATCCCGGCATCGGCTTTGCGAAAACCGCGGCGCACAGCTTCGAGATCCTGCGCCGGCTGCGGGAGTTTGAGGAACTGGGCTGCCCGATCCTCATCGGGCCGTCGCGCAAGTCGTTCCTCGGCACGCTGCCCGGCATGGAGAAGCCCGGCGAACGGCTGGAGGGGACACTCGCCGCGGCCGTCATCGGAGCGATGCACGGCGCCTCCGTCGTACGCGTGCACGATGTGGGTCCGTGCCGCAAGGCGCTGTCTGTGCTGGAGGCCGTAAGGAGATCGTGATGGACAGGATCATCGTCAGCGGCGCGCGTTTTTCCGTCCATATAGGCGTGCCCCCGCACGAACGGAGCATCGCGCAGGAAGTAGTCCTCGACATCGAGGTGGAGTTCGACGTCAGCCGCGCCGCGGCCACCGATCACTTCGCCGACACGGTGGACTACTCGAGC
Source organism: Bryobacterales bacterium (assembly GCA_027324255.1). Classification (GTDB taxonomy): domain Bacteria; phylum Acidobacteriota; class Terriglobia; order Bryobacterales; family Bryobacteraceae; genus Paludibaculum. The sequence goes on along the minus strand of DAHVTI010000371.1, from coordinate 29,022 downwards.
ATCCACGAAGCGGCGCGGCGAGCGGCTACGGCGCGGCCGTACTCGCTGGTGGAAGCGATGGCGGACGGCGTCGCGCGAGCCGTGCTCGAACGGCACCCGGTGGAGTCCGTGCGCGTGCTCATCCGGAAACCGGCCGCATTGCGCGACCGGGGCGTGGAGTGGGCCGGCGTCGAGATCACCCGCAGGCGGCCATGACGGAAGCGTGGGTGGGCCTGGGCTCGAACGTAGGCGACCGCGAGGCGCACCTGCGCGCCGCTTTGCGCGGCCTGGCGGCTCTCGGCGAAATCGGCGGGGTCTCCCCGCTGTACGAAACCGAACCTGTGGGTTTTCTGGAGCAAGGCCCGTTCCTGAACGCGGTGGCGTACGTGCGGACAGCGCTGGCGGCCGGCGAATTCCTGCGCGAATTGCAGGCCATCGAACTGGCGGCCGGACGCGTGAGAGTGCGGCGCGACGGGCCGCGAACCCTGGACCTGGACCTGCTCTTCTGGAACGAGACGGTGCTGGCGGCACCGGACCTGGAGGTCCCGCACCCGCGCCTGCACCTGCGCCGCTTCGTGCTGGCGCCGCTCTGCGACCTGGCCCCCGCGCTGCGCCACCCGCTGCTGGGCCGCACCGCGCGGGAGTTGCTGGAACACCTAGAGGACCCCGCGGCGGTGGAACTGTACCGCCCGTCTTCCGCATGGCCCGGCTGAGCGGCAAGTCGCGGTTCCGCCCTGATTTTTTCAGCCGCCCTGCCTGCGGGGGGGACGCGCCGCCCGCGGCACGAAACCGCGCGTTCCGTGCTGCGCGCTGCGGGTCGCCACTTCCACGTGGACGCTGTTCCGGGACGGTTGGACATACGTCGTGCTCGCCAACGCCGACCGGGTGGAGGCGCTGCGCGGCGATGGCTCCAGGGCCTCCGCCGGCGGCCGCGGCGAGTTCCACCTCTGCGGAGCAGATCTGCCGCCCAACCCTCCGCGGCAGGGCGACGTTCCCCCCGCCGCCCACCACGGACAAAGGGCAGGAAGCCTCCCCGCTGCTGCGCCAGGATGGGCCGCAACCGCCCTCGCTGCCGGTGCGTTCGCGCTGACCGGAAAACTCCGGGACCTACTTCTTGCCAGCCGCGGGAGGCGGAGGCGGCGGAGCCGGCGGACGAGGCCCGGAGGTCTGAGGCAGGGCGGTAGTTCGCCCCATGCCGGCCTCCCTCATCTGTTCGGCGGTGGAATCATAGGCAGGTCCGCCGGCCGAGTGCACGGTAGACGGGCTCCAGAATTTCGGCCCGAGCGCGCTCTGAATGCGGCCCGCCGCGGGTATAAAGGTGAACTCGCCGAGGTCCTCCACCCACAGCCAGGCATCGCGCGGCCACGGCGTGCGGGTTTTGAAAACCCAGCGCGCACCCGCCGCGTTGGCCGCCGACATCCGTTCGGCCCGTTCGCGGCAGCGTTTTTGGAGCGGGTCCCGCCGGCGCGCCGCTTTCGTGGGCGCGCTGCCTGTAGCGAAAGCCAGTTCCATGCCGGCCGCGACGTTTACTGTGCGGCTCTTCTCCTCCACTGAGGCCGCGCCCTTCAGCACGCGCAGCAGCCCGTACAGGCCGTCGATCCGCGCCAGGGTGCCGGGGCGCAGGGTGATGCGCCGGCCCTCCCAGACGAACACCGCCGGATCTGTGCCGGCCACCGGCAGCGCCTCCGCCAGCAGGGCGCCTTTCTGCAGAACCAGAATCGTCTCATCCGGCGCCGACGATTCGAGCAGGATCTGGCTGGCCGGAGCGAGCCACGCCAGGGTGCCGGGCGTGAGCAGCACTTCGACGAAGCCATCGTCCCGCGTGCCGATTTCACCGCCCTGCATCAACACCGGACGGCCGGCCATCTGCTCGCTGAGGGTGCTGATGAAGACCCCGCCTTCGTGGAAGGAGACGGCGCCGGGCGCGGTGATGGGCTGGGGCGGCCCCTGCGCGGGCAGCAGGCACCGCGCCAGACAACAGAGGCAAACTACGCGCATGCGTCCTCCACTGGGCTGTGGCCAAGTCTATCAACTTCAGGGACGGACCAGCAGCACCGCCGCCTGTGCCTCGCCCGACTTCCCTTCCCCCACCGGGCCCACTTTTTCCGCCGTCTTGAACTTCACCGACACGCGGTCCACGCCGAGGCCGAGCGCCGCGGCGAGGCTTTCGCGGATCGCCTGCCGGTAGTCCTTCAGCTTGGGGCGTTGCAGGATGACGGTGGCATCGACGTTGCTGATCGCGTAGCCCTGCTTCCTCACCAGCGAGACGGCGTGGCGCAGGAAGAGCAGCGAATCGCAGCCCTTCCAGCGCGGGTCGGTGTCCGGGAAGTGCATGCCGATGTCGCCCAGGGCGAGCGCGCCCAGCAGGGCGTCGGTAACGGCGTGAGAGAGGACGTCGGCGTCGGAGTGCCCGTCGAGGCCGAACTCGCAAGGCACCGTCACGCCGCCCAGGATCAGCGGCCGGCCGGCGGCCAGGCGGTGGTTGTCCCAGCCCAGCCCGGTGCGGATGTCCATCAGCCGGCCACCTTTTCTTTTTCCTCGGCCAGAAAGAGCTCAGCGAGGTCGATGTCGGAGGGCCGCGTGATCTTGATGTTGCGGTCGCTGCCGGTCACCACGGTGACCTCCACCTGCTCCAGCCGCTCCACCAGGCTGGACTCGTCGGTGCCGACGAAGCCGTCCTCGCGGGCCTTCTGGAAGGCCTCCCGGATCAGGCCGGCGCGGAATACCTGCGGGGTCTGCGCCAGCACCAGGCGGTCGCGGTTCAGCGTGCCGCGGACCACGTGGCGCTGCACCTGCTTCACGGTGTCCACCGGCACGATGCCGACAATCGCCGCGCCGCTGTGGGCCGCCTGCAGGATGACGGCCGAGATGGTCTCGGCGTCCACGAAGGGGCGCACCGCGTCGTGCACGGCCACGATCTCGACGTCGGGCGCCAGCGACGCCAGCGCATTCTCCACCGAGTGCTGCCGGGTGTCGCCGCCTTCGACGCAGCGCACGGGCTTCTGGAAGTGCTCGTGGGCGAGCAACTCTTTCACCCAGTCCAGGTCTTCGGCGCGCAGCGCGACGACGACTTCCGAAACATGCTGGCAGGCGACGAACTTGCGGACGGTGTGCACGAGGATCGGCACGCCCTCGAGCAGCATGAACTGCTTCCGGCTGGTTCCGGTGCTCTCGGCGGCTGCGCCTTTCATGCGCGTGCCGAGCCCGGCGGCGGGGAGAATCACGGAGACTTTCATGGCGTCTGGCTTCCGGCGGTGGAGGTACCCGCTACTAGCTTCTCAATGAGGCGGCTGGCTCGGCAAGGCCGACTTGTCCGGGACGGGCTCGGCGGCCTTGGCGCGTTCGGCGCCCTGAGGCTTGTCGTAGATGTGGTGAACGCGCTCGTCGAAGCGGCCGAAAATCATCTTGCCGGCCTGGGTCTGAAGCACGCTGGTGACGGAGATATCGATGGTTTTCGAGATGAGCCGCTTGGCGTTGTCGACCACCACCATGGTGCCGTCGTCGAGGTAGGCGACGCCTTGGTTGAACTCCTTGCCCTCCTTCAGGATGAACACGCGCATGGTCTCGCCGGGCAGCACGATGGGCTTCAGCGCGTTGGCCAGCTCGTTGATGTTGAGCACCTCCACGCCGTGCAGTTGCGCCACTTTGTTGAGGTTGAAGTCGTTGGTGATCACCTTGCAGTCGTAGACCTTCGCCAGCTCGATCAGCTTCAGGTCCACCTCGCGGACTTGGGGGAAGTCGTCCTCCAGGATCTGGACGTTGAGGTTGACCATCTTCTGGACGCGCTGCAGCACGTCGAGGCCGCGGCGGCCGCGGTTGCGCTTCATCGAGTCGGCCGAATCGGCCACCAGTTGCAGCTCGCGCAGCACGAACTGCGGAATGACCAGCGTGCCGTCGAGGAAGCCGGTTTCGGCGATGTCGGCGATGCGGCCGTCGATGATGACGCTGGTGTCGAGGATCTTGAAGGATTGCTTGGACGCCTTTTCGCCGCCGAACAGGCCGCCGAGGGCGGAGAGGTTGAGCATGTCGCCCTTGGTGGCGCCGACAATGAGTCCGACGTAGCTCATCACGAGCAGAATCAGCAGTTGCAGAAATGAAACAGTGCCCCGCGCGCCGGGCATGGCCCAGGCGATGACGAGGGCAATCAGAAAGGCGCCGACGATGCCCAGAACACTGCCGACAGCCGCTCCAATCAACCGCTTCAGGCTAACCTGCTTGAGCCGGACTTCAAAAACCACGATGAGAAGTCCGAGAATGATGCCGGTACCGGCTGCAAGCGGCGAGGTCAGGCCGAACGGTTGAAGGAAATAGGCGGCCGCCGTCAGGATGAGCACGAAGAGCGCCCTGATCAGCAGTAGATCGTTCACCGGATACTCCTTCCTGTCAAATAACGGCGGATCCCCCGCAATGGCAGGGCCCCGCCGCGCATAGAGTATATCACTGCACCCCCAAAGGGAAGGCGGAAAATCCCGTTCGTCTCGGAACGGAACTGATTGGAAGGAAAGGCCTGGAGGGACGAGCAGGGGGCGGGAGCAGTCCGCCCGGGGAAACCGGGGGCTTCGGTTTCCGAGACAGGAGAAAGACAGACGGCGGGACTGGCGGCGCCGGAACCGGAGCCGCCTGAACGGTTAGAGGGCCTTGGCCAGCTCTTCCGCGAATGCGCTTTGGGGCGCGTTCCCGGCTTTGCGGTGCTTCTTGCCGCCGCGGCGGCTGCGGTCGCGATCGCCGCCGGGTGCCGGGGCACCGGCCGGCGCGCCGCCGGGACCCGCCATGGCCGGACGCACGACGCCCTTGGGACGGGGCGGCTGAGCCGGATTGGCGCGCAGAAGGCGCTCTTCGAGCGGGGCCCGGTCGAACCGCCGGATGATGAGGTTCATCTCCTCTTCATTCGGCGCTTCGATAAATGCAAAGCCCTTGGATTCCTGGGTCTCCGGGTTGCGGATGACCTTCACGGAATCGGCCACCAGGTTGTCCGCCACAAGCCACGCCTTGATGTCGTCGGCTGTGACCCATGTCGGAAGGTTACCGAGAAAAACGGTCGAACTCATCGAGAGGGAAGTTTGCTCCGTCGGGGATTGGGACTGATTCGAGAGGAAGCGCAGTCCATGAGGCACCTACATCATATCATGCAGAAAAGAGGGCGGCAACGAGGCCCCCCCTTTTTCTTGAAACCGGTGTCACGAGAAGAACGTCCTTTTCTGGCTAGTCGCCCGGTTCCACCGTCACCGCCAACAGAACCGCGGGGTTCGACCGCAGTTCGGCCAGCACCGCATCGCCCGGATCGGAGTCCACCTCCACCAGAGCCACCGCATGCAGCGCCGCGCCGGCGTCCGGCGGCGCATCCTGCCGTCCCAGCGAGAAGTTGGCGATGTTCACCTGGTTCCTGCCCAGCACGGTGCCGACGTGGCCGATGACGCCCGGCACGTCCAGGTTGCGCATGTAGATGAGGCGCCCGGCCAGCGGAATCTCCACCGCGATGCCGTCCACCGACAGCAGCCGCGGCTTGTCCATCACCACGCCGCCGGTGACGGCCGTGGTGCCTTTGTCCGTGATCAGCTCCACCTGGATGGAGTCCGTCGTGCCGCCCCGCTTCTGGTGCTCCTCGCTCACCGTAAGGTTGCGCTGTGACGCCAGTTGCATGGCGTTCACCAAGTTGGCGCGCGTCGACAGCCCGCGGCTGAGGGCGCCGGCCAGCGCCGAGTTCCGCAGCAGGTTGGTGTTCATCTCCGCGATGCGCCCCCGGTAAGTGACGCGCACGCCCCGCGGGTTGCCCTGCGCCACAAAGGCCGCGAACTTGCCCAGCCGCTCGGCCAGCGTGATGTAGGGGCCGATGGCCTTGTACTGCTCCGGCGAGACGGCCGGCATGTTGACGGCGTTGATGGCTACGCCGTTCCGCAGGTACTCCACCATCTGCTCCACGATGCGGATGCCGACGATCTCCTGGGCCTCTTCCGTCGACCCGGCTATGTGCGGCGTGGCGATCAGGTTCGGCGCGCCCAGCAGCGGGTGGCCTTCCGGCAGCGGCTCGGGCGAGAAGACGTCGAGCCCGGCGCCGGCCACTTTTTTCGATTCCAGGGCGGCGCACAGCGCGTCCTGGTCGATCAGCTCGCCGCGCGCGCAGTTGATGATGCGTACGCCGTCGCGCATCCGCGCGATCGAGTCGGCGTTGATCATCGCCTTGGTTTGCGGCGTCAGCGCCACGTGCAGGCTGATGTAGTCCGATTGCGTCAGCACGTCCTCGATCGGCAGCAGATCCACGCTCAGGTCGGCCGCGGTCTGCGGGTTGACGTAAGGATCGCAGGCGATGATGCGCATCTCGAAGCCGCGCGCCCGGCGCACCACTTCCTGCCCGATGTTGCCCAGGCCCACGACGCCCAGCGTCTTGCCGCGCAGCTCGTTGCCCAGGAACTTCTTCTTCTCCCACTTGCCCGAGCGCGTGGAGGCGTTGGCCTCCGGCACCATGCGCGCCAAGGCCAGCATCAGCGCCAGCGTGTGCTCGGCCACCGACACGGCGTTGCCGCCCGGCGTGTTCATCACCAGCACGCCGGCGGCCGTGGCCGCGGGCAGCTCGACGTTATCGACGCCCACTCCGGCGCGCCCGATCACGCGCAGCTTCGGCGCCTTGGCCAGCGTGTCGGCCTTCACCTTCACGGCGCTGCGCACCAGCATGGCTTCGCAGTCCGCCAGGTGCGGCTCGTACTCTTTCGGGTTGGAGACGACGACGTCCCACCCTTCCTGCTTCTGCAGCAGCGCAATCGCTGCCGGCGACATGGGTTCCGCGACCAGAATTTTCATGACTGCTTCTTTCCTGCCACCGCCTGCGCATACACCCGCTGCACCGCCGCCACACCCTTGCCGAACTCCACCGGGATGCCCTTGGAGTGGAGGATCAGCTCCAACTCGGCCACCATCGCGAAGAGGTCCGGGAAGTCGAAGTAGCCCAGGTGCGCGATGCGGAAGATCTTGCCCTTCATGGTTCCCTGGCCATTGGCGATGATGGAGCCGAACTGGTTGCGGAAACCCTTCACGATCTCGCCCGAATCCATCCCCGCCGGCGCCTTGATGGCGGTGACGGAGGACGACGGCGAGCCCGGCGCAAACAGCTCCAGCCCCAGTTCGAGCGCCGCCGCGCGCGTGGCCTGGGCCAGCAGCATGGCGTTCTCCACCAGGTTGTTCATGCCCACTTCCTTGATGTACTTGAGCGCTTCGGCCAGCGCCAGGATGTGGCTGACGTTCGGCGTCCAGGCGCTCTCGCCCTTGTCCGCCATCTTCTTCTCTTTCTTCAGGTCGAAGTAGAGCCGCGGCAGCGTGGCCGTGGCGTTCTGCGCCCACGCCTTCGCGCTCACGCTGATGAAGGCCAGGCCCGGCGGGATCATGAAGGCCTTCTGCGAGCCGCCCACCACGATGTCCAGCCCCCAGCCGTCGATGTCCAGCGGCATGGTGCCGATCCCCGTGATGGCGTCCACGATGCACAGCGCGCCGGTCTTGGCCGTGATCTCGCCAATCGCCTTCACGTCGTGCGCCGCGCCCGTCGATGTCTCCGAGGCCTGGAAGAAGACACCCTTCGCGTCGGGGTTATCCGCCAGCGCCTGCGCCACCCGGTCCGGTGAAACCACCTCGCCGTATTCTGCCGTCAGGACCACCGCGTTCAGCCGGAATGCCTTGGCCAGCTCCGCCCAGCGCTCGCCGAACTTTCCGGCCGAGCACACCACCACTTTGTCGCCTTCGCTGAAGAAGTTCGAAACGGAGGCCTCCAGCGCGCCCGTTCCGGAAGAAACCGTGATGAGAACGTCGTTCTGTGTGCCAAAGACTTCTTTCAGGTCGCTGAGCACGGTGGGATACAGCTTGATGAAGTCCTGGGTTCGATGGTGGATGTCGGACGCCATCATGGCGTGCAGGGCACGCGGCAACAAGGGCGTCGGGCCTGGCGTCAGGAGTCGCTGTTTCTTAATATGCATGGCTGTGGGAAGATGAAACGGAGAGTAAGAACAGGATAACAAAGATGGCGCTTCTCGAACAGCTTCAAAAGGATATGGTCGCCGCGATGAAGGCGAAAGCGGAAGCCCGCCTCAGCGCAATTCGGATGGTAAAGTCCGCTTTGATGAGGGAAAGGATCGACTCCATGAAGGAGTTGGACGAGGCGGCCGAGATGAAGGTGCTCAACTCCTTGCAGAAGCAGCGCCGCGAGGCCGCCGACATGTTCCGCAAGGGCGGGCGCCCGGAGCAGGCGGAGAAGGAAGAGGCCGAGTTACTGCTGATCGAAAGCTACATGCCCGCCGGCGCCACCGGCGAAGAGATGGATGCCGCCATCGCCGCCGCCATCGCAGAAACCGGTATTACCTCCGCGAAACTGATGGGTCAGGTGATGAGCGCCGCCAGGGCGAAACTGGCCGGCAAGCGCGTAGACGGCAAGGCGTTGAGCGACAAGGTGCGCGCCCGCCTGAACTAGAGCCTCATGGAACTGCTGTGGCGCGAACCCCGGGTGGTGCCCCCGCCGGTTGACGTGCCTGTTGTGTGCCGCCTGTTCGAGGACGCCGCCCGCCGCCACGCCACACACCTGGGTGTCGGTGTGGAGGACCTGCGCGGCGGCGGCCAGGCCTGGGTGCTGGGCCGCTTCTCGCTGCGCATCTACTCCGTGCCGCAGGCCGCCGCGGCGGTGGAGGTCACCACGTGGCCCTCGCGCCGCACCTCCGGCATCCGCGCCTGGCGCGACTTCGAACTGCGCGCGCCCGGCGGGCAACTGCTGGCCGAGGCGACTTCAGTCTGGCTCATCCTGGACTTGGCCACCCGCCGCCCGGCCCGTCTGCCGTCCCGCCTGCTGGCGCTCGAATTCCCATCCCGCGACACTGCCATCGCCTCGCCTGCGTCGGCTCCCGAGCCGGCAGGACCGGCGGACGACGTGTCGCTACACACCATCACGGCCGCCGACCTGGACGAGAACAACCACGCCAACAACGTCGCCTACCTTGACTGGGCCTGCGCCGCCGCGCCAGCGGCGCTGGCTGCCGCGGCGCGCGTGGAAGAGCTGCACGCCGACTACCTGGGGGAATCTTTCGAGGGCGAAGAGGTGCGCATCGCCGCGTGGCAACAGCGGTCGGACGACGGAGGGTGCCGCCTCAACCAGCGGCTGGAATGCGCCGGACGCCTGCTAACGCGCGTCACCACCCTCTGGCGGCCGGTTCGTCCGCGCGAAGACGCACACAAATAAAGCCCGGCCCGCTCGGAGGAAGGCGGGCCGGGCCGGTCAGATGAGGAGAGCTTCAGTCGCCTGAAGCCGTGTGTTGGATCTCGATTAGTTGTAGTACGCCGCGTTGGTATCCGCGAAGCCGGCCAGCTCGGCGGGCAGTTCGTCGAGGACGTAGATCGAGTTGGTCGGGCAGACCGGCACGCAGGCGCCGCAATCGATGCACTCGGTCGGGTGGATGTAAAGCTGAGGCACTTCCTCGTAGCCCGCTTCCTCCGGGGTCGGATGGATGCAGTTCACGGGGCAGGCTTCGATGCAGTGGTTGTCCTTGGTGCAGGTATCGGTAATAACGTATGCCATAAGACTTGGGGCTCCGCTTGTCTGGTGTGCAAACCGAGGGCCAATCCGGCCCGTGTCGGGAAACTACACAGTTTCCAACACTTGCCGGCCCGAGCAACCTCCCGCGGCGCGGTGCGGGGGTGGGGCAAATCACACACTAGCGGGAACTCCCCCTGAACAGGTATGATCTTTCCCGTTTAGGGAGTTTTCTACCGAATGGCTAACCCGCAAAAACAACACAAACCATTTGTCCCACCGGACATGCAGATGCCGGAGTTCACGCTCCGGGCGGTCCTGCTCGGCCTCGTCATGACCGTCATTCTGGGCGCCGCTAACGCTTATCTGGGCCTGCGCGCCGGCCAGACCATCGCCGCCACCTACCCGGCCGCGGTCATCGGCATGGCCGTGCTGCGCCTCTTCAAGGGCTCCATCCTCGAGGAGAACATAGCCCGCACGGTCGGCAGCATCGGCGAATCGGTGGCGGCCGGCGCCATCTTCACCATCCCGGCATTCGTCATCGTGAAGGCCTGGCCAGCCTTCGACACGTTCGAAGCCTACTGGCAGTCGAGCGCGTTGATGCTGGTCGGCGGCACTCTGGGCATCCTGTTCGTCACGCTGCTGCGGCGCGTGATGGTGGAGGATCCCGAACTGCCTTACCCCGAGTCCTCCGCCGCGGCCGAAATCCACAAGGCCGGACAGCGTGGCGCCGACGCGGCCAAGACGCTGTTCCAGGCCATGGGCGTGGGCGGCGCCACCTTCCTGCTGGGCGAGTTCAAGCTGTTTTCCGCCAGCCGGGACTTCCTGCTGCAGGTCGGCTCCCTGGGCAGGAGCATGGTGAAACTGGGCGACACCGGCGCCATTTCCGTGGGCGGCATCACCAAGTTCTCGCTCCCCGCCGTCGCCCCTGCCTACCTGGGCGTCGGCTACATCATCGGGCCGCGCCTCGGCGCCCTGAACTTCGCCGGCGGCCTGATGGCCTGGGGCCTGATGGTCCCGCTGCTGGTCTACTTCCTCGGGCCCGAACTGGCCCGGAACCTGCCGGCCGGAGCGGGTGGCGGGGCCTGGGACGCGGTGGCCACCGACGTGTGGCGCAACATCGTGCGCCCCATCGCCGTGGGCGGCATGCTGGTGGGCGCCAGCTACACCATGTTCAAGATGCGCAATTCGCTCGCCACCGGCATCCGCCGCGCCGTCGCCGACCTGAAGAAGGCCGGCGGCCAGGGCGAAGCGCAGGACCGCACGCAGGTGGATCTCAACTTCAAAGTGGTCTTCCTCGGCCTGGCCGTGACCTTCGCCACCATGATCCTGCTCTATAACTTCTTCGCGCAGTCGCTGCCCGGCGCCGTGGTGGCCGCCGCCGTGATGATCGTGCTCGGCTTCTTCTTCGCCGCGGTCTCGGGCAACCTGGTGGGCATCATCGGCTCCTCCAACAACCCGATTTCCGGCCTGACGCTCTCCACGCTGATCGTGGCCGCGCTGCTGATGGTGGCCATCGGCGTGAAGGGCATGGCCGGCGTCGCGGCGGTGCTCGGCGTGGCCGCGGTCGTCTGCGTCTCCTCCGCCGTGGCCGGCGAGATGCTGCAGGACCTCAAGGTCGGCCACATCCTCGGCGGCACCCCGCGCTCCATGCAGATCGGCGACTTCATCGGCATCCTGGTTTCCGGCCTGGTGCTTTACTTCCCGCTGTGGATGCTGCACCAGGGCAACATCAAGGAGGGCGGCATCGGCTTCGGCGATCCCAAACTGAGCGCGCCGCAGGCCGGCCTGATGGCCATGCTCAGCCAGGGCATCGTCGGCGACGACATGGCCTGGCCGCTGGTGGTCGCCGGCATCGCCATGGGCATCGCCCTCATCCTCCTGCAAGTCAAGAGTCCCATGCTGTTCTCGGTCGGCATGTATCTGCCGCTCGAAACCACTTTCGCGATCTTCACCGGCGGCGTCATCCGCTGGCTGATGGACATCTACCGCGACCGGCGCGGCTTCAACGACGCCCAGAAGGCGCGCGTCGAAAATGCGGCCGTGCTCATCGCCTCCGGCCTCATCGCCGGCGAGGCGCTGATGGGCCTGGTGAAAGCCGGCTTCAACATCGCCGACAAGCCGCTCGCCTCCGTGTTCAGCTTCTTCGAGACCCCGCCGATGGCGGCCGGTTTCGTAGTGCTCTTCCTGCTCGCCGTGCTGATGATCCGCTGGCCGCTGGCCAAGGCGGGCGATCCGCACGAACCCGCTCCACCCGCGGCCATCATGTAGCCGCGGGCCTGCCCCGGACGTTCACTTTCGCCGGTGCGACAGAATCGCACCGGCGATTCTGTCGCGAGGCACCACCTGTCCGGTGCACATCACCGCCCGCGGCTCGCCTTCCTGCGCTTCGTCCAAATTGGGCAAGGCTCCAGCGGGTATCATAGTGGTTTGTCCATCGTCTCTTCCTCCTTGTCCGAAAAATCTTCGGCCTGGCCCGTGCTCTATGCCGCCGTCGCCCTCACCACGGCCGCTACTCTTGTGCTCGAGCTTTCGCTCACCCGCATCTTCTCCGTCGTCTTCTACTACCACTTCGCCTTCCTCGCCATCTCCATCGCCCTGTTCGGCCTCGGCGCCGGCGGCGTGCTTTCCTACTACGTCACGGCCCGCGGCGGAGCTCTCTTCCGCCGCCTCGGCATCCTCTCCGCCGTCAACGCCGTCGCCGTCGTCTTCTCCCTCGCCTTTACCCTCAACCTCGCCGGCCGCCCGTCTTCATTCTTCACCCTGGCGCTCGTCTATTTCTCCACCTCTCTGCCCTTCCTCTTCTCCGGCCTCGTCATCTCGCTCGCCATCAGCGAGGCCATCCAGCGCATCGACCGCGTCTACTTCTTCGACCTCCTCGGCGCCGCCGCCGGCTGCCTCCTCGTCATCCCCTTCCTCAACGTCATGGGCGGACCCGGCGCCGTCCTCGGCGCCGCCGTCCTCCTCGCCGCCGCCTCCGCCGTCTGGTTCGGCCTCGCCCGCGCCTCCTCGGCCCGCGCCCTCGGCGTCGCCCTCGCCCTCGCCCTCGTCGCCCTCATCATCGCCAACCAGGGCACCCGCCTCATCGACATCCGCTCCGCCAAGGGCGGCCTGCTCGGCCCCGAGTCCTTTGTCCGCTGGAACAGCTTCTCCCGCATCTCCCTCACCCCCGGCGGGCCCGGCTCCGGCCCTCTCATCACCATCGACGCCGACGCCACCACCGGCATCCCCACCTTCGACCTCGACCACCTCTCTCCCGCCGACCGCGAAACCCTCTCCGCCCACGGCCCCGGCTTCCCCTACCTCCTCCGCCCCGCCGCCAAAACCCTCATCATCGGCGCCGGCGGCGGCTGGGACGTTGCCCGCGCCCTCGCCTCCGGCTCCTCCGACGTCACCGCCGTCGAAATCAACCCCATCATCGCCGACACCATCATGCGCGGCCGCTTCCGCGGCCTCAGCCACGACCTCTATTTCCGCCCCGGCGTGCGCGTCGCCGTCGAGGACGGCCGCAGCTACGTCCGCCGCAGCCGCGAGTCCTACCAGATCATCCAGGCCACGCTCGTCGATACCTGGGCCTCCACCGCCGCCGGCGCCTTCGCCCTCTCGGAGAACAACATCTACACCACCGAGGCCTTCGTCGATTACTTCTCCCACCTCACCCCCGACGGCATCCTCTCCTTTACCCGCTGGGGCTTCGATCCCCCCCGCGAGTCCCTCCGCCTCCTCTCCCTCGCCCGCCAGGCCCTGCTCCAGTTCGGCGAGCGCGACATCGCCCGCCACGTCATCGTCGTCCGCGAGGAGACCCAGAAGCTCGGCGGCTGGGGCGCCACCGACACCGTCGTCATCTCCCGCAAGCCCTTCGCCGTCGAGGAACTCGAACGCGCCGCCCTCGCCGCCGCCCACGGCCAGTTGGAAATCGTCTACATGCCCGGCCAGGCCCCCGATTCCGCCTTCTCCGAGTTCCTCACCGCCCGCGACCCCCGCCGCTTCTACGAAAACTACCCCTACGACGTCACCCCCGTCACCGACGACCGGCCGTTCTTCTTCTACACCGTCCAGCCCCGCGACGTCCTCAGCTTCAAGTCCACCGCCTCCCACGAGAGCGCCGATTTCAAGATCAACCTCGCCGTCCCCACCCTCTTCTCCCTGCTCGGCGTGAGCCTCGCCGCCACCGTCATCACGCTCGCACTCCCCCCCTTCCTGCTCGGCGCGCGCCTACCGCGCTCCCCCGGCGTGCCCGTCTTCCTCGTCTACTTCCTCTGCCTCGGCGCCGGCTATATCCTCGTCCAGGTCGGCCTCATCCAGAAGCTCGTGCTGCTGCTCGGCCACCCCACCTACGCCCTCACCGTCGTCATCTTCTCCATGCTCGTCTCCAGCGGCCTGGGCAGCTTCTTCAGCCGCAACATCGTGCGCGGCGACGACCGCCGCCTGTGCTACACCCTCTGCGGCATCGCCGCCACCATCGCCGCCCTGGCCTTCGCCGTCTCCCCCGCCGTTTCGGCCGCCGCCGGCCTGGCTCTCCCGTTGAAGGTCCTGCTGGCCGTCGCCCTCATCGCCCCGGCCGGCTTCGGCATGGGCACCGCCCTGCCCTCGGGCCTCGCCCGCCTCGAGCGCTGGCACGCCCCCGCCGTCCGCTGGGCCTGGGCCCTCAACGCCGCCTCCAGCGTCCTCGGCTCCTGCGCCGCCATCTTCCTCGCCATCTACCTCGGGCTGCGCGACACGCTCCTCATCGGCGCGCTGCTCTACCTGCTCGCCCTCGCCTCCGTGGCTGTCACCTCAAAACGCGCGCGCGCCGCCGCCTGACGACGCTCACCGTCTCAGCGCCCGTTCTATTTGCCGTTGCTCTTGCGCGGCTGGTTGGAAAGGTTGTGCCGCAGCGCGCTCTCCAGCGCTTCGCAGAAGAAATAGTCGCCCCACATCACGCTCTCGTTCACGCCGAGCTCTTTCTGGATGTGGTACACACCCCCCTGCAGGACCCCTTCCCACTTGGCGTCCGACACCGCCGTGTGCTTCTCGCACAGCGTCTTCAGGATCCGCAGCGCGCTCGACCAGTAGTAGAAGCCCTTCACCGGGTCCGGCAGCATCCGGCACAGCCGCAGCAGCCCGCCCGCCGCAATCGCCGCCGCCGACGTGTCCAGCAGCTTGCGGTTCTCTTCCGGCGCCTGGAAGTCCCACGGCGGAACCCCGTCGGCGTTGGTGTGCGTCAGGAAGTAATCCGCGCACCGCCCCGCCGTCTCCAAAAACCGCGGATCCCGCGTGTACTCGTAGCAACTGCCGAAGCCGTACAGCGCCCAGGCCAGCCCGCGCGACCAGCACGAGTCGCCCCGGTAGCCCTGGTGCGTCGTCTGGCGCAAAAACTCGCCCGTCTGCAGGTCGAACAGCCCTTCGTGCGCCGTCGAGCCGTCGCCCCGCACCAGGTACCGCCGCGTCGTCAGCGCGTGCCGGATCGCAATGTCCCTCAGCCGCCGGTCGTTCGTCTCCCGCGCCGCGTAGAAAATCACCGCCACGTTCATCATGATGTCGATGAAAATGGAGTCTTCGCTCACGAACGATCGCAGGTACTGGCCCTTTTCCACGAACCGCTGCGCCAGCGTGCGGCCAGCCTGCACCAGCACGTCGTTCAGCTTCGGCTCGCGCGTGATCTGATACCAGCGGTAGTACGTCGAAAGGAAAATGAATCCGAGGTCGTGCACATCGCGGTCGAACTGCCGCGGCTCCAGCGCCCGGCTGTACTCGATCGCCTTGTCCATCCAGTACTGCTTGCCGCTGCCGTTCTCCATCTCCCGCCGGTGGAAAATCCACATCATCCCCGGCAGGAACCCGTCGCACCAGTGCGTCCACGCCGGCCCGTCGTGCTTCCACTTCCCTTCCATCGTGTAGATGGGATAGAAGCCCGGATGCTGGTCCACCAGCCGGCTCACCTGCCGCTCGGCGAACTTCAACGTGTCCTCGAGCAGCGTCCTATCGATTTCCGGTCCAAACTGAATCACGGTTGTTTCTCACCCCGTGCTTCCAGGGTACGCCATGTCGTGCCGTACCCGCTTGACAGCCTCCCGCGCTTCCCATTCACCAACACGAACTCCGACCCCGGCGCCGCCTGCCCCATCTCCACCGGCAGCATCCGCAGCTCCGGCCGCACATTCCTCATCATCATTTCCAGCGTCCGCGTCAGGTCCGGCTGCACCAGACTCGCCCGGAACGCCCCCTCCTTGTTGCCGTACGTGAAACGACCCGGCGCCAGCGCCGCAAAGCAGTGCCCGCTCGGGTAGTCCCGGCACACCACCTGGTCCAGCCTCAACTCCACCTGCGCGCCCTTAGGCAGCCACACCTGCCCGCCCTTCGACGCATCCTTGCTCACTTCGAACACCACCGGATCCCCCATCGCCGACTTCGCCAGATCCAGCGTCTTCATGAGCTTCATCGATACGCTCAGCCCCTCCGGCAGCGTCACCGTCACCGCCGCCGCCTTCGGCTTCTCGTCCGGCGGCGGCTCGTCAAAAATCAGCGTCGACTCCGCCGTGTACTGCTTGCACCCCGTGAATACCGCCCGGTTCCGGCTCTCGCCCCCGTTCAGCGTCACCAGCGTCATCTCCATCGACGCCGGCAGCACATACCTCGTGCCCCCGATGTCCACCGGCGCATACTCAATCGTCTTGTGCCCTTCCTTCAGCGGAATGTTCGGCGGAATCTCGTCGATCGTCATCTCGATCCGCACCATCTCCAGGCTCGCGGCGTCGTTCCACACGGAGCCCTGGTAGCCCACCATGCCCTCGGCTTTTTCGATCCGCATCAGGTACCCGCTGCCGTCCATCGGGACCCGGTAGTGGAACTTGTGCGTCTTCCTCCCCGCGATCTCCTCCTCCCCCTCGTAGGTGAACTTCGCCCTGCCGCTCAGGTAGATGCTCTTGGCGTGCAGCGCGAAATCGCCCGTCCCGATGGCCCCGCCCACCATGTCGCGAAGGTCCTGCTCCTCGAACTTCGACGCCCCCGGCCAGGCATACAGTTCCTTGCCCGACACCAGCGCCACCTCCAGCCGCACGTTATCCACCAACTGATACCTCTTCGCCGAGGGCGTGCGCTGCGACCGCTCAATCGTCTCCACGCACGTGAAATTCGGCAGGTGCGACAGGTTCTCCGAAACCACGTTCTGGATCCGCCCCAGCAGCACCGTCTCCCGCGTCAGCGGCTGTTTCGGGTCGTATTGCTGGGCCCACAGCGCCCCCGAAGCCAGCAGCAGACACCAAGCTCGCACCATGTATGAATTATAGGCGCCGCCCGCGCCCTGAAGCGCCGCGCCCGTCTGCTACTCTCCTCTATATGGCCGTCAAAGTGACCATCAACAACAACGGACCCATTCGCATCGAAGGGGATCCGTCCGACTTCTCCATCCACGACGCCCAGGGCGCCGCCTTCGGCCTCGCCGGCCGCTCCGTCATCTCTCTCTGCCGCTGCGGCCTCTCCGCCAATAAGCCTTTCTGCGACGGCTCCCACGCCCGCCAGGGCTTCCAGTCCGTCTGCGAAGCCCGCGAGCTGCCCCCGCCCAAGCCCAAGGCCTGACCGTTCTCCATCCTCCGGAGCGCGGCCCCGCCCGCTCTCCGGCCCCCGCAACTCCCCCGGAAAGCAGTCCCCGTTCCATGGCCCGCACCAACCGCCCTACTCTCGGCTACATCCGATCCTGGCTCTTCACCATCCCCGCCGCCGTCCTCGCCACCGCCGTCCTCATCACCACCGCCGTCGTCACTTCCGTCTTCTCCTCCGCCCCCCGCTGGCAGGTCTTCCTTTACCGCCTCTGGGGCTCCACCGTGCTCGCCATCTTCGGCGCCCGCGTCCGCGTCACCGGCGCCGAAAACCTCGAGCCCGGCCAGAACTACTTCATCGTGTCCAACCACCTCTCCCTCGTGGACACCCCCGTCATGCTCAAGAGCCTCCCCCTGCCCTTCAAGTTCCTCGCCAAGCGCGAGCTCCTCAAGGTGCCCTTCATCGGCTGGTACCTGCAGCGCGCCGGCCACCTCACCGTCGACCGCGCCTCCCTCCGCTCCTCCATCCAGTCCATGAACGAATGCGCCCGCCTCGTCCGCGAGCGGTCGCTTTCCGTCCTCATCTTCGCCGAGGGCACGCGCAGCCTCAACGGCGAGATGCAGCCCTTCAAGGACGGCGCCGCCTACCTCTCCATCCAGTCCGGCATCCCCGCCGCCCCCGTCGCCATCTACGGCACCTGGGACATCCTCCCCGCCAAGGATTCCTGCTTCCTCCCCGGCGATGTTGAGCTCCGCATCGGCAAGCCCGTCAGTCCCGCCGGCTTCACGTTAAAAGACCGCCCCGCCTTCACCGCCATTCTCGAACAGCGCGTCAGGGCGCTGTTGACCGCCGGATGTGATCCACAATCGCCTGCGTGAACCCGTCCACGAAGTCCCGCCCGCCGGTCATCAGGTTCCTCCGCGTCATGTAGTCCAGCTCGATGTCCGGCTGCACGCCGATATTCTCGATGTAGTCCGCCGGCGGCAGCCCCGGCGCCTGCCACGTGTGCGCCCGTGTGCCCAGCGAAAAGCTCAGCGACACCGAGCCCTCGGCGTAGAATCCTACCGCGAACTGCTGCGACAACCCGCCGCCCCCCGCCGTCGCCTCGCCCACCATCAGCGCCCGCCACGCATCCTGGATCACCGACGGGAACGAATCCCCCGCCGACGTCGAGAACTCGTCGATCAGCACGATCATCGGCTTGTCGTAGGCCGCCACGTTGCCCTGCTCGTCCGTCACCGGCTGCAGGTCCAGCGAGAAGTCGCACACCGGCAGCGGACCCGTGATCCCCCGGTACTCCCGGTAGGCCGTCTCCACGTCGCTCAGGAAGCCCCGCAGGTAGATCAGCGTCACCGCGTCCGCGCCGTAGTTCTCCGCGTTCGTCACGTCGTCGCGGAACCACTGCACGATGTCCAGCGTCGGCCGGATCTCGTCGCCCGTCGTGCGGAACGGATAAGGAATGAACCGCCGCAGGATCTCGTTCGTCAGGCACTGGTCCCCGCCCGGGTTCCGCATCACGTCCAGCACCAACCCGTCCGTGTTGTCCCGCAGCCACGCCACTTCCCCGTCGATCTGCCGCAGCATCGCCGTCTGCGCCGAAGCCGCCGTCGGAAACTGCGGGATCCGCAGATACCCCACCCGCTGGCCCGACGCCGTGTACCACCCCGAATAGATGTAGTCCGACCAACCCCGCCCCAGCCGCGGCGCAAAATCATCCGGCAGCGTGAACACCGGCGCCGTCACCCCGAACCCCCGCAGCCGCTTCTCCACCGGCGTCCGCCTCTGCGTCAGCACGCTCCGCCCAGTCTTGCCCGCCCCGCTCTCCGCCGCCCGCGTCCCCGCCACCCGCGACGGCGTCGGCACCGGCCCAATGCCCGTGATCGGCGTCCCCGACTTGTACCACGGCAACTGGTACGCCTCCACCGCCCCCGTCGCCGCCCGCTTCACCACCAGCGCCGCCGTCTCTCCAACCTCGTGCGCCCGCGGCAGCGCCGACTGCACCCGGTAGGCGATCTGGTCCAGCGCCCACCTCCGCGTCGCCCGCTGGTTGGCAAACGACTGCAGCTTCCCCGCGTACTCCATCCACGCCTCCGGTGTCACGCCGTCCACCGACACCACTTCGTCCCCTACCTCGAACGGAAACCGCGTCTCCGGCAGCGAACCCCGGTCGATGTATTCCACCAGCGCCTTGCCGTCGTACAGGTCCACGTAGATCGGAAGCTCCGCCGTGAAGTCGCTCTTCAGGAAGTAGCCCGAGTGCAGGTCGCGCAGCGATGCCACGTACTCCATGCAGATCTCGTAGTACTCCAGGTCGTCCTTGGCCTGCGCCACCCGCTCCAGCCACGGTTTCAACTGCAGCGCGTCGTAGCCAAAGGCCTCGATCTTCCAGGCATACGGGGCATACGTCTTCGCCACCGCCCCGGCCAGTTGCTCGAAGTCCACCCGCCTTTGCTCGGCCGTCGTTTGCGCCGCCGCTGGCACTCCGGCGGCCAGAATCCAAAAAACTGCGACCCACACCCAGCAAAGCCGGGCTGAGTTGATAGAATGGTCGCTTGCCGGTTGGCCGGCGCCGGGAGGTTGTGTGAAGGTTATTGCCATGTTGCTCCGCTTTTTCAGCTATCTGTTCTCTCTCTTGCTCGGGCTCTTCCTGTCCGGCGTTTCTCTCGTCCTGATGATCGGCGGGACGTCAAACTACAAGTTTGACATGCTGCCCTGGTTCAAGGGCTCGGCAGCCCTCTACGCGCTGCTCGTCCTCGGAATCCTCGGCATCGCGTCCGCCGTCCTCGCCGTCCTCGGCAAGCTGAAGCCTCTGCTGGTCGTGTTCACCCTCGTCAGCTTCATCCTCTTCGTCTACGGCTTCTTCATCAGCCCGGTCTTCCGCTTCTACGGCGAGGACCAGGCCAAAACCATTGCCTGGATCTCCTTCGCCGCGCTCGGCGCCTTCGCCGGCTCCCTGATGCAGTACTACCCGGGCCAGAAGCGCGCCTGAGGCATGCCCACAGCTAGCGCAGCAGGTCGTTGATCGCCCTCAGCCGCTTTGCGTCGAACTTCGGCTTGCGGTCGTAGGTCATCAGCCCGTTGATCTCCTGCTCCACGTCCGTGATCTGCGTGTAGCAGATCCCCATGAACGGGCTCTCCGCAATCGCCTTGTACTGCCCCTCCAGCCTGTCCAGCGCCGCCTCGGCCGTCTTCTCGACACCCGAATAGCCCCACGCCGCCTGCGGCACTTGAGTCCCCGGCAGGATGAACGCAATCCCTCCGAACTCGCTCAAATACAGCGGCGCGCCGTTGTACACGTTCCCCGGCGCCACGTACGCCCGCCCGTTCGGCGGCAGCGCCGCCCCCGCCTTCACCTCCATCTTTCCCCACCGCGCCTTCAACCCTTCATACCGTGCCGTGTAGTCGTGCACCGCATACAGGTCCGTCGCCTCCGTGTGCTCCCAGCCCTCGTTATCGATCACCGGCCGCGACGCGTCCAGCGACTTCGTCATGTGGTACAGCGCCCGCAGGTGCGACTGCTGCCGCGGGTCCCGGATATCCGGCACGCCCCAGCTTTCGTTCAGCGGCGCCCACAACACCACCGCCGGATGATTGATGTCCCGCTCCACCGCCTCGCCCCACTCTTTCTGGAAGCGCTGCACGTACTGTTCATCGAACAGGTACGCGTTCGCCATCTCGTCCGACACCAGGAACCCCATCTTGTCCGCCCAGTAGAGGAACCGCGGATCTTCCAGCTTCTGGTGCTTGCGCGCCCCGTTGAACCCCATCTCCTTCGTCATCCGGATGTCGTATTGCATCGCCTCGTCCGAAGGCGGCGTCAACAGGCTCTCCGGCCAGTAGCCCTGGTCCAGCACGAACTTCAAATAAACCGGCCGGTGGTTCAGGCAGAACCGCCCGTTCTCGATCGTCACCTTCCGGAAGCCGAAGTACGTGTGCACCGTGTCCAGCGTCTGCCCGCCCTTCTTCACCTCCAGCACTACGTCGTAGAGGTTCGGCTGAGCCAGGCTCCACAGCCGCGGGTTCCGCACGAACGCCCCCGCCGCCAGGTACTTGCCGTCGCCCGGCGCGCCGCTGCCCGCCGCCACCACCTGCTCCCCGCTGCGCACCGTGTAGGACAGCGTCAGCCCCGCCTGAGGCCGCGCCACCCGCGCGTCGAAGCTCACCCCGCCTTCCAGCCCGGCGTCAATCCGGAAGTACTCCAGGTAGCTCTCCCCCGCCGCCTCCAGCCACACGCTCTGCCAGATGCCCGACGTCCGCGTGTAGAAGATCCCCCGGCTCTTCGGCTCCCAGTACTGCTTGCCGCGCGGAATCGACCGGTCCGTCGGCGGATCCCACGCCCGCACCGCCACCGTGTTCGCGCCCGCCGCCAGCAGCGGCGTGACGTCGAACCGGAACGGCGTCCCCCCGCCTTCGTGCTCGCCCGCCTGCTTGCCGTTCACCCACACCGTCGCCCGGTAGTCCACCGCCCCGAAGTTCAGCAGCACCCGCCGCCCCTTCCACTCCGCCGGCACGTGGAAGCTCCGCCGGTACCACACCACCGGGTGGAACGACGTGTCCCCAATTCCCCCCAGCTTGCTCTCGAAGCTGAACGGCACCTGGATCGTCTTCGAAAAAGCCTTCGCCGCCGTGGCCCACCCCGCCGCCAATCCCTGGTCGGCGTCGTCGAACTCAAACTGCCACGCCCCGTTCAGGCTCTGCCAGGCCGGCCGCATGAACTGCGGCTGCGGGTGCTCTGGGCGGGGAATCTGCTGTGCGACGGAGCACCAGGCGGACAGGGAAAGGAGAATGACTGCCGGACGCATAGGTCGATTGTATTGAAAAACGCGCTCAGAAGAATTTCGGAGGAATCGGAACGGGGGTGACGTGCAATGTCTCCCCCGGGCGCAGCAGGCGAGTGGAATAGCCGCCGTCGCTCTGGAATACTACGTACAGCGCAGGATCGGTCGCCTTCACCACGTAACCGCCGGCTTGCAGCGCGAAGGCGTCGGGGTAACTGCCGGCGACGATGGTGTTGCCGCGCCCGCAACGCACGCGGAATTGCCGCGTGGAGGGCTCATAGTTCGCAAAGCTGTAGCAACGGCCGATGCAGGCCCTGTCGATGACGTGGGTCAGGGGATTGATGGCGGGCGAATCTCCCGTGACGCCATTCACCACTCGGCCTCCCTCCGGCACCGCCCGCAATGCCTGCGACAGCCTGTCTTCGAATCTGTTCACGGCGGCTACATCCAACCCGAGAAACAGGAAGAACAAACCGGCGAGCACGGCAGGCAAGGCCCGCTCAGCCCCTCTGAGCGGCGCGATGCCCAGCCACCCGCACAACAGAACTGCCACCCAAAATGACAGGCGCTCTGCCACGAAGAGTAGTCCCTGCGAGTACCCGGTGAAGAGAATGGCGGAGGGAAGCGCCACGGCCGCCCAGGCACACAGCACAACCAGATGCATGCGGATGTCCCAGAAAGTGCGCGCGCGCCCTCGCAGGCCCACTGCCCGGACCAGCAGGCCGGCCCACAGCGCCAGCAGCATCAACTGCAACAGCAAGTACTTCCCCCCGTAAACAACCACTTGGTCCGTTCCGCTGAAAAGCATCAACTGGTTCGGATACCAGATGGTGGTCAGGGTAGCGGACAGGATGCGGCCGAGGGCGAATAGCGCGAGCAACGAGGCAGCCAGCAGTGCAGGACGCCGGTGCGGGGCGAGCCTGCCCGCCATCCACGCATAGCCCGCCAGGCCCGCGGCAACCGCCGGCGGCAGTGCGTGCCCGGTTGCCGCCAGGGCAGCCAGCGGCACAGCGGCCAGCAAACGCAGCCGCGTCGGCCGCAGCATCAGGACCAGTAGCCAGAAGCTCATGCCCATGGACAGGTAGAAGTTGAAAAAACCCGAGTGGAAGAACCACCCGTATGTCAGCATCGCCAGACACGGCAGGAGGAAGACGGGCCGCCTCCGGCCCAGCGAGCAAGCCAGTGCGTATGCGCCCCAGAAGAACACCAGCACAGCAATGGAAACCGCGATCTTCTCGGCGGCGCGCGGCCCAAAGGCCTGCCACAACCCGTCCAGCATCAAGTCGAACAGCACGTTGGTCCGCTGCGTTGCCAGCCATAGCCCCGGCGCTTGGCCCGCCCGGATCAACTGCGCCAGCCACGTGTTGTACAGGTGGCTGGAGAGGTCGCCCGCCTGGATGCGCTCCGGCAACAGGCACGGCAACAGGAGCAGAAGGGAGAGCGCAACGGGCATTGCCGTTCGGCGAAGCACCCAACCAGTATGCCCGTTTCCCGCTCGTCAGCGCGCCATCACCACCAGCGGCGACCGCGCGAACGCCGCCTTCTGCCCCGCCTGGTCGATCACATTCAACTGCGCCGTGTACTGCCCCGGCGGCAGGTCCTTCAGCGGCACCTCCAGGAACACCGGCGCCGTCCCGCTCCGCGCGTCCTTCAGCGCGTTCACGACCACCGGCTGCGACTCGTACACCAGCCTCTTGCCCAGGTACACGTTCAACTCCGCCGCCACCGCCGGCTGCTTCCGCGGCTCCGGCGTCGCCGGGTCGTACAGCTCCGCGTAGACAAACAGGTTCTGGCCCTTGTGAAACACGTGCGTCACGCTCGGCAGCAGCTTCTGCTTGTCCCGCACCAGCGGGTGCGTCTTCTGCCGCTTCGTGTCTTTCTTGTCCGCCGCGCCCACAGCCTCCGAAATCGGCACCCTCTGCGCGCCGAACACCACCGAGCTCAGCCGCGCCCGGTCCTTCACCGTACTCACGTCCGGAATCGTGAACTTCGTCTCGAACGTCCCCATCTTGCCCGTCAGGTTCTCCCGCACCAGCATCTTCAGCGTGTACTCACCCGGCTGCAGCGTGAAGCCCGTGTCGTACACCAGGTTGCGCGACGCCAACTGTCCCGCCTTCTCGTCCCGCAGTTGGATCTTGATCGCGTCCCGCACCGTGCCCGCCAGCGCCCCCTTGGCGTCTTTCACCTGTCCGATGAAGTCGAACGTCGTCGTCTCGCCCCGGCCCTGCTTCTTCAGCGGCACCGCCGAGCCCGGAATCTTCAGCGCCACCGGCGCAAAGTACACGCTCCCGCCCAGCCGGAACCAGTTCACCTCCAGCGCCACCCGTAGGTCCGTCACCGGATCGCCTAGCAGCAGCGCGTCGGATAGCTGCTTCTCCTTGTCGTAGCTGTTGAACGCCTTGAACTCCTTGTCCGCGAAGTACCCGCGCCGGTAGTCCAGCCGCGCCTGCAGCCGGCTCTGCGACGCCGGCGCCAGCTTCAGGTCCACCCGCCGGAACTGCCCGTCCTTCCGCTCGTCGCTCGAGTAGTAGCCCAGGATGTAATAGCTCTGCTGGTCTTCCTGCGCCTGTTGGATCCCCAGCACCAGGTCGTTGTTGTCGAACAGCGCCTTGCCGCCCGTGTCCTCCGCCAGCATCGTCAGCGAATCCTGCTCGTCGAACTGCTGCTGCCGCTGCCGCGATTGCGTCTGGCCCGAAAACAGCCCCGTCCCTCCGCCGCCCCGGCCGCCGCCGCCGCCCACTCCGCCGCTGCCGCCCGCCGCCCCTCCCGGAGGCTCTGCCTGAAGCCCCCGCACGTCCACCGGGTAGAAGCTCACGTTCGAGCGCACCGCCGAATTCACCGTCGCCCGGATCTGCGCCTGGTTGTCGTCGCCCGTCCGGCTTACGCCGCCCGAAAAATACACCACCGCCTTTTTCTCCGGCAGTCCCGAAAGGTTCCGCGCCAGGTCCTCCAGCGCCGCCAGCTTGCGATCCGTGTTGAAGATGTTGAACTCCGTGTCGTCGGCCGTGAAAGCCGAGTCGTCGCTCGTATCGGTTGACGTCTCGCCCTGCTGCGCCAGCTCGCTCATCTCGCCCGCCTGGAACCTGCGGATCACCGCCAGCAGCGTGTCGCGGTCGCTCGTGAAGTCCTGCTCCACTTTCAGCTCCGACCCGAACGTCACAATCTGCACCAGGTCCGCCGGCGTCATCTTCTCCAGCAGGAACTTCTCCGCCGCCTCCTTGGCGTGGATCTGGTCTTCCGTCTTCAACGCGCTCCAGTCGAAAAACAGCACCAGCAGCCGCCGGTCGCGGAATCGCGCCCGGCCCGGCGGCGGCCCGCTCTCGGCCCCCGCCGCCGGCTGTGCCTCTACAGCCGCGGCCCTCGGCGCAGCCTCCTTCGGCTCCGGCGTCAGTTGCTGGAAATCGAACACGCTGATCGTCTGCGGCTTGCCGTTCTCGGAAAGAACGAAGTCTTCCTTCTTCAGCCCGGTCAGCGGCTTCCCGTTGCGGTCCCGCACGAACACCGTGATAATCACCAGGTTCGCCGACGTGCGGAACACCGGCACCTCGTCCGGCTGCTGCGCCGCCAGCGTGAACGCCATCAGGAGCGTGATCAGGTTGCGTCTCATGGCTAGAACCGGAACCTCAAGGTGAGTTGAATCGAGCGCATGTTGCCCGCCGCCGTCGCCAGCCCGTAGTTGGCCGAGTTCACCACCGTCCCGTAGCTGGTGATGTTCACGTGGTTCAGCACGTTGTTCGCCTCCACCCGCCCTTCCAGCCGGTGCCGCGTGTTCTCCCCGAGCTGGAACGATCGCCCGAACGCCGCGTTCATCGAAAACGTCCCCGGCCCCGGAATCGTGTTCCGCCCCGCGTTGCCGTACCGGTTCGCCGGCGGCACCGCGAACGCCGCCGTGTTGAAGTAGCCCGTGCCCGCGTCAATCGCCTGCCCCGTCGCGTCCGCCCGCGCGCTGCCCGTCGCCCCCGACCCCGCCGCGTCCGCCACCGGCCCCAGCACCCTCGCCGTTAGCGGCCGCCCCGAGTTCACGTTGATCGACGTGCTCAGGTTCCAGTCCCGCAGCACCGCCCTCACCGCATTCCGCTGCCTCATCCAGATCCCGTTCGGCCCGAACGGCGACGTCAGCATCGCGTTGAACTGCAGGTTGTGCCGCACGTCGAACGCCGACAGCCCCCGCTCCGCCGCCAGGTTCTTATCGTCCTGCACCACCGTGTTGCCCGATCCGCCCACCGACGACGCGTTGTCGATCGACTTGCCGAACGTGTAAAGCACGCTCCAGTTCAGCCCCCGCCTCATCCGCCGCAGCACCCTAACCTGCCCGGCGTGGAAAATCGAGCTCCCGTCCGGGCTGTCGTACGTGAAGCCCACCGCGTACGGAATCGGCCGCCGCGTCTCGCTGCTCTCCGGCGACCCCGGGTCCGCCCGGTTCGGAATCCTCTGCACCACCAGCCCCGAGCCCTTAGTCCCCAGCACCCCCATCTCCACCACGTACCCCCTCACCTCCTGTTGCACCGACAGGCTCCACGTCTGCGCGTACGGAACCTTGTACGCCGGGTTCACCGCGTAGCTATTCGAAATCGTTGTGTCCGCCGGTCCAGTGAACGGATCGCCCAGCGTCAGCGGCGCCGCCGTCGAGGTGTTGAACGTCGAACTCGTCGCATACGGCGGCTGGTACACCAGCCGCGACGGCACCCGGCTGTACGTGCTCCCGTCGTAGAACAGGCTGTAGCCCCCCCGCACCACCGTCCGCCGCTTCTGGAACGGCCGCCACGAAAAACCGATACGCGGCGAGAAGTTGTTCCTGTCCGGCTGGATCAGCCCGTTCGGCACCGCTCCCATCCACGGCCCCGTCCCGCCCGGCACCACCACCGCCGCTGCCGTGAGGCCCGGCGACAGATCCAGGTTCGCCATCCGCCCGTACTTCTCCGTGAACGGCTCCCAGTCGTCGTACCGCAGCCCCAGGTTCAGCGTCAGGTTCGGCGCCGCGCGCCATTCGTCCTGCACAAACGCCCCGTAGTTCGTCTGCCGCATGTAGCTGTCCGGCGCCCCGAACCGGATCGTGCTCTGCTGCACCGACCCCAGCAGGAAATCGGCAAAGTCGTTGCCCGTCCCATTCAGCGGCAGCCCCGCGGCGTCGAAGTCGCTCGTCGCCAGCCCGCCGAAAAACAGCGTCCCCCGCGCGTTCGGGTCCTGCAGCGTGTTCTGCTGCGTGCGCGTGAAGGCGAACCCTGCCGTGATCGTGTGCGCCTTCCGCACGAACGTCCACCCGTCGGAAAAATTCCACGTGTGCACGTAGCGCCGCGACCGGTTCCCCTCCGTCAGGTCGCCGTAGTTCGTGAAGCTCAGGTTCGGCGGCCCGTAGTTGCCCGGGTCGCGCGACGTGCCCTGGATCCCCAACTGCCCCGCCACGTCCGTCCCATATGCAAAGTACGGCACCAGCGCGTTGTAGTTGCGGTTGTAGCGCATCTGCACGCTGTGGATCAGCCGCGCTGTAAAGTTCCGGCTCCAGCTCACGCTGTAGTTCATCCCGTTGCCATCGCTCGCGTCGCGCCACCCGTAAAGCTGCACGTTCTCCGACACCCGCCGCTGCCAGCCCACGTTCACCGCCAGCCGGTCTTTCTTCGTCAGCGTCCGGTTCAGCCGCACGTTCAGGTTGTCCGACGTCGACGGCTGCGTCGTCGTGTAGCGGTAGTTCTGCAGCACGCTCTCCTGGTTCGGCACTGGAATGAAGGGCAGCAGCCCGTTGGCGATCGAGCTGATCCGCACCGCCGGAATCCGGTTGCCCGCAAACGGGCTGCCGCTCAGCGGATCGTAGATCGTCGCCGCCTTCGCCCCCGTCAGCAGGGAAAAGTCCCCCGCCCGCATCGCCTCCGTCGGCTGCACCGCAAAGCCGTTGTACACCGTGTCCCCGCGGTTGGCGTTGTAGTTCACAAAGAAAAACGTGCTGCCCGGCGTGAGCAGCCTGCCCAGCGACAGCGGCCCCCCCAGGCTCACCCCGAACCGCGTCTGCGAATAGTTCGGCTTCTCCGACGTCCGCCCGTTCACCGCGAACGGCGACGCGTCGAAGGCGTCGTTCTGGAACGTCGCGAATGCCCCGCCCCGGATCTGGTCCCGCGCCCGCCTCGACCGGTTGCCGAACCCCTCCCGTTGCAGCGCGCCGAACCTCTGTCTCATCCGCGCAATCCGCTCCCGCTGCTCCTTCGGCAGCTTGGCCAGATCCGCTTCCGACATCGGACCCATGCCGGGGCCCATCCCCGGCCTCATCCCCGGCCCGCCCGGCCGCCCGCCGAATCCTCCCCGCCCTCCAGCCATCCCGCCCGGCCCAACCATCCCGCCGCCCGGACCTCCTGCCCCGCCCGGCGCTCCCCCCGGCCCGCCTTCTCCACCCGGCCCCCCTCGGACCATCCCTTTCGGCCCTCCCGGCCCTCCCATCATCATCATCATCCCCGGCCCGCCCGCCATCTCGAAAAAGTCCGGCCGCTCCGCCTCCTGCAAGCCCCGGCTCAATGAGCCCTGCACCAAAAACGACTCGCTCGAATCCCCCGCCTCCAGCGCCGCCATCGCCCCCGCCGCCCCCTCCAGCGCCCGCGCCACCTGCGTCTCCACGTTGTTCGCCGTCCCGTTCCCCGCTGCCCCGTTCACCGCCCCGTTCGCCGGCCTCGACGCCCGCGCCGCCTCCGCCCCCGCCGCTTCGTACGGCTGCATCCGCAGTGCCAACTCCACCGGCCCCTGCCTCTGCTCCGCCCTCACCTCCCGCTTCAGCGTCTGGAAGCCGAACAGCTTCACCTCCACCTCCAACGCCCCCGCCGGCACACCCTCCAACCGGAAGGAGCCGTCCTCCCCGCTCACCGTCGTCCACGTCTGTCCGCCCTGGCTCGCCGTCACCACCGCCCCCGGCACCGGCCGGCCCTCGTACATCACCCGCCCCGACGCCGCGCTCTGCCCGCGGACGGCCAACAGCACACAGCTCAAAATCAGCAATAAGGATGCTCGCGCGCTTCTCGCCACGTCTGGGAAGACGCTCCCCCGCCCCATGCAGATTACACTTTTCCCCGTTAAGACGTGTAATGTCCTCGCCCCAAACCGCCGATATGTCCAACGTGAGGAGCTTCGCGCTCGCCCTCCTGTTCGCCGCCGCCGCGCGCCCCCAGTCCCCCCAGGAGCTTTCCGCCACCCGTCAACGCCGGGCCGTCGAACTACAGGCCGCCGCCCTCCGCCAACAGGACGGCGCCCTCGCCCGTCAGGCCGCATCCA
>DAHVTI010000571.1 GCA_027324255.1 Bryobacterales bacterium | reverse complement strand
GGCGTGCCGGGATTGGCCCTCTTCAGCTCCTGCGGAGCCGGCCAGCGCTCCGGTAGGTCGCAGCCCATCGGGCCGTCGATGGTGTCGATCCAGTCGAGCGCCTGCGGGAAGTAAAGCTTCAATGCGGCGGTGAGAGCATTGCTCCAGCGGGTGCGTTCAGCGACAACGCGCCGGCGGTCCGCCATCACCATCCGGAACTCGCGGGTGGGCACCGGTTCCGGTCCCAGACGCCGCACTCGGTCGTGGTGGCGCGGCAGCGGAAAGGTTTGCCGGTAGCTGGCCGAGGTGGCGGGATGGTCCGGGTACAGGTGCCGGAACGAGTAGCTGGAAAGCAGGCAGACCAGCGCGCCGCGGGACTGCTCCAGGCAAACGGCGGCCGGCTGGCTGTGGAAGCGCCGTGCCGGTTGGCAGACCCCCTCGTCGACGGCTTCGGGCGAATGCGGCAGTCCGCCGCCTTCGGTCGCCCGCTCGTCGCCGGCCGGACAGAGCTTCCGGAAATGTTTCCGGTCGGCCCAGTCGATGGCGACAACGGCGGCCCGTACTGGTTCGGGCTCGGGCGAAACGGACGGATTTGGGCTGGGCGTGGTAGGACTCCTCTCGACAGGCGGTGGCCTCAATTCGTAGCAGCGGGATGCCTGCTCGCCACCTCTCCGCAGTCGCTTCCCTTCTCCACTCAAAGAAGAATTGAAGAGTAGGTGCCGGCCCCGCCATCCGTCTCAAGGGCATCGCCCAGAAGGCTGGCATCACCGCACGCTCCGCCCAGCGCATCGTCTCCGAACTCACCGCCGAAGGCTATCTCTCCCACACCGGAATCGGCCGCCGCCATGAATACGCCGTCCACACCGATCTCCCCCTCCGCCACCCTCTCGAGTGCGAAACGAGGTCGGCACGCTCCTCAGCCTTCCCGGCCGCAAGCCCCGTAAGTCCCGCTGAGCCCTCCATCCCTTCAGCGCCCGCCCCCTTCCGGATGCTATCCTCGGAGACAACTGGTCCCGGATCGGGCCGTCGCCCACGCGGCTCCTGCGCGCCCGCATCCTTCGTTCTCAAACAATTCAACCCAAACCACTGTCCCCCATGGCGGAACACAGAACCACTACGCTCGATCCGACTTCCGGCAACCTCTTTCAGTACGACGGCCCGGCCGGTACCGTTGTCTTCCTCGTCGCCCTTCCGCTTTGCCTCGGCATTGCCCTCGCCTCCGGCGCCCCGCTCTTTGCCGGCGTCATCGCGGGCATCGTCGGCGGCATTGTCGTCTCTTTCTTGTCCGGCTCCCAGGTCAGCGTCAGCGGACCCGCCGCCGGCCTCAGCGTCATTGTCGCCACGGCTATCCAGGGCCTCGGCTCCTACCAGGCTTTCCTCCTCGCCGTCGTCCTCGCCGGCGTCATTCAATTCCTCTTCGGCGTGCTCAAGTTCGGCTCCATCGCCGACTACGTCCCCCACTCCGCCATCCGCGGCATGCTCGCCGCCATCGGCATCGTCATCATCCTCAAACAGATCCCCCACGCCCTCGGTCGCGACAAGGACTACGAGGGCGACTTTCGCTTCTTCGAGCAGAGCGGCTTCAACACCCTCACTGACCTCCTCGAAAGCGTCCTCAGCGCCCACCCCGGCGCCATGCTCATCTCCGGCCTCTCCCTTGCTCTCCTCATCGGCTGGGAGTTCTTCGCCCCCAAGGCGGGCGGCTTCCTCAAGCTCGTTCCCGGCCCGCTCCTCGCCGTCGCCCTCGGCATCGGCCTCAACCAGGCCTTCGGCTTCATCGCCCCCGCCCTCAAACTCGTCGAGCCGGAACACCTCGTCACCCTCCCCGTCGCCCAGTCCGCTCAGGGCTTCCTCTCGATGATCACGCTGCCCGACTTCTCGCGCATCGCTGACACCCACATCTGGGCCATCGCCTTCACCATCGCCGTCGTCGCCAGCATCGAAAGCCTCCTCTCTCTTGAAGCCGCCGACAAGCTCGACCCCTACAAGCGCATCTCGCCCCCCAACCGCGAACTTCGCGCCCAGGGCATCGGCAACTTCCTCAGCGGCCTCATCGGCGGCCTCCCCGTCACCAGCGTCGTCGTCCGGTCCTCCGCCAACGTCTACGCCGGCGTCAGAACCTGGATGTCCGCCTTCATCCACGGCGTCCTCCTCCTCCTCTCCGCCCTCTTCATCCCCGGCCTTCTCAACCTCACCCCGCTCGCCTGCCTCGCCGCCGTCCTCCTCGTCGTCGGCTACAAACTCACCAAACCCGTCCTCTACCGCGAGATCTACAGCCAGGGCTGGAGCCAGTTCCTCCCGTTCCTCGTCACCCTTCTCGCCATCGTCTTTACTGACCTGCTCAAGGGCGTCATGGTCGGCCTCGTCACCGGCATCTTTTTCGTGATTCGCGCTAACCACCACCAGGCCGTCACCGTCGTCAGCCAGGACCGCTACCACCTCATGCGCTTCAACAAGGACGTCTCCTTCGTCAACAAGAACGAGCTCCGCACCAAGCTCCGCCGCATCCCCGCCGGCTCCCACCTCATCATCGACGGCACCCGCGCCCTCTACATGGACCACGACATCATCGAAGTCGTCGAGGACTTCAAGAAGCTCGCCCCCTACCGCGACATTACCTTCGAATTCAAAAATTTCTAAAGGCCACTACCAATGGATTCCTACAAGAAACTCCTCCTCGCCAACCAGGCCTGGGTCCAGGACAAGCTCAACGTCCACCCCGATTTCTTCACCCGCCAGGCCTTCCACCAGAAGCCCGAGTTCATGTGGATCGGTTGCTCCGATTCCCGCGTCCCTGCCGAGGACATCACCGGCACCGAGCCCGGCGAGCTCTTCGTCCACCGCAACATCGCCAACCTCGTCGTCCACACCGACTTCAACATGCTCAGCGTCCTCCAGTACGCCGTCGAAGTCCTCAAAGTAAAGCACGTGATCGTCTGCGGCCACTACGACTGCGGCGGCGTCAAGAACGCCATGACCCGCCACAACTTCGGCCTCATCAACAAGTGGCTCCGCCACATCAAGGACGTCTACCGCCTCCACAAGCGCGAGCTCGATTGCATCTCCGACAACCAGGCCCGCCTCGACCGCCTCGTCGAAATCAACATCATCGAGCAGGTCCAGAACCTCGCCCAAACCTCCATCGTTCAGAAAGCCTGGCACACCGAGAACCGCCCCATCATCCACGGCTGGGTCTACGACCTCCGCACCGGCTACGTTAAGGAGATCGCCTCCCTCCAGCCCGGCTCCTGCCTCGACGACATCTACATGTTCGACTTCAACGAGCCCGAGCCGCCCGCTCCCGCGGCGCCCTAGCCGTGCTCTCCCGTGTGCCTCACCCCGCCACCACCCCCAGGCACGCCCGTACATAAAACGCATACATCAGCAGCGCCGCCCCGGCCATCGCCATCCCCGCCTTCGCTGCCCAGTGCCCTCTTGCCTTCAACCCCAGCGCCCACGCCGGCACGCACAGCGCCGGCGTGCCGAACTGAAACGTCACCCCCAGCACCGCGATCCCCATCAGTTGGCCGATGTCCATCATGTCCCCCTGCGGCAGCGGCGGCACGCTCAAACCCCCGTCCCAACTCCGCCAGTACCACATGCCCGCCGTCGCCAGCGCGCACGCCCCTGCCACGCCTGAAATCCACGCGCCCATCTCCGTCTTCATCGCCTCAACTCCACTTCCACCCGCGCCGGTTGTCCGTACGGGTTCCCGATGCTCAGCACATAGCCGCGCCGGTCCTGTTTCGGATACGCGGCCATCACCATGCTCCTCGCGTCCTCCCCCGTGCTCGTGAAGTATAGCCGCTCGCTCCAGCCGTCCTCCGCCCTCAGATACACCTTCCCCTTGCGGCTCAGCAGGTCCGCGAAATCCATCCGCTCGAACCGGTTCCCCCCGTCGCAGCGCAGCCGCACCCGCACCTCCACCGGCACGCCCTGATGCCGCCGGTCCTCCACCTCGATCGACTCCACCCGTACCCGGAACCGTCCCATCTCGATCGTCTCCCCCATCCTCGCCCGCTCCGGCTTCGCACACGACCACACGCCCGCCAGCACGCCCGCCAGCGCGGCCATCTCAACGGATCTCCGACAGAATCGCTCTTGCCTTGTCATGCGCCCTGACACTCCCCGGGATCCGAACCTCTGCGGCGTCAAACAGCTTTGGCCCGTAATAGCACATCGTCAGGTACTCGTCCTTCGCCGAGATTACCGCCAGGCTGAACT
Source organism: Bryobacterales bacterium (assembly GCA_027324255.1). Taxonomy (GTDB): domain Bacteria; phylum Acidobacteriota; class Terriglobia; order Bryobacterales; family Bryobacteraceae; genus Paludibaculum. The sequence goes on along the minus strand of DAHVTI010000571.1, from coordinate 12,123 downwards.
CGTTCAGCCTCGTGTCCTCCCACGTCGCAGTCAGCTTTTGCGTCCCGCCCGCCTCCCGCAGCAGGCGCGCCAGCGCCGCGGTCGCCGCCAGGCACTCGCGCTGCGCCCTCCCCCGCGCCCCGCCTGGCTTCGAGCGGTCCGCCATCGTCTCCACCCCCGCGCCCGCCCGGTCCAGTTGCCGCACCATCGCCGCCGCGCATGGCACGAACGCCCGCCGCTCCACGCCCCCTTCCGTGTACTTCAGCCTCGCGCAGGCGCTCTTCTCCCCCTCGGCGCATCCGCACAGCGCCGCACATCCTAACGCCATGGCCCAATTCCGGAACACCCGCAGCATCATGCGCCCGTCCGCCGCCCGTGTCAAGCGGTGCTACCATCCGGATCATGAACCCTGGGCCCCCCTCCCTCGCCACTCTTGCCGGCGGCTGCTTCTGGTGCCTGGAAGCCGTCTACCTCGACGTCCGCGGCGTCGCCTCCGTCACCTCCGGCTACATGGGCGGCCAGACTCTTGACCCCTCCTATGAAGAGGTCTGCTCCGGCGATACCGGCCACGCCGAAGTCGTCCAGCTCGAATTCAACCCCGACCTCATCTCCTTCCCCGACCTCCTCGAAATCTTCTTCACCATCCACGACCCCACCACCCTCAACCGCCAGGGTAACGACACCGGCACCCAGTACCGCTCCGCCGTGTTCTTCCATTCCCCCGAACAGGAAGCCCAGGCCCGCGCCGCCATCCAGGCCGCCTCAGCCCTCTACGAAGACCCCATCGTCACCGAAGTCGTCCCGGCCGCCACCTTCTGGCCCGCCGAAGACTACCATCGCGACTACTTCGCACGCCACCCCTATCAGCCTTACTGCGCCTTCGTCGTCGCCCCCAAGGTCTCCAAGTTCCGCGCCGAACTTGCCGCCCACTACGGCCGCTGACTCCCGCCCATCGCCGCCTCCAGAATCGCCCGCGCCGCCCACTGGCACACGCCGATCGACTGCTCCGGCTTCAGCCCCCGCACGTCCTGCAGGATGATCAACGCCTCCACCCCCAGGCACAGCGACAGCGCCGACACCAGCCGCTCGTACTCCCGCTTCTTCAGCTTCGGCTTCACCGTCCGCACCGCGCTCTCGATCCAGTCCACCCGCCGCCCACCCCGCACCGGCCCCGTCTCCCCCAGTTTCCGCTCCAGCGACAGCCGCAGGATCGTCCGCAGCGCCCCCTCGTACTCCACCGCCAGCCGCTGGATCTGCCCCACTGTCTTCTCCAGCGCCGTCGCCGCGTCGAACTCCCGCCGCGCCGCCTCGATCACCCCTTCCACCCTCGGCCGCAGCCGCTCCAGCGTCACCTGCGACAGCAGCTCCTCCTGCGTCCGGAAATACCGGTACGCCGTCCGCCTCGAAACGTCCGCCGCGTCCGCCGCCGCCGTCACCGTCGGCACCTCCCCGCGGTCCACCAGTTCCGCCGCCGCCTGCAACAACTGTTTCTTTGTCCGCCTCCGCTGGCGCGCCCGCCCGGTTTCCTCTTGACCCTCGTGCTGCATTGCTTTAGTATACAGAAGTGCCTTCGTGGCACAATGGTGTCATAAAGACACGGAGGAGGCAGGAATATTCATCGACGCCCCTCTCCGTCCGCCGCCATCCCATCCTGAAAGCGAGCCTCCCATGATCCCTCAAGACATCACCTCCGCCGTCCGCCTCCTCCTCGACCGCGATGAGGAAGCCTGGAACCGCGGCGACGCCGCCGCCTACGCCGCCGGCTTCATCGGCGACTGCTGGGCCACCAACATCCGCGGCGAAATCCTCGACGGCCTCCAGCCCTTCATCCTCCGCCACGAACAGATCTTCTCCGGCCTCTTCCGCGGTAGCCGCCTCAAGCTCGACATCGTCCGCCTCCGCCTGCTCGACGATCACGTCGCCCTCGTCGAAACCGATTGCCGCCTCTCCGGCTTCCTCGCCCTGCCCCCCGGCGTGCAGCCTTCTCCGGAAGGCCCGCTCCTCACCCGCCTCCTCCAGGTGCTCGTGCGCCGGGACGGCCAGTGGCGTGTCGCCGTCTACCACAACATCGACGTCAAGCCGCAAACGGCGCAACCGCGGTGATAAACTCTCCGCTATGTCCGCCACCCGCCGCGCTTTCCTGGGCACCGCCACCGCTGCGTCCTACTCCCGCATCCTCGGCGCCAACGACAAGGTCTCCCTCGGCTTCATCGGCTGCGGCCTCATCGGCCTCCGCCACATCGCTGACTTCAAGACCTTCCCCGACGTCGCCATCAACGCCGTCTGCGATATCTACGAACCGCGCATCGAATACGCGCGGCAGCAATCCGGCTCCAGCCCCAAAGGCTACTCCGATTTCCGTAAGCTGCTCGACGACAAGTCCCTCGACGCCGTCGTCGTCTCCACGCCCGACCACTGGCACGCCCTCGTCACCATCATGGCCTGCGCCGCCGGCAAGGACGTCTATGTCGAGAAGCCCATGACGCTGTTCGTCAAGGAGGGCCGCTGGATGACCACCGCCGCCCGCCGCTTCAACCGCATCGTCTGCGTCGGCACCCAGGGCCGCAGCGCCACCCACATGAAAGAGGTCCTGCCGCTGGTCCGCGAGAATTACGCCGGCAGAATCCACACCGTCCGCTTCGGCGCCTACCGCAACGTTATGCCCGGCTTTGGCAAGCCCGCCGACTGCCCGCCCCCCGCCGGCCTCGACTACGATCTCTGGCTCGGCCCCGCCCCCCAGCGTCCCTACAATCCCAACCGCTGCCTCTACCACTTTCGCTGGTTCTGGGATTACTCCGGCGGCCAGATGACCAACCTCGGCGCCCACGACATGGACCTCGTCCACTTCATCCTCGGCCTCCAGTCCCCGCGGAACGTCTACTCCGCCGGCGGCCGCTTCGCCCTCCAGGACAACGGCGAAACCCCCGACACCCAGGACGCCATCTGGCAGTACCCCGGCCTCACCGTCGAGTGCTCCTTCCGCGAAGCCGGCGGAACCGCTGCCCGCCGCGGCGCCGGCGGCACGGCGTCCTCTCTCGCCGGCGTCCAGTTCATCGGCACCAGGGGCATCCTCGCCGTCTCCCGTGGCGGCTACGAGTTCGCCCCCGACATGAAAATCGTGCCCGAATCCGCCATCCCCCAGTGGTCCAAGCCCCCCGGCCATCCCCCCGCCGCCGAAGAGAAGCCCACCCCTTACGCCGAGCCCCGCCGCGGCCGCGGCGCCACTCCCGAGCCCATCGACATCCACTCCCGCCACTTCATCGACTGCCTCAAGGCCCGCCGCCGCCCCGTCGCCGACGTCGAGGACGGCCACCGCGTCTCCGTCTCCTGCCACCTCGCCAACCTCTCCCTCAAGCTCGGCCGCCAACTCAGGTGGGACGCCGAAAAGGAAGAGGTCGTCGGCGACCGCGAGGCCAACGCCCTCCTCGTCCGCCCCTATCGCAAACCCTGGGACCAGGTCCTCCGGAGCTTCAACCTGTGAACCGCCGAGCCTTCCTCTCCTCCTCCGCGGCGGCCTTCCTCCAGCCGCGTCCGGCGCGCTTCCACTTCGGCTTCACCCCGGACTCCTTCGCCATCCTCCGCCCCCAGCGCACCGCCCTCGAGTTCCTCCAGCGTGTCCACTCGATGGGCGCCGGCGGCGGACAGGCCGCTCTCCCGTCCAACCCCGATCCCGCCTACCTGAAACAGGTGCGGGAATTCGTTGAAACAAACAATCTCTATTGGGAGTTGCTCGTCCCCCTCCCGCAGGACGACGCCACCGCCTTCGAAGCCGCCGTGAAGGCCGCCAAGGAGGCCGGCGCCGAGTCTATCCGCTCCGTCTGCCTCTCCGGCCGCCGCTACGAGACGTTCAACTCCCTCGACCAGTGGAACGACTTCGTCCGCACCTCCCACCGCCGCATCGCCCTCGCCGTCCCCATCGCCGAAAAACACAAACTCCCCCTCGGCCTCGAAAACCACAAGGATTGGACCGCCGAAGAAATGTCCGATCTTTTCCGCAAATACTCCAGTGAATACTTCGGCGCCTGCATCGACTTCGGCAATAACCTCTCCCTTCTCGACAGCCCTATGGAGTTGATCGAGGCCCTCGCCCCCTACGTCGTCAACACCCACATCAAGGACATGGCCGTCGAAGAGTATCCCGACGGCTTCCTCCTCTCCGAAGTCCCCCTCGGCTCCGGCATCGTGGACCTGCCCAAGGCCGTGGCTCTTCTCCGCGCGAAACGTCCGCGGGTGAAGTTCTCCCTCGACATGCTCACCCGCGACCCCCTCAAGATCCCCTGTCTCACCGAAAAGTACTGGCTGACCTTCCCGAATCGCCACGCCCGCTACCTTGCCCGCGCACTCGCCCTGGTGCGCGCCAACAAGCCCAGGCAGCCGCTGCCCCGCGTCTCCGGCCTCTCCCGCGGCGAAGCCCTCGCCCTCGAAGCCCGCATTCTGGACCAGTGCCTCGCCTGGGCCCGCCAGAACCTCGCCCCCGCCCGCCCGTAGTTGCCCTCCGCCCCTCTGAAATGAAACCATATGGCAAGTATGTCCGCCCCCCTCAAAGGGATCTTCACGCCCATGCTCGTCCCCCTCGACGCGCAGGGCCGCATCCATGAAGCCGAGCTCCGCCGCTTTATCAACTGGCTCATCGAGAAGGGCGTCCACGGCCTCTACCCCAACGGCTCCACCGGCGAATTCACCCGCCTCACCGTCGAAGAGCGCCGCCTCATCGTCAAAATCACCTGCGACGAAACCCGCGGCCGCGTCCCCGTGCTCGCCGGCGCCGCCGAAGCCAACGTCAAGGAGACCCTCGCCGCCTGCGAGCTCTACCACTCCTGCGGCGCCACCGCCGTCGCCATCGTCTCCCCCATCTACTACCGCCTCAGCCCCGAATCCGTCTACGCCCACTTCCGCGAAATCGCGCTGAACTCCCCCATCGACGTCACCCTCTACAACATCCCCCTCTTCGCCTCCCCCATCGACGTCAACACCATCCGCCGCCTCTCCGAATTCCCCCGCGTCGTCGGCATCAAGGACTCCTCCGGCGACGTCGCCTTCATGATGCGCATGATCGCCGCCATCCGCCCCAACCGCCCCGAGTTCACCTTCCTCACCGGCTGGGACTGCGTCCTCATCCCCATGCTCCTCGCCGGCGCCGACGGCGGCACCAACGCCGCCTCCAACGTCGTCCCCGAGCTCATGCGCAAGCTCTACGACATCTACGGCGCCAACCAGCTCGCCGGCGCCATGCAGCTCCAGCACCGCATCCTCGAGTTGTTCGACCTCATGCTCAACAACTTCGAGTTCCCCGACGGCTTCCGCGCCGGCGTCGAAATGCGCGGCTTCGATTTCGGCCGCTCCCGCCAGCCTCAGTCCCCTTCTCAACAGACCGATCGCGCCGCTCTCAAGCAGGTCCTGCATTGCCTGCTCTCCGAATCCGGCATCGTCGATCCCCCCGCCGCCGGCTGCGCCGTCCGCACCGGCGACGTCCAGCGCGATAAGCTCGAGCAACTCGTCTTCGAAGTCATGGAGACCCTGCGCTCGAAAGGCATGCTGTGAGCCGCGCCCTCGGCTTCATTGAAGTCCGCGGCTGGTCCTCCTCCATGGTGGTCCTCGACGCCCTCGAGAAGACCGCCAACGTGCGCCTCTGGCAGGTCGAGCTGAACGACCTCGCCGGCGCCATGATGAAAATCACCGGGCCGCTCGCCGATGTCCGCGCCGCCATCGAAGCCGGCGCCGCCATGGCCGCCTCCCTCCGCGTCGACTGCATCTCCGACGTCATCCCCAACCCCGATCCCCGCGCCTGCCCGGCCTGGGAAGCCAAGCCCGATTTCAACCCCCTCATGGAGCAGGCCGTCGTCAAAACGCCTGCCGCAAAGGAGCCCCCTGTGAGTGAACAAGCCGGATTTGCCGTTGGCCTGATTGAAACCCAGGGCTTCACCGCCGTCTTCGAAGCCATCGACACCGCCTGCAAGGCCGCCAACGTCGAGGTCCTCGCCCGCGAAAAGCTCGGCGGCGGCTTCATCACCGTCGTCATCAAGGGCGACGTCGCCGCCGTCCGCGCCGCCGTCGAAGCCGGCAAAGCCAAGGTCGACGGACTAGGCAAGCTCATCGCCGCCCACGTCATCCCCAGCCCCACCGAAGCCGTCCTGTCCCTGCTTCCCAAATAGGTGCGGCCGGCCTCCAGGCCGGCCAAAACTAACCTCCCAGCGCGTCCCCCCAAGGCTCTCCCTGCGAAGGACGATACACTGTTCCTATGAACCTCAAAGGCAAGCGCGTCGCCATCTTTGTCGATCAGCTCTACCAGGAAATGGAGGTCTGGTACCCCTACTACCGCCTCGTCGAAGCCGGCGCGGAAGTTCACCTCGTCGCCGCCGAGGCCGGTAAATCCTACCCCTCCAAACTCGGCTACCCCTGCGCTTCCCACAAATCCTACGCCGAAATCAAAGCCGCCGACTACGATGGCGTCATCGCCCCCGGCGGCTTCGCTCCCGACTTCATCCGCCGCCACCCCGCCTCCTCCCAGTTCATCGCCCAGATCGATGCCCAGGGCAAGCTCGTCGCCGCCATCTGCCATGGCCTCTGGTGCCTCTGCTCCGCCAACGTCCTCAAGGGCAAACGCTGCACCTCCTTCTTCGCCATCAAGGACGACGTCGTCCACGCCGGCGGCCTCTGGGAAGACTCCGAAGTCGTCGTCCACGACAACCTCGTCTCCTCCCGCAAGCCCGACGACCTCCCCGCCTTCATGAAGGCCTGCATCGCCGTCCTCAACCGCTAAAATGGCCGCCGAACCAGCCATCCGCGTCTCCGGCCTCCGCAAGTCCTATGGCGATTTCGAAGCCGTGCGCGGCATCGACTTCGAAGTCGCCCAGGGCGAAGTCTTCGGCCTCCTCGGCCCCAACGGCGCCGGCAAAACCACCACCGTCGAGATCCTCGAAGGCATCCGCCCCCGCTCCTCCGGCCACGTCTCCGTCCTCGGCTTCGACCCCGCCTCCGACGCCTCCGCCGTCAAAGACAGAATCGGTGTCTCCCTCCAGGCCACCAACCTCCCCGAAAAAATCCGCGTCCGCGAAGCCGTCGAGCTCTTCGCTTCCTTCTACTCCCGCTCCTCCGATCCCGACGCCCTCCTCAAGCGCCTCCAGCTCTGGGAAAAGCGCGCCGCCTTCTACACCACCCTCTCCGGCGGCCAGAAGCAGCGCCTCGCCCTCGCCCTCGCTCTCATCAACGAGCCCCAGGTCATCTTCCTCGACGAGCCCACCACCGGCCTCGACCCACAGGTCCGCCTCGAAATCCACTCCCTCATCGAGGAGCTCCGAGACCAGAGCCGCACCATCCTCCTCACCACCCACTACATCGAAGAGGCTGAGCGCCTCTGCCACCGCGTCGCCATCGTCGACGAAGGCCGCATCATCGCCATCGGCTCCCCCCGCGAGCTCCAGCAGCGCGTCCTCGGTCACGCCCGCGTCGAAATCTCCACTCTGGAACCCATGCCCCCGGAGCCGCCCGACGGCCTCGCCGGCGTCTTTTCCGACGACCGCCGCCACCTCACCCTCTCCGCCCCCAAGCCCGCCCGCGCCGTCGTCGACCTCGTCAAGTGGCTCGAATCCGCCGGCGCCGAAATCGACGACCTCCACATCAAGCGCCCCACCCTCGAAGACGTTTTCCTCGAGCTCACCGGCAAATCCCTGCGAGACTGATCCGCCCCATGCGCCCTTACCTCGCCTACATCCGCACCACTCTCCGCCTCACCTCGCGCGACCGCGTCGTCGTCTTCTTCAACTACCTCATGCCCCTGCTGTTCTTCATCGGCTTCGGTGAAGGCTTCGGCGCCCGCACCAGCCAGGGCGCCCTCACGCAAACCCTCTCCATGGTGCTCATGTTCGGCGTCCTCGGCTCCGGCTTCTTCGGCGGCGGCCTCCGCGCCACCATGGACCGCGAAGCCGGCATCCTCCGCCGTTTCAAAGTCGCCCCCATCTCGCCCGCCCCCATCCTCGTCGCCTCCATCGTCACCGGCTGGTGCCTCTTCATCCCGTCGCTCTTTTTCTTTTTGATCCTCGGCCGCCTCCGCTACGGCATGGAGTTTCCCCACAACTTCCTCTCGCTCTTCCTCATCGTCAGCGCCGGCGCCCTCGCCTTCCGCGCCGTCGGCCTCATCATCGCCTCCATCGCCAACTCCATGGCCGAGAGCCAGATCATCATCCAGCTCCTCTACCTGCCTATGTTGATGCTCTCCGGCGCCACCGTCCCCTTGAGCATCATGCCGGACTGGCTCCAGTCCGTCGCCCAGTTCCTCCCCGCCACCCACCTCTACCTCGGCATGCAGGGCGTCCTTGTCCGCGGCGAAAGTATCCTCCAGAATCTCGATGCCCTCTTCGCCATGCTCCTCACCCTCGCCGTCGGCCTCTTCATCTCCGTGAAACTCTTCCGCTGGGAGAAGGAAGAAAAAATCAAGCCCGCCGCCAAGCTCTGGGTCCTCGCCGTCCTCGCGCCCTTCTTGATCGCCGGCTCCTGGCAGGCCTGGTCCAAGGACAATCTCCGCAAAACCCAAACCCTCGCCCGCGAGATGAAGCGCGCCCAAACCTGGCTCATCCGTGATGCCCGCATCTTCGTCGGCGACGGCCGCGTCATCGACTCAGGCGCCGTCCTCATCCGCAATGGCCGCATCGTCTCCGTCTTCGAAGGCGCCACCCCCACCGCCGACTCCCTCCACGCCGAGGCCGTCGAAGCCGCCGGCCGCACCGTCCTGCCTGCCTTGATCGATTCCGGCGTCAACCTCTTCCTCCCCGGCACCGGCTCGCCCGCCACCGGCCCCGATCGCGCCCGCAAGAACATGGAGCGCGCCCTCGCCGCTTACCTCTACTCCGGCATCACCGCCGTCCGCACCGCTCCCGATCCCCTTGGCCTCGCACCCTCCCTCCAGCAAAAAGTGGACTCCGGCGAAATCCCCGGCGCTGAAATCCTCCTGACTGCCCCCGATCCCTCCGCCCCCTCCCTCCTCGCCGCCCTCGCCGCCGGCGGCCGCTGCCTGCTGCTGCAGGATTCCCTCTACCAGCAGGTCGCCGAGCCCCAGGCCCGCTCCGCCCTCGTCTCCCTCTCCGCCCAAATGGCCGCCCGCCCCGAACTCGTCCAGCAGGCCGCCGACACCCTCAAGGCCCGCCTCGCCGCCGGCGAAACCCTCGTCCCCATCAGCCGCTCCGGCTCGCTTCTCATCCCTCACGGCCCCGGCCTCCACCGCGAGCTGCAGCTCTGGGTCCAGGCCGGCGTCGCGCCCCGCGACGTCCTCCGCGCCGCCACCTCCACCGCTGCCCGCCTGGCCGGCGCCGGCTCCCGTCTCGGTCTCATCCGGCCCGGCTTCGAAGCCACTCTCACCGTCGTCGACGGCAACCCCGTCGAAGACATCAACGCCACCGCCCGCATCAATTTCATCCTGTCCAAAGGCGAGCAAGTCTTCCGCCAGGACATGTTCGAAAAGGTCAAGGAGAGAACCAAGTGACACTGCTGCTTGCCGCCGCCCTCTTCCTCGCTCCCGCCGATTGGAAGCCCCTTCACGCCACCGCCGTCGCTGACTCCGCCGTCCTCCACCAGGGCAAGCCCTCTCTCCGCGTCGAGCCCGGCTCCTCCCCTTCCGAGGCACTCGTCCGCGGCCGCGCGCTGAACCTCACCGCCGGCAAGCGCTATCGCGTCGAAGGCTGGCTCCGCACTCAAGCTCTCTCCATCGGCGACGGCAACCGCACCACCGTCCCCACCGGCCTCGCCCTCTCTATGGCCTCCATGCCCTGGGACGTCCAGACGAACTCCCTCGCCGGCACCCGCGAGTGGACCAAGGTCTCGCTCGACTTCACCGCCACCCGCTCCAACGACGCCCCCGAAATCCGCATCGCCCCCGGCGCGTCCTTCCGGGGCAAGGCCTGGATCGAAGGCGTCGCCGTCGAAGAGATCATGACTCCGCCCGCCTGGCCCTCCAAGGTCGCCGTCCGCTCCTTCGGCCCCGCCTACCGCTATCCGCGCGGAGGCTGGATCTATCTCCACACCGAGGGCCAGCCCTTCGAACGCGGCTTCCAGCACGGCTACCTCATGGCCAAGGAAATCGAAGGCTATGTCGATCGCTGCGCCGCCCAGATGAATTCCAAGGACCGCGCCCTCGGCTGGCGCCAGGGCCGCGCCATCGCCGATGCCGTCTTTCTCCGCGGCTTCGACCAGGAGATCCTCTCCGAGATGAAGGGCATCGCCGAAGGCGCCGCCGCCGCCGGCGCAAAATACCAGGGCCGCAACGTCGATCTCACCGACATCGTCTTCGCCAACACCATCACCGAAATCGGCCTCCTCTCTCCCGCCGCTCAAACCACCCCCACCGGCATCGAAGGCCTCGGCCTCACCCCGCCGTCTTACTACCACCCCGCCAAGGACCCCGCCCCCAACGACCGCTGCTCCGCCTTCGCCGCCACCGGCAAGGCCACCCGCGACGGCAGGATGGTCATCGGCCACATCACCTTCTGGTCCCTCACCCTCGCCGAGCAGACCAACGTCATGCTCGACATCAAACCCGCTCAGGGCCACCGCGTCCTCATGCAGTCCTACCCCGGCGGCATCCAGAGCGGCACCGACTGGTATCAGAACGACTCCGGCGTCGTCCTCACCGAAACCACCATCCGCCAGTCCCCCTTCAACATCAGCGGCACTCCCGTCGCCTTCCGCGCCCGCAAGGCCATCCAGTACGGCTCGAACGTCGATGACGTCGTCCGCCATCTCAGCGAGCGCAACAACGGCCTCTACACCAACGAATGGCTCATCGGGGACGCGAAGAACAATGAGGTGGCCATGTTCGAGCTCGGCACCAATAAAACCAGACTCTGGCGCAGCTCGAAGAACGAGTGGTTCGGCGGCACCGAAGGCTTCTACTGGGGCTGCAACAACGCCAAGGACCTCCAGGTCCGCCTCGAGCAGGCCATCGACCCCAAGTCCCGCCCCGTCTACATCCCCTTCCAGCCCTCCGCCCGCGATCTCAAGTGGCAGGAGATGTACCAGTCGCACAAAGGCGCCATCGATGAAAGCTTCGGCTTCCTCGCCTTCCGCACCGCCCCGCTCGTCTCCGCCTCCGCCTTCGACGCCAAGATTACGACCTCCGAGATGGCGCCCCGCATGATGCTCTGGGCCCTCCTCGGCAAGCCCAACCAGCGCGAGTGGGTCCCCGCGCCTTACCAGAAGGAGCAGTACCCCCCGAACGAAGGCATCCACTCCTCCGGCTACCGCCTTTTCGAGGCCCACCAGCGCGCCCCCGAATCCGCCCCCGCGGTCGAAGCTAAAACGGAAAAGCCCAAGCCCGTTTTAAACAAACTCACGCCGGACCGTCTGTGGCAAGGCTGGATCCTCCCCGCCACGGAAGCCGACGACTGGATCTCGCTCGGCTCCGCCGCCTGGTATCGCATCCTCTCTTCCGGCAAGCCCGACGAGACGTATCAGATCATTCTCCGCCGCGCCCGCGAATCCGAAGTCGCCCGCCGCGAAGCCCTTGCCACCCTCCAGTTCGACGCTCTCCGCAAGCAGTGGGGTGACGAGCGCTTCGTCTCAACCCTCCGCGACTTCTTCGCAAGGAACACGACGAAAACCATCCGCGCCGCGGACTTCCCCGCCGCCCCGCCATCCGTTACGCTTCCCGAAAATCCGCCCCTGCTCCTGGCCCTGATGCCCCGCCTCGCCACCACCGTGATCGTCTACGGTACGGTCTCCGACGCCGGCGCCAACCGCCACGCCGCGGACCTCCTGCAAAGCGGCCTGAACCGCTGGTTCGAGCAGCGCGTCCCCGTCCTCCGCGACTTTGAACTCACCCCCGAAATTCTGCGTTCGCATTCCGTCGTCTTCGTCGGCCGCCCTGAAACCAACTCCGCCGTCCACGCCCGCTTCCCAGCGCAATTCGACGGCGCGGCTTTCACCCTTGACGGCCGCACCTACGCCCACGAGCGCGATGGAGTCGCCTGTGCCGCCGCCAATCCCGGCAACTCTTCTGAACTCCTCGTCCTCCTGGCCGGCAACTCCGCCGTAGAAACCGTCCGCCTGGCCGCCTTCCAACCCGAGCCCTTCACCTGGCAGCTCACCCGCCAAGGCAAGCCCGTCCGCACCGGCTTCTAGCGGCCCCCAGCCAAATGTGGGGCAGGCCTCCAGGCC
>DAHVTI010000569.1 GCA_027324255.1 Bryobacterales bacterium | reverse complement strand
TGGCGCCGAACTATCCGGGTTTGAAGACGGTGACGCTGAGGCCGGGCCGGCCGCTGAAGCTGCGCTACCGGGTGACGGTGTTTTCGGCGACGTAGACCTGGGCGTGGCCGGTGCGATTGCTGGTGAAGGTGACCCAGCGCTCATCGGGAGAGTAGCAGGGGTGGGGATGGGTCCACTGCGGCCCGTAGACGTTGTCGGCGGGGACTTCGAGCCAACTGAGGGCGGACTTGGAGTCTGTCTTCCAGTCGGCGGGGCGGTCCCTGGTCCACTGGGTGCCGCCGTTGGCGGAGCGCGAGAGGCAGATGGGGCGGCGGGCTCCGGTGGCTACGTCGATTTCGAAGATGCCCCGGTCGGGGTGGTTGGTGTCGCAGAGGACGCGCTTGCCGTCGCGGCTGGGGCTGACGTGCCAGACGGGGGTATCGGTGATGGGGGTGATGCGGCGGGTGGTCCAGCTCATGCGGTAGAGGCGTTTGGGCCAGTGGACGAAGATGAGGTCGCCGGTGGAGCCGAGGAAGGTTTCGTGGGTGATCCACTCGGAGCCGTGGTTGGAGTAAAGGCATTCGGTGCCGCGGCCGTCGCGGCGGACGCGGTACATGCGGGGCGCGGGATCGGCGGCGAACTCGAGCCAGTGGGGGTCGAGGGGGTGGAACTGGGGGTGGATGACGGTGCGGAGGAAGGGGATGACGCGCCATTCGTGACCGTCGGTGCGGCCGGTGACGAGGCCCTGCTGAGAGCCCTGCTTGTAGGCGGCGGTGATCCAGCGGCCGTTGTCGCCGAGGGTGCATTCGCCGAGCTGGGCGCCGGGGAAGTCGACGATGCGGGTTTCCTGGAGGGTGCGCCAGTCGAGAGACCAGAGGGCGCCGCCGCGGACGAAGAAGATGCGGTCGCCGCCGGGGGAGATGGTGGGGGAGTAAGGGTGGATGGGCGGGCCGTCGGTGAGCTGGCGGATATCGCCCGAGGGGAAGCCGGCTTCAAAGAGCTGGGCAGAGCCGGTGCGGTAGGAGGTGAAGATGAGGCGTTTCGAGTCGGGGCTGAAGGAGCTTTGGAGGAAGTAGCTGAGGTGGTTGATGGAGGGGTGGCTGGTGAGTTGGTGGACGCGGGCTCCGGTGGAGGGATCGGAGAAAGAGGTGAGTTCCTGGGGGTGGAGGGAGCCTTTGCCGGAGGCTGGGGGCATGGTGTGAGTGTAGCCGGGCGGGGCAGTGGTGGGCTGCCCCGCCCGGGGTCGGACTAGAACGACAGGCGGAGACCGAAGCGGAACTTGCGTTCGTCGCTGGCGCCGGTGATGGCCATGAAGTTATTGGCGTTGGTGATGGCTCCGGTGGAGGAGTTGATGGTCATGGAGCTGACGTTGGACGCCGGGTTGCCGAAGCGGGGGGTGTTGGTGAAGTTGAAGGACTCGGCCTTGAACTGGAGGACGAGGCGTTCGGTCATGCGGAAGTCCTTGAAGAGGGCGAGGTCGGCTTTGGAGAAGCCGGGCCCGCGAAGGGAGTTGCGGCCCATGGAGCCGAAGCGGTAGGTGCCGGCGGGGCGCTGGAAGTTGGGGTCGCGGAAGCTGTTGACGTCGTAGTACATGGAGCCGGGACCGACGGCGCCCACCTTGACGACCTCGGCGATCTGGTCGGCGGTTTGGGAGGAGCCGGGGGTATTGAGGGAGTTGGTGCTGGCGGAGACGGTGAAGGGGGTGCCGCTGTAGGCGGAGAAGACGCCGTTGATGCGCCAGCCGCCGGCGATGTGGTCGGCGAGGCCGGAGAGAGCGAAGGGGCGGCCCTTGCCCCAGGGGAGTTCGTAGACCCAGCTCATGACGAACATGTGGGTGCGGTCGTAGCCGGCGACGGAGCGGTTGCGGCGGATGGCGCTGGGCATGTTGGTGAGGGGGAGGGTCTGCCAGCCGTCGTCGTCGGCGAGGGAGATGGCCTTGGACCAGGTGTAGGCGCCTTTGAGGAAGAGGCCGCGGGAGAGGTTCTTGTTGATGGCGACCTGGAGGGAGTGGTAGTTGGCGCTGGCCCAGCCATCCCACATGAGGGCGTCAATGAGGCGGCCCTGGGTGGCGGCGAGGGGGCGGGAGGAGGGGCCTCCGCCGATGTATGTTGCGGCGTTGATGTCGCGGTCGAGGAACTGGTGGACGGTCTGGTTGCCGACGTAGCCGGCGGAGACGAGGAAGTCAGCGGGGAGCTTGCGTTCGATGGTGAAGTTCCAGCTCTGGATGTAGCCGCGGTTGAGTTCACCGGCATAGGGGCTGCGGGGGCCCATGTTGACGGTGGGCGGGAGGGTGACGATGCCGGTGCTGATGTCGGGGGTGGCGACGTCGGGGATGCCTTGGGTGAGGGTGCCGTAGTAGCCGTACTGGGTGGGGGCGACCCAACTGGAGGCGATGGTGGAGGGGTAAAGGCCGCGTAGGGGGCGGGAGAGAACCATGGGGTTGACGGCCATGCCGTAGCCGGAGCGGATGACGGTGTTATCGCCGAGGCGCCAGGCGAAGCCGAGGCGGGGGGAGAAGAGCTTCTTGGAGACGGTGATGCCGTTGTTCTGGGGGACATTGCCGACGCCTCCGATGTAGACGAGGTTGGTGGCGGGATCCCAGCGTTCGACGCCGCGGCCGTCGCCGCGGTTCATGAGGGGGTAGAACTCGTAGCGGAGGCCGAGGTTGAGGGTGAAGGAGCGGGTGACCTGCCAGCGGTCGCGGAAGTAGAGGCCGTGCTGCCACTCGCGGGTATGCATGTCGAAGAACTGGACGCTCTTATTGGCGCTGCCGAGGATGTCGAGGAGGCCGGCGGCGTAAGTATGGACGTTGCGGGCGACCTGACCCTGGAGGACGACGGCGTTGCCGCTGGGGCTGAGGCTGCCGCGGGGGTTGGCGATCTCGGGCTGCCAGTGGTTCATGGCGTGCCGGACGATATCGATGCCCCAGCGGAACTCGTGAGCGCCGTGGATCTTGGAGAAGTTGGTGGTGTAGGTGTAGCTGTAATCGTCGTAGAAGTTGGGGTTGGAGGAGGTGCAGTTGCCCCAGCCAGTGAGGCCGTTGGAGATGCAGGGCTGGCCGGAGTAACGGATGTCGTTGGCGAAGGCCTTGCCGCCGTTGGTGCCGGGGATGCCCCAGACCTCGGAGCCCCAGTTTTTGCCGTAGTCGGGGCCGGTGGCCTGATTGAGGAAGCGGGTGTGGCCGAAGACGCCATCGATGAGGAAGGTGGAGGACTTGGTGTAGTTGAAGCCGAAGGTGGGGATTATGACGCGGACGAAGGCGGTGCCCATCTGGCCGAGGGCAGGGCCGGTGAGCTCGCCGAGGGCGCCGGTGCCGGTGACGGGGGCGCGCATGTGGGAGTACTTGCCCCAGATCATGAGCTTCTGGCTGACGTTGTAGTTCGTTTTGACGTCGTACTGATCGCGGGTGAGGCCGAGGGTGGCGGAAGAGAAGTAGTTGCCGGAGAGGCCGTAGGCATCCTGGGCAGGCTGGTTGGGCATGGGGGCGAGCTTCTGGATTTTGGTCCAAGTGGGGGAGAAGCGGGAGGAGGGGATTCTGTTGCCGGCGAAGGGGGTGCGGCCGGCGCCGTTGGCGTCGCCGGTGAGGGGATCGTAGATGAGGCCGAGGCCGGTGTAGGCGGAGAAGTCGCCGGCGCGCATGTCGGCGGGCGGGACGCTGGAGTTGGCGAACTGGCCGGTGCGCTCGGAGGTGCGCTCGTAAGAGAAGAAGTAGAACCACTTGTTCCTGACGATGGGGCCGCCGATGGTGCCGCCGGGGATGTTGACGATGGACTTGGGCAGGCGCGGCTTGACCTCGCTCTGGCGGTAGAAGTAGGGGCGGGCGTAGAGGTGCTGGTTGTCGTGATACCAGTAAGCGGAGCCGTGGAGCTCATTGGTGCCGGACTTGGTGGCGACGGTGACGGCGGCGCCGCCGGCCATGCCCTGCTCGGCGTCGAAGGAGGAGGTGGTGATGTTGACGGTCTCGATGGATTCGACGGGGGGATTGTAGAGGGTGTGGTGGGGGAGCCAGATGTAGACGTTGATGGCTCCGTCGACGCGGGTGTTGTTGTTGTTGCGGTTGGTGCCATTGACGTTGGTGGTGAGTGAGCGCTGGGGGGAGGCGCCGACGGAGTTCTGGAGGGCGGCGGGGGTGGCGCCGGGGACGAGGTTGATCAAGCTCTGGAAGTTGCGGTAGGCGGGGAGGGGGAGCTCGACGACGGTGCGGGAGCTGATTTCGGCGCGGGTTTCGGAGCGGTCGGTCTGGAGGGCGGAGGCGGTGGCGGAGACGGTGACGTGCTCGCTAATCTGGCCGACCTCGAGCTTGGCTTCGACGCGGGTGACGGAGTTGATGGTGACTTCGACGCCGGTGCGGCTGAGGGTGCGGAAGCCGGCGGCGGTGAAAGTGAGGTCATAGGAGCCGGCGGGGAGGCTGACGGCGGCATAGCGGCCCTGATCGTCGGCCGTCACTTCACGGACTGTGGCGGTGGCGGTGTGGTTGAGAGAAACCTTGGCTCCGGGGACGACGGCGCCGGAAGGATCCTGCACGGTGCCGACGATGGAGCCGTAAAGGACCTGGGCAGCGGCCTGCCGCGGCGCGATGAAACCTGCGAGGGCGGCGATGGCCAGGCCCAGGATAGAAATACGGTGAAAATATCTCATGATTCCTCGAGATCTCCGTGGCGGTAATTTCAAGCGTGTTGTTGTGAAGGATCCCGTGTAAGCCGGACACGGGGAAAGTCCCTGCTCATTCCCGATGGTGTTCATTAGTATCACGGCCTGGGGGATTCGTCAATGGGATTGACGGTCTATCGGGAGGCGGCGCGGCCTGCTCTATGCTGGGTGGGGAGGAACCGATGGCGACGGAGAAGACGAAGAGTCCGAGGCTATTTGAGCCGCTGGAGATGCGGGGCGTGAGGCTGGCGAACCGGATCGTAGTGTCGCCGATGTGCGAGTACTCGGCGGCGGACGGGCGGGCGAACGACTGGCACCTGGTGCATCTGGGCAGCCGGGCCGTGGGCGGGGCGGGGCTGGTGCTGACGGAGGCGGCGGCAGTGGCGCCGGAAGGGCGGATCACGTACGGCGACCTGGGGTTGTGGAAGGACGAGCAGGCGGAGCCGCTGCGGCGCATTGTGGAATTTGTGAAGAGCCAGGGCTCGGTGGCGGGGATTCAACTGGCGCACGCGGGGCGGAAGGCGAGCACGGAGGTGCCGTGGAAGGGCGGGGCGGCGATTGCGCCGGGGCAGGCAAACGGCTGGCAGACGGTGGCGCCGAGCGCGATTCCGTTCCGCGACGGGGATCCGGTGCCGCACGAGTTGACGGTGGAAGAGATCCGAAGTGTGGTGGAGGCGTTTCGGGCGGCGGCGCGGCGCGCGCTGGCGGCGGGTTTCGAGGTGATCGAAGTTCACGCGGCGCACGGGTACCTGCTGCACGAGTTCCTGTCGCCGCTGACGAACAGGCGCACGGACGAGTATGGCGGGAGCCTGGAGAACAGGGCGCGGGCGGTGACGGAAGTGGTGCGGGCAGTGCGGGCGGAGATGGGGCCGGAGCGGCCGCTGTGGCTGCGGATTTCGGCGAGCGACTGGACGGAGGGCGGGTGGGGGATTGAAGAGTCAGTGGAGCTGGCGCGAATGATGAAGCCGCTGGGGGTGGATTTGATTGACACGTCGTCGGGCGGGAATGTGGCGAGCGCGAAGATCCCGATGGGGCCGGGCTACCAGGCGCCGTTCGCGGAGCGGATCCGGAGAGAGGCGGGGATTGCGACGGGTGCGGTGGGGCTGATCACGACGGCGGAGCAGGCGGAGGGGATCCTGGAGGCCGGGCAGGCGGACGTGATCCTGCTGGCGCGCGAGTTTTTGCGCGATCCGTATTTCCCGCTGCGGGCGGCGCAGGAGTTGGGTGTGGCGCCATCCGTGCCGAAGCAGTATCTGCGGGCGGTGGCGGGCGGCGTGGCGAGGGGCTGAGCGGGGCTCAGCCTTTGTTGGCGGAGCGGAGTTGGGTGACGTCGCGGACGGCGCCGGAGTCGGCGCTGGTGGTCAGGGCGGCGTAGGCCTGGAGGGCGGCGGAGACGGAGCGCTGGCGGGTGGCGGGCTGCCAGGACTGGGGGCCGCGGGCCTCCATGGCGGCGCGGCGGCGGGCGAGTTCGGCGTCGTCGACGGCGAGGTGGATGCGGCGGGCGGGGATGTCGATTTCGATGGCGTCGCCCTCGTGCACGAGGCCGATGGCGCCGCCGGCGGCGGCTTCCGGGGAGACGTGGCCGATGGAGAGGCCGGAGGTACCGCCGGAGAAGCGGCCGTCAGTGAGCAGGGCGCACTGTTTGCCGAGGCCGATGGACTTGATGTAGGAGGTGGGGTAGAGCATCTCCTGCATGCCGGGGCCGCCCTTGGGGCCTTCATAGCGGACGACGACGACGTCGCCGGCGACGATCAGGCCGCCGAGGATCTTCTCGACGGCCTCTTCCTGGCTTTCGCAGACGCGGGCGCGGCCGGTGAACTTGAGGATGCTCTCGTCGACGCCGGCGGTTTTGACGATGGAGCCGCGCTCGGCGAGGTTGCCGAAGAGGACGGCGAGGCCGCCGTCTTTCGAGTAGGCGTGGGGGAGATCGCGGATGCAGCCGGTGGCGCGGTCGAGGTCGAGGGCGTCGTAGTGGCGATCCTGGGAGAACGCTTCAGTGGTGGGGACGCCGCCGGGGGCGGCGCGGTAAAACTGATGAACCTCGGGGGATTCGGAGCGGCGGACGTCCCACTGGGAGAGGGCGTCGCCGAGGGTGGGGGCGTGGACGGTGCGGGCGGCGGCGTGGACGAGGCCGCCACGCTCGAGCTCGCCGAGGATGGCCATGACGCCGCCGGCGCGGTGGACGTCCTCGAGGTGGTACTTCTGCGTGGCAGGAGCGACTTTGCAGAGGCAGGGGACGCGGCGGGAGAGGCGGTCGATGTCGGCCATGCTGAAGTCGAGGCCGGCTTCGCGGGCGGCGGCGAGGAGGTGGAGGACGGTGTTGGTGGAGCCGCCCATGGCGATGTCGAGGGCCATGGCGTTCTCGAAGGACTCGAAGGTGGCGATGGAGCGGGGCAGGACGGTGAAGTCGTCGTGCTCGTAGTGGCGGCGGGCGAGATCGACGATGAGGCGGCCGGCGCGGAGGAAGAGTTCGCGGCGCTGGGCGTGGGTGGCGAGCAGGGAGCCGTTGCCGGGGAGCGAGAGGCCGAGGGCCTCAGTGAGGCAGTTCATCGAATTGGCGGTGAACATGCCGGAGCAGGAGCCGCAGGTAGGGCAGGCGGAGCGCTCCATGGCCTCGACGGCTTCATCGGAGTTGCGGATATTGGCGGCCTCGATCATGGCGTCGATGAGGTCCACCTTGCGGGTGGAGCCGTTCCAATCGACCTTGCCGGCCTCCATGGGTCCGCCGGAGACGAAGACGGCGGGGATGTTGAGGCGCAGGGCGGCCATGAGCATGCCGGGGGTGATCTTGTCGCAGTTGGAGATGCAGACGAGGGCGTCGGCGGTATGGGCGTTGGCCATGTACTCGACGGCGTCGGCGATCAATTCGCGGGACGGGAGCGAGTAGAGCATGCCGGAGTGGCCCATGGCGATGCCGTCGTCGACGGCGATGGTGTTGAACTCCTTGGCGACGCCGCCGTGGGCTTCGATTTCACGGGCGACCATCTGGCCGAGGTCTTTCAGGTGGACGTGGCCGGGGACGAATTGAGTGAAAGAATTGGCGACGGCGATGATGGGCTTGCCGAAGTCGCCATCCTTCATGCCGGTGGCGCGCCAGAGCGAGCGGGCGCCGGCCATATTGCGGCCGGAGGTGGAGGTAAGGGAGCGATAGGGAGGCACGGTGGGTTCAGAACCAGTGTATCGCGGGGCGGCGGCGGGCTTGCGGCGGGGTGTACACTACCTCGTAACTGGGACCGCGGGGCGGCAAGCCGCGCACAGCCCGAGATTCAGAGGGAGGGACAGATGCCGAGATTCATCATTGAGCGGGAGATTCCCGGGGCAGGCCAATTGAGCGCCGGGCAACTGGTGGCGGTGGCGCAGAAGTCGTGCGCGGTGCTGACGGAGATGGGTCCGTCGATCCAGTGGCTGGAGAGCTACGTGTGCGACGACAAGGTGTACTGCGTGTACGTAGCGCCGAACGAGGGCGCCATCCGGGAGCACGCGCAGAGAGGGGGCTTTCCGGCGAACAGCGTGCTGGCGGTGAAGCGGGTGATCGACCCGACGACGGCGGAAGGGTAAGGGGCGGGCGCGGCGGCGCGCCCGCATGAGCCGTCAGCCGCGCACCACCTCGATTTCGCCGCCGTCGCCGGGGGCAGGGGCGGGGTTGCCGCCGGCGGCGTGGCAGACATAGACGTAGACGTTGGCGGCGCCGGGCGATTCGTCGAAGTCCTGCTGGACGGTGTGCTCGTGGCCGTAGGGGAAGCGACGGTGCTGGGCCTCGTTTCCGAAAGGCGAGGCGCCGGTGAACTCGACGACGAGGTCTTGGGCGCCATCGCCGGCGGTGAAGATCACCGAATCGCCCTTTTTCAACTTGTTGCGCACGCCGGTGTCCGGCTCCAGGTTGCCGTTCGGCTTGCGCACGATGTGGATGTTTGTCGGCATGAAAATGCTCCTCTATTCCCTCTGACTTTCCAACTTCGGCATCAGCGCCGCGAACCGGGGGTCCTGGCGCAATTGCGCGAGGTCCGGCTGCCGGCTGAGTTCCTTCACCACGTCCGCCGGCGCGCCCTGCAGGACGGCGAGGGCGCGGGGGCGTTCGCCCATGGCCTCGTAAGTAAGCACCGCTCTGCGCAGGACGCTCTTGTTCTGGGGATCCAGGGCGAGGGCCTGGGCGAGCTCGCTGAGGGCGAGCTGGCGGCTGCCGAGCCGCAGCAGGAAGTAGGCCAGGAAGGCGCGCGCGACGGCATCGCGGGGATTGTTCAGCAGCCGCTGTTCGGCCAAAGCGCGGCCGCGGCGGTAAGCGGCGGCGGCGTCGTTGGCCCGGCCGGTGCGGCGGAAGGCGTCGCCGAGATTGATCATGAGCACGTCGGTTTCGGGGCCGCCGGCGCGCGCCTGCTGGAAGTAATGCGCGGCTTCGGCGTCGCGGCGGCGGTGGAGCGCGAGGGCGCCGAGGTTGTTGAGTACGGCGCGGGAGCCGGCGTCGAGATGCAGCGCCAGTTTCAGTTCTTTTTCGGCATCCTCCCAGCGGCCCATGTCGGTGTAGAGGCCGCCGAGGTTGGTGTGAGCGGCGATGGACTGCGGGGTCATGAGGGTGACGCGGCGCCAGTACTTTTCGGCTTCGGCGTAGTTGCCCCGCTGGCGGAAGAAGATGCCGAGGTCAGTGAGCGGGGCGGAGTAGCCGGGCTGGACTTCGATGGCCTTGAGGTAGGCGGCCACGGCCTCATTGCCGCGTTCGGGCATGCCTTCATAGGACAGGGCGAGGCCGCGCCAGCCCTCGGCGCTGGCGGGATCGAGCTCGATGGCGCGTTGAAACTCGCGGGCGGCGCGCTCGTAGGAGCCGGGCGCGAGGTTGAGTTTCCCGGCGGCGAGGTGGACGGCGACGGAGTCCGGGTTGAGACGGACGGCCTCGGCGAGCTGTTCGCGGCCGCGGCTGAGCCATGGCAATTCGCCGGTGGCGAGCCAGCCGTTATAGAAGGCCTCGGCGAGAGCGGCGCGGGGGAGGGGGAACGCGGATCGAGCTGGACGGCACGGTGGAGGGCGGCGGCAGCCTTGTCAAAATTCCTGGTTCCACTGCGGAGCAGGGACATGCCCTCGGCGTAGTCACGGTAGGCCGGGGAAGCGACGGTTTCGGGCGCCGTCTGCCGGGGGAGGCGGAAGGCGGCGGCGACGAGGGCGGCCATGGAGGCGGCGAGGCCGCCGGCGTCGTTCTGGTCGAAATCCACGGCGACTTCGCGGAGGGCCACCTTGGTGGCGGTGTCGATGATGGAGCCGCGCAGGGCGAGGCGGCCGTTTTGCGGGGTGACGGTGCCCAGCAGGGCGTGGGTAGCGCCGAGGCGGGCGCGGGCCTGCTCCGGGGTGAGGATGCCGCGGGTGTCTTCGAGGGGGATGACGACGAGCTGGGGCGGCCGGGGCCGGAGGCGGGCGAGGCGATTGGATAAGTCGTAAGAAGCGCCGCGCACGAGCGACTGGGTGGGGCCGTTGGACGCCCTGGCTTCGAGGGGGAAGAGCGCGAGGCGGGCGGGGGGAGTGACGGCCGGGCGGGTGGTCCAGAGAGCCACGGCGAGGAGGGCCACAGCGGCGGCGGCGGCGAGGCTCGCCTGGCGCCTGGTCCTGTTGCCGGAGAGCGCGGAGGCGACCTCGCGGGCGGAGGCGTAGCGTTTGGCGGGATCGTCTTGGAGGCAGCGGCGGACCACCTTCTTCCACCTGCCGCGCAAGGCGGGATCGGGCCTGGCGGCGGAGGTTCCGGGCTCCTCTTTTGTTCCTGCAGGCCTGCGACCCGTGGCCAGTTCGTGCAGCACGACGCCGAGGGCGTAGATATCGGAGGCCACGGAGGCGCGCGCGCCGTGGTAGCGCTCCGGAGCGATGTAGCCGGGCGTGCCGGAGGCGTCGGCGGGGAGGAGTTGTTTTCCGGCGGCGGGCTGTTCCTGGGCGAGGCCGAAGTCCATGACCACGGCGCGCAGGGCGCCGGCGCGATCCTTCGCCAGGAGGACGTTGTTGGATTTGAGGTCGCGGTGGAGGAGGCTGCCGTCGTGGGCGGCCTGGAGTCCGGCGCAGATCTGCAGCGCGATGGCGAGAGCCTCCTGCGGGGAAGGGGGGCCGTGGCCGCGCAGCCGGGAGGCGAGCGTCAGGCCGTCGATGTACTCCATGGCGAGGAAATCGACGACACCGCGGGGCGTCTCGGTGGTGTGCATCTCGAAGACGCGGCAGACGTTGGGATGAGTGACGCGGAGGGCGCTGCGCGCCTCGGGCGGCAGGTGCATGCCGTAGCCGGACTTGGCGCACTTGAGGGCGCGGCGCTGGTGGAGGCGCTCGTCCTCGGCCAGGTAGACGATGCCCATGCCGCCTTCGGCAATCTCGCGGAGAACGCGGAAGCGGCCGGCCACGAGGTCGCCGATGGCGAAGGGGCCGGCGCCGGTTTCGGCCTGGGGAGGGGCGGCGGTGAGGGTTTCGCCGGGCTGAGGTGGCGGCGCGGGAGCGGGCGGGTCGGGCAACTGGTGTGCCTGGTCGTTCCGCTGCTGCACGGCGGCATCCCTTCTGTGCTGGCGCCCCAGAGAACACTTCGCGCGTGGATGGCGCGGATGAGGTTCCCAGAGATGTATGTGATTCTACATTAACTGCGCCTTATTGCAACGACTATCGCGAGATTTTCGGCCGGTGTGGAGGAGTGGCGGGTGCCGGGCCAGGCTGTTGCGGCAGGCTCCATGGGCGAGGTTGATATGCTGGCGTGGTATGTCGACGGCAGTAGGGCTGCGGGTGGCGCTGGCGCAACTGGCGCTGGAAGACGGCGAGCTGGCGAAGAACATGGAGCTGGCATGGGCGGCGGCGCGCGAGGCCGCTTCGCGCGGCGCCGATCTGCTGTGCCTGCCGGAGGCGGCGGACTTCGGATGGCTGCACCAGCAGGCGCGGCGGGATGCGCTGCCGGTGCCGGGGCGGTACACGGAGTTCCTGGCGGGGCTGGCGAGGCGGCACAAGATGTGGATCTGCGGCGGGTGCCTGGAGCGGGACGAGGAGCGGGTGTACAACGCGGCGTTGCTGATGGACCGGGCAGGCAGAATTCTGCTGAAGCACAGGAAGATCCACACGCTGCCGGAGCTGACGGCGCACCTGTACGACGCGGGGACGAACGACAGGCCGTTGTCGGTGGAGACCGAGTTCGGACGAGTGGCGGTGACGATCTGCGCGGACAACTTCGACATCGCGATTCCGAAGCGGGCGGCGACGGAGGGGGCCTGGCTGCTGGTAGCGCCGCACGGCTTTGCGGCGGAGGTGGAGCGGATGGAGAAGAACTCGGAGGAGTTCCAGGCGCACATCCGGGGGGTGGCGTTGAAGACAGGCCTGTGGGTGGCGGGGACGAACGTGGCGCTGGCGCGAGTGAAGGGCGGGGCGTGGAAAGGCCAGATGCACTGCGGGTGCTCGATGGTGGCACGGCCCGATGGATCGGCGGCGGCGACGGGGCCCTTCAAGCAGGCGGCGCTGGTGGTTTGCGACATTCCGGCGGAGTGATCCCCCGATTGCGGGAGGCGGCGGGCGAAGGGCGTCCGTAGACTGGGGTCATGTGGAACAGGCCGCAGGCGGATGCCGTGGACCGGCGGATGGTGATGCGAGTTTACGGCATCGTGCTCTGCCTGCTGGGCCTGGTACTGGCAGCGTGGGGGCCGTTGTGGCTGGGGACAGACCTGCCGGGCGTGCCGCTCGGCAAAGCGGCGCTGATCCGGCTGCATGGGGCGGCGATCGTTGTGATGGGGTGTTTCGGCGCCGCGATGGGAGAGGTGCACGAGCCGAAGGCGTCGAAGCGGGGGTTCTGGTGGTTGTTCGGTGCGCAGGTGGTGGGCTTCCAGTTGATGCGGACGCAGTTGACGGCGATCTGGGGGGAGAGCGCGCTGCTGAAAATCGTCGACCTGGCCACGGCATTGCTGGTGCTGTTCTTCTGGCTGGTGACGACGTCGGAGGGGCTGTTGAACGTGAAAACGTGGAAGCCACTGACGTTGTTTGGCGGGGGCGCGGAGCAGGAACTGCGGTCGCGATACGAGGAGCAGATCCGGGCGGCGGCGGCGCAGGAGGAGCGGCACCGGCTGGCGCGAGAGCTGCACGATTCGATCAAGCAGCAGATCTTCGTGGTGCAGACGGCGGCGGCGACGGCGCAGGCGCGTTACGGGGCGGATGATGAAGGGACGCGGGAGGCGCTGACACAGGTGCGGGGGGCGGCGCGCGAGGCGATGGCGGAGATGGAGGCGATGCTCGATCAATTGCGGGCGGCGCCGCTGGAGAACGCCGGGCTGGTGGCGGCGTTGCAGCAGCAGTGCGAGGCGCTGGGGATCCGGACGGGTGCGGCAGTGGAGTTCACGCCGGGATCGATGCCAGCGAATGAAGCGATGCCGCCGGGATCGCAGCAGGCGATGTTCCGCGTGGCGCAGGAGGCGCTGGCGAACGTGGGGCGGCACGCGCGGGCGGGGAAAGTGGACGTGCGGGTGGAGCGGATCGGGAACGAAGTGCGGCTGAGGGTGGCGGACGACGGGGCGGGGTTCGACACGAATTCGGCGCCGCGAGGCATGGGCTTGAGCAACATGCGCGCGCGGGCGGAAGAGCACGGGGGTGTGGTGGAGGTGGCGAGCCGTCCGGGCGGGGGGACGGTGGTGGAGCTGAGGATTCCGTGCGAGCGGGAGGAGGGCGCGGATGCAGACCGGCACCTGAAGCTGGCCTTTGTGTGGCTGGCAAGCGGGGGGATGATGGGGTATCTCCTGTTTGTGCTGGGGCGATGGTCGATGCTGAATGCGGCGCTGCTGGGGATTGCGGCGGCGGGGGCGGCGCGGTCGTTTGTAGCGTGGCGGTGCTTGAAGCGGAAGGAGGCGCGATGAGGATCGTGCTGGTGGACGACCACCGGGTGGTGGCGCGGAGCCTGAAGGCGTATCTGGAATCGTTCGACGGCTTGCAGGTGGTGGGGACGGCGTCGAGCGGGGAAGGTTTGCTGGCACGGCTCGACGAGTGG
>DAHVTI010000568.1 GCA_027324255.1 Bryobacterales bacterium | reverse complement strand
CGCCGGGTTAGGTTGCATGGCGATCCTCACTTGTTACTGAACGCGACCGCGCGTTCCACTGGAGGCGGCGCCGGACGATTCAGCCGCTGCGTCGTTTTCCGCCGAGCGCTCGGCCGCCTGCACGGCCGCGCCGATCCCGGCGTTTCCCATGGCGGGCCGGACGGCGTGAATCGCCTCGCCGAGGGATTCGCCTCCGGCGATCATGCGGGCGCGCAGTTCGCTGAAGGGGATCTCCAGGTTCTTCGAGACGTGCAAGGCGGCGACGAACTGGCCGGTGTTCCGGAAGCCCGCCGAGGCCTGGTCGAGGGTGACGCCCGATGGCAGCAACGGAGTAACGCGGGCTTCGAGGGCGGGATTCATACGGATAGCGGCGGCGGCAGCACTTTCCCCATGCATAGAAGTTCCGGTGGCGTGGCGTTTGGACTCCCTCAGGTCCTGCTTCGCCATACGCCCGGCGTCCTTCACGGCCCGCTTCACGGCGTTCTTGTCCAGATCAGGGCGAAGTTCGCGAAGGGTCTTGTCGAGAGGCATCCCATCGCCTCCGGTCATCCTCTGCCTAACCCGATCGAAAGGCACATTGAGGCTGCGAGAGGCATGCAGCGCGGTGAGGAAATCGGCCTCGTTCCGAAAGCCCTCAGCCGCGGCGACGACGCTGGAACCGGGCGGCAGCATGGACTGGGCGCGCGAGGATAGCGCGGGGTTGGCAGCGATGCCTGCCGGCGTGGATGCGCGATTCGCACCGTGCACGGCGCCAGGTTCGCCCGGACCTCCGAGGGAATAGCCGGTCTGGGGCGAGTGCGCGGGCGGGACATTCATCCGCCCGGCGCCTCCGGAACGCATCGGGCCGGTGGAGCCGCCACGTCCCCGCTGTGCCTGCAGGGCCGATGGGGCGGCCAAGGCTGCCAGGACGATGCCGCTGATTGTGAGCCTCTGTATGTGTCTCATGTGTCTCTCCAAATCCGGCCGCCCGAAGCAGGGATTGCCCTGAACCGGCCCGGCGCATCTCCGGCCCGGACTCATAGCAAAGATTCCCGATCCAGGAGTGGTCTACCAGCACATCGGGCAAGCGGAGTGCCATTTCCGGGGCGCCGTAGGCAGCAGCGGGGAATTGACAGGAGGGAGAAGGCTTGGGCGATCAGGCCGGCATTCAGGCCGATGACGGGTGGAGGCTGTGATCTCCCGGCAGGTGGCCGCGTCCGGTAAAAACAACTGGCGGCTCCAGCAAGATTTTCCGGCCACCGCCAGCTTCTGACGACGGGGAAGCGTGTTGTTGAATGGGGTACTTGCGCGATGGTTGCCAGCCTGTTTGAGGGAACAGTAGGGACGATGCGGCAGAGGGTGGCCGGGCGCGCAGGCTGACCGCGATGGGGGGCAGAAGGAGGAAGAGAGGTTGTCGGGACCTGCGTGAATTCGGCGGTAGGGCGAGTGCGCCGGGCAACGCGGCATTGTTCCGGCCATTGGGTTGGCGGGATCCGCGGGTGCTGTGGGCGGACCTGGGGGATGGGGCGGACTGGCCTGGTTCGCCAATGCTACCGGGGCCAGGACAGATTGGCCGGGAGAGGAGCACGGGGAGGGCCGGGAAAATGGGTAATTGGTGACTGTCACCATTTCTGGAGGAGGCGGCGCTGGCGGGAGTTGTCGCCGAAGGGGGCTCCGGGGAGGGGGTCGGGGCGTTCGCCGATGGTGGGGTTGGGGCGGGCGGACCAGAGGGCGAGGGCGAGGGCGAAGGCGAGGTCGTCGGGGTGGTTGTGGCGGACTCCGATGCTGGCCAGCTCGTCCTGGAGGGCGGCGAGGTTCGGGAGGTTCGAGGGGATGCGGAAGTCGCGGCACTCGAGACGGATGCGGACGTTCTGGAGGAGGGCGCCGCGGGGGACCGTGACGGCGTGGGGGAGGCGGGCGACGCTTTCGCCGCCGGTGATGACGATGGGCTGGAGCTCCGCGCGGAGACCGGCCCGGCGGAAGAGCTCGACGACGGGGGCGCCGACGCCGGTGGCGTCGATGGCGAGGCGGACCGGGAAGCGCTCGGGGAGCAGGCGGAGGTAGCGTTCCAGGAGATCGGGCAGGTCGGCGTAGGGCGTTTGTAGGGGGATGGGGCGGAGGTCGCGGAGGACGAGGACGGTTTCAATTTTTTTGACCCAGTGGACATGGTCGAATTCGCCGGTGGGGCGGGTGATCTCCTCGAGCAGGGCGAGGGCGGAGGGGTTGCGGCGGAGGCCGAGGTCGAGGCCGAGGTAGAAGGCGGAGCGGGGCAGGAGTCCGGTGGGCATGATCATTCTCCAGGGAAGAGGGCGGTGAGGTCGAGGGCCTGCTCGGCGGGGGTGACGGCGGCCTCGAGGAGGCAGCGCGGGACGAGCTGGTAACGGGAAGCGAGAAAGCGGCAGAGGTACTCCTGGGCGAAGACGTGCTCGCCGAGGGAGCGGCGCTCGCGTTCGAGGAAATCGGGGAGGATGCGGGGGCAATCGGTGGCGGGGACGGAGAGGCGGGTCCAGCCGGCCGCGGCGTCGTGCCATTCGTCGTGGAAGAAGCCGGCCTGGCCGCGGGGGGTGGAGAGGAGCCAGAGGAGGCCGGAGGTGGTGGCGAGGAAGGGGCGGACGGCGTGGTAGGCGGGGTCGGGGATGCGGGCGGCTTCGTCGAGGATGAGGAAGTCGACGGCGGAGAGGCCGCGGGTGGTGGCCTCCGTGGCGGGGAGGCCGAGGAGGGCGGAGCCGTTGGGGAGGAGGAGGGAGGGGACATCGCCCCGGCCGGCGCGGGGGTCGCGGCGGGGGGTGACGCCGAGGCTGGTTGTGAGGAAGTGGCGGACCTTCTGAACGAAGAGGGCGGACTGGCGGCTGATGGGGGCGACGCAGACGATGAGGGAGCCGGGGTGGAACCAGGCGTGGTGGAGGGCGCGGATGGCGGTGACGGTGGACTTGCCCCACTGGCGGGAGCAGCAGAGGAGGACGCGGGGGGAGGGGCAATCGAGGATTTCGGCCTGGCGGGGGGCGGGTTGAAAGCCGAGGGCGTCGCGGGCCCAGAGGGAAGGGGCTGGAGCGGGGCTGCCGGGGGCGGGCCCGGGGCCGCGGAAGAGGTGGCGGCGGGACAGGACCGGATCGCCGTCGCCACCGGAAAAGAGGTAAAAGTTCTCGCCCATGATTTTCCCTCGGCCTGCATGGATTCGAAGGTGCGGGCGCAGGCCGGCCCGCGCGAACCAGAGTGGGGGCTGGGGACGGGGCGGGCGGGAGAAAACGAGGCAAGGCGTTGAAAAGAGGGAAAAAATAATTGTGCACCGGCGGGGCACCGGCGGCGCGGGGTGGGCGGGCGGGGGCCACGCGGAGCGCGCCGGCGACCCTCCGGGGCAAGCTGCGGCCGGGGAGGATCGTGGGGCGAAGCGCGGAAGGCGGCGATAGGATCGGGGGGTGATTTTCCTGGTCGCGCTGCTGTTGATGGCGCCGCCGGCGGCGGAGAAGGAGCCGGCGGCGGCGCGGAGGATTCTTTCCTCGGTGACCACCGCGGCAAGAGGGGTGAAGGCTCCGGCGGAGGCGGCGTGGGTATGGGGGCGGGTGGCGGAGGTGGCGCGCGCGGCGCAGGACCCGGAGCGGCTGGAAGAGGCGCTGAAGGCCGGCATGGCGGCCTGCCTGACGCTCTACAAGGAAGACTCGGACGCGAAGTCGCCCAACCTGGCGCCGCGCGAGTTCTGGCCTTCGTCACAGCACTTCCGGACGCTGGTGCACGTGGCGGGGGAGGCGTTCGGCCCGAAGGCCGAGGCGTACCTGGCGCAGATACCGGACACGGACCTGCAACTGCTAGCGCGCATCGAACTGGCGCGGGCGCTGCTGGGCAAGCCGCGGGAGACCGGCGCCATCGTGGTGAGCCGGAAGTCGAAGTAGGGCCCGGCGGTGGGATAGGATCGAAAGTTCAGCAGCTCCTCGTTCAGGAGGAAAGCGTCCGGGAGGAAAGGCCGTACGACCGTTTTGCCGAGATTTGCCGCCGCAACCATTGCATCGAAGAGGTACCTGGCGCTGGCGAGAGTGACGGCGGAGTCGTTCCGCCGGCACAACCCCGGGATTCCGTTTTGCACACTGCTGGCGGACGAAGCGGACGCGGAGTACGAGCCGGGGCGGGAGCCTTTTGAAACGGTCTATCTCGACGAACTGGCGGTGGACCATCCGGCGGGGTTCCGATTCCAGTACGACGAACTGGAGCTGAGCTACGCGTCGACGCCGTACCTGATCGACCACCTGCTGGAGCGGGGCTACGACGGAGTGGTGTTCCTGAAGCAGGAGACGCTGGTGCTGGGTTCGCTGGAGCCGGAGTTCGAGAAGCTGGCGCGGCACTCGGTGCTACTGACGCCGCACCTGCTGGAGCCGCCGGGGGGAGAGCGGGCGGTGGAGACGGAGCTGAACGTGCTGCGGGCCGGGGTGTACAACGGCGGGTTTGTGGCGTTCAACGGCAGCGAAGAGGCAAGGCATGTCCTGCGCTGGTGGAAGCAGAAGACGCGCTGGGGCTGCTTCCGGGCGGTGGAAGAGGGCGTGCATTTCGAACAGCGGTGGCTGGACTTCGTGCCGTGCCTGGCGCCGTCGTGCCACATCCTGCGGGATCCGGGGATGAACGTGGGCCACTGGAACCTGCCGGAGCGGAAGATCTCGGCCAGCGAAGGGGGCGTGACCGCGGCGGGCGTGCCGTGCCGGGTGTTCCGATTCAGCGGGTACCAGTTCGAAGCGCCGCAGATGGTGACGCGGTACAACCCGCACATGACGGTGGAGAGCGCGGGGGAGGCGGCGAGGGTGTTCGAGCGGTACCAGGCGATGCTGGAGGCGGCGGGGCACAGGGAGTGCCAGCAGAAGCGCTATGCCTACGGATGTTTCGACAACGGCGTAACAGTCAGCGGGGAGGCGCGGCGCATTTATCACGACCTGGGCGACGAGGCGCGGCGCTTCGGCGACCCGTTCCCGGCCGGCCACGAGGGCAGCTACTACCGCTGGCTGAACGAGGGGAAGCAGTGAAGGGCCTGGCAGCTTGCACGTGCGTGGCGGCGAACTACCTGTCGTTTGCGCGCGTGCTGGCCGACTCGTTCCGGAAGTTCCATCCGGACATCCCGTTTTACGTGATGGTGGGCGACCGGGGGGAGCCGGGGGCGCTGCTGCAGCGGGAAACGGTGCGGACATTGTGCATCGAAGACATCGAGGTTCCGGACTTGGGCAGGATGCTGCTGCGCTACGACCGGAAGCAGGTAATGGTGGCTATGAAGCCGGCGGTGATGCGGCACCTGCTGGAGCGGGGCCACGAAACAGTGCTGTTCCTGGACCCGGACATGCTGGTGACCGGGGCGCTGGACCCTGTGCTGGCCGCGGTGCGGGAGCACGCGTTGACGCTGTCGCCGCACGCCGGGCCGAAGCTGGCCGACGGAAGCGATCCGCAGCGGGAGCGGGCGCTGCTGTACGCCGGTATCTACAACGGCGGGTTGATCGGAGCGACCCGGCGTGAGGAGACGCTGCGGTTCCTGCGCTGGTGGGAGGGAAGGCTGAGGACGCACTGCGTGGAGGCGGTGCGGCTGGGGCTGCACTTCGACCAGCGGTGGCTGGACCTGGCGCCCGGCTTCGTCGGCGACCTGCACCTGCTGCGCGACGACGGCTGCAACGCGGCCTACTGGAGCCTGGCGGGCCTGGAGGTCCGGCGGACGCCGGAGGGATGGACGGTGGATGGAGCGCCGCTGCGTCTGTTCCACTTCAGCGGATACAGCCCGGCGCGGCCGGAACTGGTGACGCGCCACGTGCCGGGGTTGATGGTGGACCAGATGGGCGAGGCGGCGGAGTTGTTCCGTCGCTACGCGGCGCTGCTACGCGAGGCCGGGTGGGCGGAGACGGCGAACGAACCTTGGCCGTGGGACGGGTGGCGGCACCAGTGGCGGCGCGTGATGGTGCAGTGGCGGCGGGTGCGGCCCTACCGGCCTTTCTGAACGGACCGGTCAGGCGCGGGTGGAAGGAGAAGCCCCGCCCGGCTGGAGCGCGGGCTTGCGGCGGGCGCGGGTGGCCTGCTCGTAGGAGTAGGCGAGGGCGAAAAGGCGGGGCTCGGAGAAGGCCGCGCCAAAGAACGAGAGGCCGATGGGGAGGCCTTCGTGGAGGCCGGCGGGGACGGTGATGTGCGGATAGCCGGCGATGGCGGCGGGCGAGGAGCAGCCGCCGGTGTCGTAGTCGCCATTGACCCAATCGATCAACCAGGCGGGGCCGTTGGTGGGCGCGACGATGGCGTCGAGCTGGTATTTTGCGAGGACGGCGTCGATGCCTTCGGGGCGCGTCCACTGGAGGCACTGGGCGCGGGCGTCGAGATACTTCTTCTCGGTGAGCGGGCCTTTTTCGAGGGCCTGGACGAGGATCTCCTGACCGAAGAAGGGCATTTCGCGATCGCGGTTCTTTTCGTTGAAGGCGATCAACTGGCCGATGGAGCGCGCGGGCGCGCCGGCGGGGAGGCGGGAGAGGTAGGCGTTGAGGTCGGCCTTGAACTCATAGAGGAGGACCTCGTATTCGGCGTCTCCGAACTTGCCGTGGGAGGGGAGGTCGGCCTCGTCGACGACTTCGGCGCCGGACTTCCTGAGGACGGCGGCCTGCGCATCGAGGAAGCGATTGACGGGCTGGTTGCGGGCGAAGAATTTGCGGGCGATGCCGAGGCGGGCGCCGCGCAGGGCCCTGGGGTCGAGGGATTGGGCGGCGCGGAAGGGTGACGGGAAAGAGGCGGAGGCGGGGTCGGCGGGGTCGGGGGCGGCGAGGGCGTCGAAGAGGATGGCGGCGTCGCGAACGGTGCGGGCCATGGGGCCGGCGGTGTCCTGGCTGTGGGCGATGGGGACAATGCCGGAGCGGCTGAGGACGCCGAGGGTGGGCTTGACGCCGACGATGCCGCAGGCGGAAGCGGGGCTGACGATGGAGCCGTCGGTTTCGGTGCCGACGGCGGCGGCGCAAAGACAGGCGGCGACGGCGGCGGCGGAGCCGGAACTGGAGCCGGAGGGGGAACGGTCAGTGGCGTGGGGGTTGAGGGTCTGGCCGCCGGCGCCGCTCCAACCGCTGGAGGAGCGGGTGGAGCGGAAGTTGGCCCACTCGCTGAGATTGGTTTTGCCGAGGATGAGGGCGCCGGCCTGGCGCAGGCGGGCGGCGATAAAAGCGTCCTTGGGCGGGGTCCATTTTTCGAGAGCGAGGGAGCCGGCGGTGGTGGGCATGTCGAAGGTATCGATGTTGTCCTTGAGGAGGACGGGCACGCCGTGGAGGGGGGAGCGGGGGCCTTTGGCTTTGAGTTCGAGATCGAGGGCTTCGGCCTGGCGGAGGACGTCGGGGTGGAGGGTGAGAACGGAGTTGAGGCGGGGGCCGCGGCGGTCGATGGAATCGATGCGGTCGAGGTACCAGCGGGCGAGGCCGCGGGAGGTCCAGCGTCCGGAGTGGAGGCCGGCGATGATTTCGTCGAGTCCGGTGTCGAGCAGGTCGAAGGCGCCGCGGTCGGTATTGGGCCGCACGCAGGCGGTGAGGGCGGCGGCGGCGCCGGAGAGGAAGAGTTCTCGTCGCACCATGCTGGGCATTGTACAATCAGCGCATCAGGAGGTGGCTGCATGCTGGAGACAGGCACGACAAGACGAGGGTTCATCAACGCGCTGAGCGCCGCGGCGCTGGCCGAAGAGGTGATGGCGCAGACGAGCAGCGCGGCAGCGACGGGACTGCCGACGCGGGTACTGGGCAAGACGGGCGCGCGGGTGTCGATTCTCGGGATCGGCGGGGCGCACGCCGCGCGGTCGAAGGACGAGGGCGAGTGCGTCCGGCTGATCCAGACGGCGCTCGATGAAGGCATGACCTTCATGGACAACGCGTGGGAGTACAACGGGGGGCGGAGCGAGGACGTGATGGGGAAGGCGCTGGTGATGGACGGGCGGCGCAAGAAGGCGTTCCTGATGACGAAGGTGTGCAGCCGCGAGTACGCCGGGGCGATGCAGCAACTGGAGGAGAGCCTGAAGCGGCTGCAGACGGACTACCTGGATTTGTGGCAGTTCCACGAGTGCAACTACCACAACGATCCGGAGTGGGTGTTCGAGAAAGGGGCGGTGAAGGCGGCGCTGGAAGCGAGGAAGCAGGGCAAGGTGCGCTTCATCGGCTTCACAGGGCACAAGGCGCCGGCGATTCACCTGAAGATGCTGGCGCAGCAGTTCGACTGGGACACGGCGCAGATGCCAAACAACGTGATGGACGCAGGCTTCCTGAGCTTCCGGCAGGAGGTGATGCCGGTGTGCCTGCGGAAGAAGATGGGCATCATCGGCATGAAGGGGATTGGCGGGGACGCGCGGATGGTGAACGCGGGCGTGGTGACGCTGGAGGAGTGCTACCGCTACTGCCTGTCGCAGCCGGTGACCGTGCAGGTGGTGGGGTTATCGGACATGGAGATGCTGAAGACGGCGCTGCGGCTGGGCCGCGCGTTCCAGCCGCTGACGGCGGCGGAGAGCGCGGCGCTACAGGCGAAGGTGAAAGAAGTGCAGGGGGATGGGCGGTACGAGCTGTTCAAGAGCAGCAAGCGGTACGACAGCGGGTATCACCGGGAGCAGCACGGCTTTGAGTTGCAGGGCGCGTAGGAAGGCGGATCAGCGACGGCGGAGGGCGCGGAGCATGATATTGCCGAGGGCGAGAAAACCGGCGGCGATGAGCCAGCGGAGAAGAGTGAGCCAGACGCGCCCGCCAAGCACAAAATTGCGGAAGCCGAGCACGGCGAAGCCGAGGCCTATGCAGACATACCACCAGCCGTAGAATCGCGCGCGCCGCGTCTGCCTGTCTTCAGGGCCACCCAGGCTTCCAGCATCGGACAAAAGCGGGCGCGGGCGGGGCCGGGTGGGGTTGCTCGTAGGGTTCCAGGGGAGCGGAAAGGAGACAGGCGCGCGGCAATTGTCGCGCGTGCTGTGAGGGAAACACGTGCAGCTTACTCGGAAGTGAGCCGGGTCTGCACGATGACGCCTCGACGCGAGGCCAGCAGGTCGATGAAGTAAATGTTGCCTTCAGCATCGCCGCCGGCGAGCCATCCTGGCGGTATTTGATCGGTCGGGATGTAGTGCTGCACGCTGTCTAGTGAGGGATCGAGCAACTCGGCGTGCAGATGACTGACCCCCGGCAGAGGCTTTGATTGCCGTGCCAGTCTCACCTGCAAGAGCACTCGTCCGTCCGGCAATGCGACTGCGCTCCGTACCCAGTCATATCCGTCCCAGTGACTGCTGCCACCGGTTCGCGGTTGCACCTCGGTATTGAAAAAGCCACTGGTTTGAGGACGGGTTACTTGAAGCACCCGGCCCGCCGAATCCAAGCGCCAGAGTTCGAGTGGGTTTGCGGCGATGAAGGCCACCTCCCGCTGCAAAGGCAACCAGACGATGGAGCCGTTCAGGACCATCTGGTTCAGGTTGAAGCCGGTTCCCAAAAGCAGAGGCAGTCTGATATCGGGCGAACCCAGATAGGCGCCGCCGGGGAGACTGAACCTTCGCAGGAAGACGTAACGCCCGCCGACCTTCGCCAACCCCACAATGTAGAGCTGATTGTCAGGAGTGACGAGCATACGGAGAGGCCCGCCTTGAGTCAGGATCGATTGCAGACGCCGAATGCCGTTGCCGGCCGTGAGTTCGTAGACATGAACCATGCCCATGGCGGCCACGTACAAGCGATTAGTCTGATCGCAGGTGCAGGCACTGGCTCCGGCAATCTCCTTCCACTCTTCACGATTAAGGAGGATTTCCCCGGATCGCGAGACCACAGCGAGGTCTCCATCCGAGTGCACGATGATGGAACTGCCGTTCGGGCACACTGCAAATCTGTAAATCCCATGGTCTTTGACCGTTGGCGTTTGACTGGTAGCCGTAATTTTGAGCACTGGCGCTTTCGCCAGCATGGCCGGCGATG
>DAHVTI010000548.1 GCA_027324255.1 Bryobacterales bacterium | reverse complement strand
TGGAGCGCGAGCGCGGCATCACGATTCTGGCCAAGACGACGGGCGTGCGCTATCACGGCGTGAAGATCAACATCGTG
The DNA here is from genome assembly GCA_027324255.1 of Bryobacterales bacterium. GTDB lineage: Bacteria > Acidobacteriota > Terriglobia > Bryobacterales > Bryobacteraceae > Paludibaculum. The sequence goes on along the minus strand of DAHVTI010000548.1, from coordinate 2,160 downwards.
GATACGCCGGGGCACTCGGATTTCGGCGGAGAGGTGGAGCGGGCGCTGAAACTGGTGGACGGCGTGATGCTGCTGGTGGCCGCGAGCGAGGGGCCGCTGCCGCAGACGCGCTACGTGCTGTCAAAGGCGCTGGAGGCGCGGCTGACGCCGATTGTGGTGATCAACAAGATCGACCGGCCGGACTCGCGCGTGCAGGAGGTGCTGAACGAGGTATTCGACCTGTTCATCGACCTGGACGCGGCGGAAGAGCAACTGGACTTCCCGATTGTGTACACGATTGCGCGCGACGGGATTGCGAAGAGCAGCCTGGAGGATCCGTCGACGACGCTGGAGCCGCTGTTCGAGGCGATTGTGAAGCACATTCCGCCGCCGGGCGGCGATGCGGAGGAGATCCTGCAGTTCCAGGTGGGCAACCTGGATTACTCGGACTACCTGGGGCGGATCGCCATCGGGCGGGTGTTCCAGGGCACGCTGAAGCTGGGCGATGAAGTGAGCATCTGCCGGTTGGACGGGCAGGTGCACACGACGAAGATCACGAAGATGTACACCTTCGAGGGGCTGAAGAGGGTGGAAGAGACGCTGGCGGGGCCGGGGGACATCCTGGCGATTGCGGGCGTGGAAGGGATCACGATCGGCGAGACGGTGAGCCACCCGGAGACGCCGAAGGCGATGCAGAAGATCCGCATCGACGAGCCGACGATCGGCATGGTGTTCACGATCAACACGTCGCCGTTCGCGGGGCGGGAGGGGCAGTGGGTGACGTCGCGGAACCTGCGCGACCGGCTGGACAAAGAGCTGCTGACGAACGTGTCGTTGAAGGTGGCGGAAGCGGGCGGGCCGGACGCGTTCCAGGTGATGGGGCGCGGGGAGCTACAGTTGGCGATCCTGATCGAGATGATGCGGCGGGAGGGCTTCGAGCTGATGGTGGGCAAGCCGCAGATCCTGACCAGGGAGCTGGACGGCAAGCTGATGGAGCCGCAGGAGCTGCTGGTGGCGGACGTGCCGGAGCAGTACGTGGGGGTGGTGATCGAGAAGATGGGGATGCGGAAGGGGAAGATGTCGAAGATGGTGAACCACGGCTCGGGCCGCGTGCGGCTGGAGTTCCTGGTGCCGTCGCGGGGGCTGATCGGGCTGAGGAGCGAGATGCTGACGGACACGCGCGGGACGGCGATATTGAATTCGCTGTTCCAGGGCTACATCGAGTGGCAGGGCGACATTCCGATGAGGACGACGGGGGCGCTGGTGGCGGACCGGCCGGGGGTGACGACGGGGTACGCGATCTTCAACCTGCAGGAGCGGGGGGAGATGTTCGTGGAGCCGGGCACGGAGGTTTACGAGGGGATGATCGTGGGGGAGAATTCGCGCTTCGACGATTTGAACGTGAACATCGTGAAGGAGAAGAAGCTGACGAACATGCGGGCGTCGAGCGCGGATGAGGCGATCCGGCTGGTGCCGCCGAAGCTGCTGAATCTGGAGCAGGCGATCGAGTTCATCAACGAGGACGAGTGGGTGGAAGTGACGCCGAAGTCGATCCGGCTGCGGAAGAAGGTATTGAAGGCGAACCAGAGGTAGGGGGGCTCCCGCTCACCGTGCCGGCGAGCGCAGTTGAATCCACTCGGCCCACGGTTGCTTCCCCTGCCGGATCATCTCCGACCATTGGGCAATCTGGCCGGCGTCAGCCTTCCACCATTTGGCGCATTCCGCCAGATAGGAGAGCACGAGGTCCCGCTCGCCTGCTTCGATGAGTTCCGCGGCAAACGGAACATCCGGCCCGAGGGCGGCTGCGCTCGGCGAAGCGCTGATCACGCTGGTGGATTCCGTGAGATGGCGCTTGGCACCGTCGAGATCCCGCGACCGCAGAGCGACTCGCCCGGCGATGATGTGTCCCAAATACAGGGCATCCGCCTGCCTCCAGTCCTTGCTGGAGGGGTCGGCGGTGCGCAAAACCTGACTGGAGTAGTTGCGCGCCTTTTCCGTGTCGCCGGCCTCCATGGCCGCTTTGGCGGCCATGCTGAGCGCCTGCATTCGACGCGTGCCCGTGGACCCCTGAACCAGCCGTTCTACCTTTTCCAGCCGCTGGGCCGGAGTCGGGAGACTCCGGCGGTATTCCTCTCGTAGCGCCTCCCGCAAGGTGTCGGCGTATTTCAGGGTCGACCATAG
>DAHVTI010000544.1 GCA_027324255.1 Bryobacterales bacterium | reverse complement strand
AACCCATGCCCGAACCCCTCTCGTCCCTGGAATCTCGGCGTTCCGATTTGCTCCATTCCATCACTGGCCTGAAAGACATGCGTCCCGGCTCCATTGTCGGTGCCGTTAGGCGCTGCGGGAAGCCGACCTGCCATTGTGCCCTGCCCGAGGACCCCGGCCACGGCCCGACTCTGCGGCTCACCTTCAAGTCCGACGGCAGGACGATCACCGAGGCTCTGCCGACCCGGGCTGCGGTGCGAAAAGCCGAGAGTGAGATCGCCGAGTTCTGCCGCTATCAGCAACTCGCTCATGAACTTGTGGCGGTCAGCGAACAGGTTTACCGTCTGCGTCCGGTCGAACAGACCGTATCGCCGCAGGAAAAAAAACGGCCGAAACGATCCAGGCCGAAATCGCCCAAGAAGTAACCCGGCTGCTCGGAGTGATCCTGGCTGGCCGTCGCAAGACGGGCCAACTGGATGTAGAAGCGGTCGAGGCCCTGGTGCGCCACTCGATGCACCGCGCCGGCGCATCGGTGCTGAGCCATCTCCTGTCGGCGCCCGTATCCCCGACCAGGTCGGAGCCTTGCCGTTGCGGACACACCGCCCGCCATCACTACGGACGGTCCAAGCAGGTGCTCACCGCCCTGGGACCGGTCGAGTTCGAGCGCGACTATTACCTTTGTCCGCACTGCCACCGGGGCCAGAGCCCGAGCGACCGCGAGTTCGACGTGGAGGGCACGGAGTTCTCACCCGGCGTGCGGCGGATGATGGCCGCCGTGGGCGCCGAATCGAGCTTCGAGCAGGGCCGCGAGCAACTGGAGTTGCTGGCCGGATTGGAGGTCCCCGCCAAGGCCGTGGAGCGCCAGGCGGAAGCCATCGGCGCCGATATCGAGGCTGGCGAGCAGAAGGAAATCCGCCGGGCCAAGCAACTGGATCTGCCTGAAGTTTGCGCCCCCGCCGTGCCAGTCCTCTACGTCGAGATGGACGGCACCGGCGTGCCGGTGACCGGGAAAGAACGGGAGGGCCGCGCCGCCAAGAACGACGGCCAACCGGCCCGCGCACGGGAGGTCAAACTGGGTTGTTTGTTCACGCAGACCTCCACCGACGAGGATGGTCGGCCCATCCGCGATCCGGACTCCACCTCCTATGTGGCGGCCATCGAGACGGCCGAGCAATTCGGCCTCCGGCTCTACACCGAAGCCTGGCGGCGCGGCTGGAGCCGGGCGCGTCAGAAGGTCGTGCTCGGCGATGGCGCCATCCGGATCTGGGACCTTGCCGAGCAACACTTCCCCGGGGCGATCCAGATCGTGGACCTCTACCACGCCCGGCAGCACGTCTGGGAACTGGCCGCCAGGCTGTTTGCCAACGACGAGCCGCCGCGCCGACAGTGGGCATCCATCTGCCCGTCTTCGCGGCTGGATTGGTTATTTCGGCCAATGTCAGACACCTTCGGTGCTGCAAGGTCTTGAGCAGTGGACCAGGCGCGGGCTGCGGCCTGTGATCTGGAGGTAGTGGCAGCGGGGGCCCGGTGCGATTCGCTGAACTGCGAACCCGGGGAGCGGGCAAAGATCTCTCTGCGCAAACAGCGGGCCAGCGCTCACGGACCGTGGCGGCTGGCGAATAGCCCGGCACTTCAGTTTGCGCTGCCCAATGCCTACTTCGACTCGCTCGGGATTCCGCGATTGACTGGCGGCCGATAGCTCAACCCGCCGAACCGCCCGGTACGGCCCCATACTCCGGGTGGTGTGACAGGGAAGGCGGGCGACCGCCTACCTATGTTGATTTCCGGTGTGTCCAGTTCCGGCCTCAGCGCTGCACGCGCCCGGAGCCGCCTTCCTTGATGAGGGCTTCGACTTCGGCGCGGGTGAAGCGGTTGAAGTCGCCCGGCACGGAGTGCTTCAGGCAGGAGGCGGCGACGGCGAACTCGAGCGCATCCTTGTGCGAGGGCAGGTTGAGGAGGCCGTAGATGAGGCCGCCGGCGAAGGCGTCGCCGCCGCCGACGCGGTCCACGATGTGGGTGATGTCGTAACGGCGGCTGAGGAGGAACTCCTGGCGGTTGTGGAGGCAGGCCGACCAGCCGTTGTGGGAGGCCGAGAAGCTCTCGCGTAGCGTGATGGCGATGAGCTTCAGGCCCGGGTAGGCGTCGAGCACCTTCTTCGCGAGGGCTTCGTACTGCGCCTGGTCGAGCTTGCCGGAGTGGACGTCGACGTCGATCTTCACGCCGAGGGCTTTCTGACAGTCCTCTTCGTTGGCGATGGCGAAGTCGACGTACTTGACGAGTTCCGACATCACCTCCTGGGCGGTCTTGCCGTACTTCCAGAGATTCTTGCGGTAGTTGAGGTCGCAGGAGACGGGGACGCCGAACGCGCGGGCGGCCTGAGCGGCTTCGATGGAGAGGTCGGCGGCGGACTGGGAGAGAGCGGGGGTGATGCCGGTGACGTGGAACCAGCCGGCGCCGGCGAAGATGGCTTTCCAGTCGAGGTCGCCGGGCCGGGCGAGGGCGATGGAGGAATTGGCGCGGTCGTAGACCACCTTGGAGGGGCGCTGGTTGGCGCCGGGCTCGACGAAGTAGATACCGAAGCGGCCGGCGGCGCGCCTGATGAAAGAAGTGTCGACGCCGAAGCCGCGCATCTGGTAGGCGAAGGCGTCGGTGACGGGGTTGTCGGGCAGGACGGTGACGTAGCGCGCCGGCTGGCCGTAGTTGGCGACGGAGACGGCGACGTTGGCTTCGCCGCCGCCGAAGGTGGCGACGAGATGGGGGGACATGAGCAGGCGCTCGTAGCCCGGAGGCGCGAGGCGCAGCATGATTTCACCGAAGGTGACGACCAGTTGTTGCGACATGGGAATGAGACCTCAGTTCATCGGGAATCAGGCGGAAAAAATCTCAGGGGCCCTCTGCCGGGAGGGCGACGGCCTCCAGCGCGAAGGCGGCGTCGAGGGAGGGCAGCCCCTCGTAGGGCAGGCTCGATCCGGCGGGCGGGCGGGCGCCGTCCAGGAACTCGCCGCGCACCTTGGCGACGAGGCCGGCGATCTGCGGCGAGAGCGGGTAGACGTTCAGGAAGATACAGCGCTTGAGGGTGGTGGAGGCGGATTGCAGTGTCTTCTCCAGGCGCTGGAAGGCAAGACGGGCATCGGATTCCTGGTAGCGGAAGGCGAGCTGCGCGCCGGCGAAGACGAGCTTCGGGGCGGAGACGGCAACGGCATCGGGCAGGAAGCGGACGCCTGAGGCGACGGGGGCGGCGAGCCGCGCCACAGCCGTGCAGGCGGCGCCGGGGTGGAGTGCGAGCCGCTGCGCCTGGTGCAGGACGAGCGCAGCCCCGGGGTAGGCGGCGGATGCCGCTTCGCGCATCGGTTGGAGCGAATCGGAGGAGGAGACGGCGCAGGTGAGGCGCAGCGGAGCCTTGGAGGCGCCGGCGGAGGCCAGGGCGGCCTGGAGCCGGGAGAGGACGGCGCGCGGGCTTTCGGCCGATGCTCCGGCGAAGATGAGGCCGGCGGGGTTCGCCGGTTTGCGGGCCTGCAGGGCAGCTTCCATCTGGACCTGGGCGCCTTCCATGGGCAGGGCTCCCACCTGGACCACGCTGAGGACTGGCAGTGGGAGGCGCTTCTCGGTGAAGGACTCGGAGACGATGGACTGGATGCGGCGCAGGTCGCCGGTGCCGGCCACGTAGGCCCGGATCTGGATGAATTGCGCGCCGCGCGCCGCCTTCATGAGGAACTTGACGGCGTCGCGGGCCTGCTGGGAGAGCAGCCCCTTGCTGGAGAGCGGCGCCGGCACGAACGCGAGGCGCGCGGTTTCGGCCGGCAGCGCGGCGGGGGGATCGGGGAGGACCTCGAGGGTTTGGGTGAAGTCCTCGTCTTTGTTCTTCTTACGTTGTAGAGGCTCACCTGCGGCGTGGAGCACGAAAGCGACTCCGACAGCCGCGGCAACCACCCGGACGACCATGCTCATGAGGATCATTCGTATCGTATCAAACTGGCCGCGGCGAGCATTTCTCCGCCGGTGGTGCGAAGGCTGCTACAATTTCCGTCGAAGCCATGGCGGAAGAGACCTGCGCCCTGTGCCACGGCACGGGGTGGACGATCGTCGAGAAAGACGGGCTGAGTGGCGCCCAGCGCTGCAACTGCGCGCTGGAAGAGCGCAGCGCCGCCCTGCTTAGGCGGGCGCGGATCCCCTCGAACTACCGGCAGGACCACTTTGACAACTTTTCCGATCGCGGGTCGGCGGACCTGCGCACCATCCAGGGGATGCTGTTGCGCTACTGCCAGGACTTCCCGGCCGGGGAGCCGCCCGGGCTGCTGCTGATCGGCGAGCCGGGCTCGGGCAAGACGCACCTGGCAGTGGCGGTGCTGCACAGGTTGCTCGAGCAGGGCCACGAGTGTGTTTTCGTCGACTACCAGAACCTGCTGGAACGGATCCGGGCGGGCTACGATCCGCTGTCGGGCGAGAGCCCGCGGGCCGCCTACGAGGAGGCACTGGAAGCGGAGGTGTTGCTGCTGGACGACCTGGGAGCGCACCGCGTCACCGACTGGGTGGAAGACACGGTGACGTCGATCATCACCTACCGCTGCAACGAGCGCAAGCCGGTGATCGCCACCACGAATCTGCCGGATGCCGAGATGGGTGGCACGCTGATCGAGAGGCTGCCGGACGGAGCGCCGGCGCGCTATGACATAAAGACATCGCTGGTCGAGAAGATCGGCATGCGCGCGCGGTCGCGCCTGTTCGAGATGTGCCGCATCATCCGCATGCCGCGGGTGGGCGACTACCGCGTGGCGGCGCGGCGCTAGTACTGCTGTGTTAGCAACGGAGTGAGCAACAGAAGGGGCAGCAAGGGCGCTGCTGAAGCAGCGTCCGGGCGATCCTGATTCGCAGCGGGGCGATGGATTGCGGGTTATGCCGTTCGGCGCGTGCCCGGCGAGCCGCGGGGCTGGAAGTGGGGCGGAATCCCAGTTCGGTGATCCCTTCCCGGAACCGAGTCTCGTTGCCATAGGCGGAGTCCGCTAAGACCGGCGCACGGGGTACCCCTTGCTCTACCGCCTGGCGAATCTGTGCAAGTGCTGCCAAGGGGACTTTCACCCCCGAGCTGTCGAACATGCTCGGCACACAACAGCAGATGGACGCGCCCGCGGTCGCGTCCATCTCGCTTTGCTGCGTGCGCCTGTTCTACTGCTGCACCGGCTGCGCCTTGAACGACGTGAACGCGCCGCCCGAGGAGAAGCGTAGCCCCAGCACGGTCACCTCGCCGCTCAGCGACGATACCTCCAGCGTGCCGCGCTTGCCGTCCATGTCCGGCCACAGGTCGATGATGCGGAACGCGCGGTGGCCCTGCGCCGGCAGGTCCGGCAACGCCGCCTGCAGCAGCCTGAGCCCCTGTCCGTCCCGGAAGGTGAAATTCACCTGCGCGGGGATCGACGCGCTCAGGTTCGCCACGGCCATGGACGTCGTGAAGCCGCCGGTGTTGTCGAACGGCAGCAGGTAGCGCAACGGCGTGGCCACGTTCACCGGCACCGCTGCCTCCTGCGCGCTGTAGCCCGGCACGCTCTGGCGGAAGACGGCGAAGCCCGTCACCCACTGGTCCGTCACCACCTCGGCCCACCCCTGCTGCACCGTGGGGCTGGCCCCGTTGGTTTCCAGCGTGATCGAGGTGCCTGGCGCGATGGTCAGGCTGTCCGGGTTCTCACCCGTTGTGAAAGCCACCGTCCACGGCTTGGTGGCGCCCGCCGTGCCGTCGTCCTGCCAGAACCGCAGGCGCACGTTGGCCGTCGTCGCTTCGTTGTTCACCAGCGTGATGGACGTGCGGAACTCCCCGCCGTCGGCCACCTGCGGGATGGACCGCCGGCCCAGCACCCTCCGGTTCAGGCTCTGCGCCTCAAACGAAGTGAAGGCCCCGGTGGGGCTGAACCGCAGGCCGAGCACCGATATGGTTCCTTCCAGGATCCAGAAATCGGCCGTGCCCCGCAGCCCCTGCACCGACGGGAATTCATTGGCCAGCTCGAACGCAAAGTGCCCGCGCGGCGGGATGTCCTTCAGTTTGTCCACCCGCAGCAGCCGGCCGAGCGCATCGCGGAACGCCACGCGCACGCGCGCCGTCTCCGTCGCGCTCAGGTTGACCACGGCCATCGACGTCACGAAGCCGTTGGTGTTGTCGAACGGCAGCAGGTTGCGCTGCATCAGCACGCTGTTGATGGGCACCGCCGCCTCCTGGATCCGCCCGTCCGGCTGCAACTGCCGGAACACCGCCAGGCCGCTGACACCCTTGCTGTTGCCGACACACGTGCTGCAGGCCACCTCGGCCCAGCCCGACGAGATGGCGTCCGGCGCGCCCGCCGTCTGCACGGTCCAGGACGCGTTCACCGGGATGGTGACGTTGTCGATCTTTTCGTTGTTCTCGATCTGCGGGAACCACGGCACCGTGGCGCGCGTCGACGGGTCGCTCTTGAAGAACTTCAGCGTCACGATGGCCGGCACCGTATCGTTGTTCGTCACCGTGATGGAGGTGCGGAACTTGCCGGCCGACGACGGCCCGCCGTCGGCCACCTGCGGGATGGCGTAGACGGCCGGAGACGGCGCCAGCCTGGTCTTCACCGGGATCAGCATGTCCGCCGCTCCGTCCACCGGCCGCACGGTTACGCTATCCGTGCGCGGCAGTTCCACTCCCTGCGTCGTGTCCATCTGCACGGAAAATGTGGTCGGCGTTTGCGCCCTCGTCGCCGTGGCGCTCAGCCCATTGGAGCCCGGAGAAAGGAACACATCGAACAGCGCGCTGCGCCCGCCGGCCGCCACCACCTGCACCGGCTGCGCCGGCGGCTGCTGCGTGCCGAACGAGTAGAAGTTCAACTGCGAGGGCACCACTGAATAGCCCGTCGACTGGTCCAGCACCAGCAGCGTCACGGGCACCGTCTTCATCACCCCCGGCAGCGTCGGCGCCGTGATGCGCACCTCGCCCGTCAGCATCATCCCCGGGTCGAGCCCCGATGTGTTGGCCCGGATGTTGACGGCCGTCGGCGCCGTGAACGGCGGCACCGAAACCACGCTCAGCCAGGAGCCCCCGTCGGCGGTCACGACCGTCACCCCCACATCCCGCAGCACCCCGTCGGAGATCACCAGGTTCAGCGTCTTCACGTCGGTGCTTTCCGGCCCGATGGCGAAGTCCAGCTTGTCCGGCGTGCTCAGAATCGCAATCCCGTTCATGCGGAAGTTCACGTTGAAGCTGGCGGCCGGCAGGCCGCTGGAACCCGCCGGCGTAATGGTGATGACGCCCGTGTACAACCCGGTCTGAATCTGCGTCGGATCGCCCGTGATGGTCAGTTCGAGCGTCGACCCGCTGCCGATGGAGCCGCTCGAAGGCGAGACCGCCAGCCAGCCCTGGTTGCTCGTCGCCAGAAAAGCGAAAGCGACGCCCGTGTTCTTCATCTGGACCTTGACCGAAACCGGAGCAGTGGTGCCGGCATCCACCGTGAGCTCAACCGGATTCGGACTGAACGTCACATACGGATTCTGCCCCCATGCCGGCGATAGCCAGCCGGCCAAAACCATCAGGATTGCTCTCTTCATTGTTTTTTTGCCCTTCGTGCGGGCACGCCCCTCCGTTCGAAAGGCACGCGCCGCGCAAGCCCCATCATAAGAATCTTTCCACCCCGGCGCAAAGCGCAATTGACCTTACCCCGGCGCCCCGGCCCCGCCGCCTTCCCCGGCCGCTTCGTATCCCCGTATAATCAAGGTCAGAACCAGCATGTACTCCCGCAGGCAACTCCTTCTGGGCACGGCGGCCATGGCCCTTTCCTCGCCGCGGCTCCCGGCCCAGCCGCCCGCCCAATCCCAGGACGCCTTCAAGTCCTCCGTCAACGAGGTCATCGTCCCCGTCACCGTCACCGACGAGAAGGGACGCTTCGTCTCCAACCTGGATCAGAAGGATTTCATGCTCCTCGACGAAGGCAAGCCCCAGCGGATCACCTTCTTCACCCGCGAACGCAATCAGCCCGTCGTCATCGGCTTCCTGATCGATCTCTCCAACTCCAACCTCCTCCACTGGGACAAGTTCATGGAGGCCATCCAGGACCTCGTCCTCGCCACCATCGAGCCCGAAGGCAAGCCCGACAAGCGCTTCTCCGGCTACCTCATCGGCTACTCCACCGAGGCCGAACTGATGGTCAACACCACGGAGGACCCCGAGAAGATCCTCGAGCGCATCCGCAAGGTCAAGCCCGGCGGCGGCGCCGCTCTGTTCGACGCCGTCCACATGGCCTGCACCAGCCGCACGCTCGTCAAGGGCGAGCCGTTCGAGCCCCGCCGCGTCATTGTCATCGTCGGCGACGGCCACGACACGGGCAGCAAGAAGACACTCGACGAAGTGGTCGAGGTCGCCCAGCGCAACCTCGTCACCATCTACGGCGTCTCCACCGTCGCTTTCGGCTTCCGCAACGAAGGCGAGCCCAACCTCAAGCGCCTCTGCGAGTCCACCGGCGGCCGCGTCGTCTACCCCCTCGAAAACCTCTACAGCGACGTCAGCGGCTACCTCTCCACTCCTTCCGACGAGGGCAACTACGCCCTCAAGGTCGGCACCGGAGGCTACGCCGCCGCCGTCATGCGCGGTATCGTCAACGCCATCACCGCCACCGCCGGCGAAATCACCACCCAGTACATCCTGCGCTACACCCCCACCGATCTCGACGCCGCCAAGACCTTCCGCCGCATCGAAGTCCGCGTCGGCCTCGGAAACGTCAAAGTTCGCGCCCGGGAAGGATATTATCCTTTCGCCCCCTAACCCTTTCTTCCCGATAAGGCCATTAGATGCCCGCGCCGCCCCAAACCACCCGTACCGCCGAGTACAGGATCTTCCAGGCCCTGGGCGAGAATTGCGGCATCCTCGTCACCGACCCCGAAAACGGCCAGTGCGTCTTCCGCTTCCGCTCCGACTTCCAGGAGTTTGCCGGTGAAGAGGCGGGCGTCCTCAGCGGCCTCGCGGCCGAACTGCCCGAGCGCCAGCGCGAAATGGGCACCGCCGCCTTCCTCGCGTGGATTGACGCCACTCTCTCCAACACCCTGCGCGTCGAAGGCCCCTCCATCACCCTGTGCGGCGATCTCGAACGCACCGCCCAGGCCCTCTACCGCCGCCACGTCACCTCCACCGTCCGGCGCTACGAAACCCACCTGCCCTTCTACCCCTCCCTCGACATCGCCGCCGGCGGCCTCGGCCAGGACCGCGCCAACATCGCCAAGGAGTGGATCGAGACCCGCATCCCCGGCCGCCGTGGCCTCACCGAGGACCTCTTCCTGGTGAAGATCCACGGCCGCTCCATGGAGCCCGACATCCCCGACGGCTCGCTCTGCGTCTTCCGCTCCTACTACGGCGGCTCGCGGCGCGGCGGCATCTTCATCGTCCAGCGCATGGCCACCATGGACGAAGGGGGCGAGTACACCCTCAAGCGCTATACCAGCGAAAAAGAGCACTCCGGAGGCTCCTGGCGCCACAAGAACATCACCATGCACCCGAAGAACGCCGAATTCTCCGACTGGGACCTGACGCGCGAGGAAGACAACTGGGTCACCATCGCCGAGTTCATCTGCGTGCTCGAAGAGCCGCTCGCCTGACGCCGCCCGGCCTCAACTGCTCGTCTTCTCGATCAGCTTTTCCACGTTCAGCATGTAGATCGCGCTCTTGCCGTGCCGGTCGCTCTGGAACAGCACCCGCTGGCTGTTGGGCGTAAAGCGCGGCTGCACCCGCGCCGGCTCGCCCGACCGGTGCTCGCACAGCGTGAACTCCCGCCGTGTGGCCCGCAGCAGCACCAGCACCATCGGCGACGCCAGGCTCCGGCTGGCGCCCACGAACACGCTCGCATTCGCGTTGGCCTCGAACGACGCAAACTGGCTGGTCCGCGCCACCAGTTGGTCCTCCAGGCTGTCGAGCCCCTGCTCCCGGATGGCCGCAAGGCTCCCCTTCTCCTCCGGCGCCAGCAGGTACAACAGCGACTGCCCGTCCGGCGACCACCGCGCCTCCAGCACCCGCCCCGCCGGCGTCTGCACCCGCCGCTTGCCCGTGCCGTCGAAAGCGCACACCCACAATTCGCCCGTTTCCGTGCGCCACAGCAGCGTGGCCCGCTTGGGATTGGGCGCCGTTTCCAGGATCGCGCCCGCTTGCCGCGCCACCGTCTGCGGCGCGCCTGTCGACGCCCGCAGCCGCCTCAGCTCACACTGCCCGCCGCGCTCTTCGATGTAGAACAGATGCGTGCCGTCCTCGGTCGGCGCCAGCGCGCCGCGCCGCTTCCAGCCCTCGCGCAGCCGGGCCAGCTCGCGGTGCCGGCCATTCGACACCTGCAACGCCGCCAACGCCGCGCCATCGCTGAACCATGCTTCGCGGTCGTCGCCGGAGAGCGTCAGCGAATCCGGCTCAAACCCCTCGAAGACGCCCAGCGGCCGCTGCTGCCCGTTGCCCAGATCCATCAGCCACGGCTGCCAGCCGTTGCCGCGCGAGGCCGAGAACAGCAGGTTCCGGCTCCGCCGGTCGATGGACCGCGCCGGCGGCGCCGGCAGCGCGCTCTCATGCTCCGGATCGGTCAGCCGGATCACCTCGAACTCGGTGGACGGATCCGGATACTTGCGCCATTCGACGCCCGCCGCCGGCGGCTTGTCCACCGCCCGTTCCCGCGCCTTTTCCCGCGCCTTTTCCTGCGCGAGCAGGGGGATCCAGGGAAAAGCCAGCAGTGCGCGGCGGCTGGGCGGCATCACCTCGATTTTATCAGCCGCGCCCCGCCTCACCGGCCGGCCGAAGCGCTGTGGCCGTGCCCCACCGGCGCCGTCGCGTAGTGCTCCTTCAGCAGGTCCACGCCGAAATCGCCGTCGAAATCTCTCCACACCGAATGGATGTGATTCGCGTGGTTCTGGGTGTTGTCATATTCAATCAGGAACGCCGGCGCCTGCACGCGGTAGTAGTGCGGGCCGCCCTTCTCCACCACGCCCGCCCAGGCGAAGTGCAGGCTCGTCCCGGCCGCCTTCAGCCGCTCCCGCCGCTGCTCGGCCAGCTCCGACGGCACGTTGTCGATGTACTCCGCCACCAGGTCCAGCAGCAGCTTGCGCTGCGCGGCGTTCATCTTCGACATCGCCAGTCCGCTCGGCTGCCCGGCCAGCGCCGCCTTCCGCGAGCGCTCGGTGAGAATGTCCGGATAGGCCTTCCCGGCCACAATCGCCACCTTGCGCTGTTCCGGCGTCAGCGCCATCAGCAGCGCCCGCCCCTTGTCCTCCTCGGCCGCCAGCACCCGCAGCCCGGCGCGCGGCCCCTCGCGCACCTCGGCTGGGTTCGACCCGAAGAACGTCGGGTTGCCCGTGGCGTGTCCCTTCACCACAGTAAAGTGCAGGCTCACGTGGTGGCCTTCAATGCGATAGGCCCACGTGCCCGTCTCCGAAGGCTCGCCGAAGATGCTGAAGTGGTACTTCTCCGGGTTGCGCCGCCCCTTCGTGTCCTTTTCGAGGATCCGCAGGATGTCCTCCAGGCTCATGATGGTGCTCGCCTTGATGTAGCCCTGCTGGCTCAGCCCGGCGCTCAGCAGCGCCTCCGCCAGGCGCTTCTGCGCAGGCGTCATCTCCGCCAACGTCAGCCCGCGGCGCGGCCGCCCGTACCTCTTCGGGATGTCGTCGGTGGGCAAGTAGTGCCAGAAGAACCGCTCTTCATCCTCGAACGGGAACACGGCGCTGGCCTTCTGTTCCGGGGTCAGGGAGGCCAGGAAGTTCCTGGCGGTGGCCGCCATGCGCGGCGCGGCGTGGTCGTGGCCGTCGTGCGCCCACACGGCGCACGCGACAAACAGGGGGAGAAGCGATACCCAGAAACGCATCTCTGGATTCTATCGCTATCTGTATGGAATGGGTAGCGGCGCGCTCAAAAACCGAAGTCGCGCGAAGGATTCGACGTCGTCATCGCCGACTTCGCCAGGTAGCCGTACGGGTTCACCACCGCCCCGCCGCGCCGCACTTCGTAGTGCAAGTGGGGCGAGGTCGCGCGCCCGGTGGCGCCCGTCGCCGCGATGATCTGGCCCATGCGTACTTCCTGTCCCGGCAGCACGTCGATGCGCGACAGGTGCGCGTAGTACGTCTGCAGCCCGTTGCCGTGGTCGAGCACCACCAGTTTGCCGTAGCCGCCGGACCAGTCCGCCTCCCGCACAATCCCGTCCGCCGCGGCTTTCACCGGAGTGCCCACCGGCGCCGACAGGTCCACTCCGGAGTGGAACGCCTGGTGGCCGTGGAACGGATCTTCGCGATTCCCGAAGTGGCTCAGCAGCCGGCCCATCACCGGCCAGAGGCTCGGCGTCGTGTTCACCAGCCAGCGCCGGCCGGAGTAGACGTTGCTGGACATTGACGTCGTCTTCAGGCGGTTGTAGGCGTCCAGCGTCTCGCCCAGAGTGGGCATCAGGCGGGCCGTGTCCAGGTCCGTCAGCGTGGCGTCCACCGTCGTCATCGGCTTGCGGTTGATGCCGTAGGCGGCGCTCACCTCGGTGGCGAAAATCTGCAACTTCGCCACTTCCTCATTGGCCTCGTTCGCTTCGGTCAGCAGCTTCTGATAACGTTCACGCAGGACTGCGGTTTCCTGCCGCAAATCGTTGTAATTAGCCACTTTCCAAGCCATCCTGGCATAACTCGAAACCATCCCGAACAGGGTGAAGACCCCCAGCAGTGCCAATGCAAGAACGGCGAAAATAACTTTTTGGTCGATGTGGAAACGGCGCAGGCGTCCATGCAGCGAGTGAGCCAGGACAACAATGAAGTAAGGCTGATTCATCGTGGGCTCTAGGCGGCGGTCCGAGGTCGACCACCATGAACCTGCCGGGAGACTCCGGCTTGACGATCGCACCGCCCGGTCCTCCCGGACCGGTGCACGCGAAATTACGACATTACCAATGGTCCCAGGCGATGTCAAGGCAGGTACCAGTAGTCCTACGCCGGCCGGCCCGCCGTTTTCGCCACCAGGCGAAGCACCGATTCGTCGGTATTGAGAGCCGCCACTTCGCCCAACGCCACCCACCGCACGTCGTGCGACTCGTGGCTCACCACCACCTCCGCCTGGTCGTCCGCCTCCAGCAGGAAACGGATGTCGTAGTGCACGTGAGCCGGCTCCTGTTTCCGCGCCGGGATCTCGTGCGCATCCACGTCGAAGATGCCGCCGCCCACCGGCGCCGCCTCCAGTCCCGTCTCCTCCAGCGTCTCCCGCAGCGCCACCGCCAGCACGTCCGCTTCGCCGTCGCAATGCCCGCCCGGCTGCAGCCAGCGGTTGAGCCGCGCATGGTGCACTAGCAGCGCCCGCGTTCGGCTGGCATTCACCACCCACGCCGACGCCGTCACGTGGCCCGCCTGCTGTGCCCGCTCGAAGCAGTCTTCATGCCGGCTCACGAAGTCGATGATCCGCTCCCGCATCGCCGCCTCGTGCCCGTTGAACGGGACGTGCGCCTGCACGGCCGCCAGCAGTCGCTCTCGAGTTTTCATCGCGCGAAGAACCTCACGTTGTCGATCTCCAGGAACGCCCGCGCCCCCGCCGGCCGGGCGATCACGAACTCCAGCGCTGTCAGGTCCCTCAGGTTGGCCGAGCCCAGCGCGCGGAACGGCACCCGCACTTTCTTCCATTCCGGCGCGGCCCGGAACGGCGCCCGCGCCGCCGCCTCGCGCGAGCGCAGCGTCAGCCCGTACTCGCCTTCCCCGCGCGCCTCGAACTCGATGCCCGCGAAGCGCGATGCATCCACCGGCGCCACCGCGCCCTTCGACAGCGGCAGCACCATGGCCGCGAAGGGCCGGTCCTTCGGCGTCATCTCGGCCAGGATTGTCAGCGCGTGGTTCGAAGGCGTCCGCGGGGTTCGCTGGTAGCTCATCAGCGCATGGTCGTGCCCGCCATCGGTGTTGTTCAGCCACAGCGTGTCAACCTTCGACCGCCCGTCGGCCGACTCGAAATCGTCCAGCACCTCCGCCGCCGGCACAGCCGGAAGCGGCGTCGGCCCCGGCTTCGCCACCGCGGCCAGCAGCGCCTCCCGGTCCTGCTCCTTCCCCCCCAGCCACACCCTTTCCACTTGGTGAATCTCGGCGATGTTCGCCACCGGGTTGCCGCCGATCAGCACCAGGTCCGCCAGCTTGCCCTCGGCGATGGTCCCGCGGTCACCTTCGAGCCCCATCAGCCGTGCGCTGCCCGACGTCGCCGCCGCAATTGCCTCCAGCGGCGTCAGGCCTCCGCGGACCATCAGCTCCAGCTCGTGCAGCGACGACACCCCGTGCCGCGTCCCCGGCATGCCGGCGTCGGTCCCCGCCCCCAGCGTCACGCCGCCATCGCGCGCCAGCGGCCCGTTCGCCATCAGGTGCGCCCACCGCCGCTTCCGCGCCTCCGCCACGTTAGCCGTGCGCGGCTCGTACACCGCCAGCGTCTGCACATAGCCCGTGTTTTGCTCCTTCATCAGCCGCACCGCCTCCGCGTCCAGGTTTCCGTCGCCAATCCCGTGGTTGACCACATCCACCCCGGCCCGCGCCGCAATCTTCGCCTTCTCCACGGAAACCGTATGGGAAACCACCTTCAGCCCCAATCCGTGCGCCGCCTCCACCAGCGCCTTCAGCGTCGCCTCGTCCATCGACGTCATGTCCGTGTCCACACCGTAGCGCCAGCCGTCGGTGAACACCTTGATCACGTCAGGCTTGTAGGCCGCAATGCGGCGCACGGCTTCCCTTGCCTCACGCGGCGTCTGCACCATCTGCGTGTGGAAATCGCCGCGGCCTCCCTCCGCCCCGTGGCCGCCCGGCGTCGAAAAGCGCCCGGCCATCAGGAGCCGCGGCGCCGCCAGGCCGTTGCGAATCAGCGCCCGCAGCGGCTCGAACTGCTCCGGATACGTGCTCATGTCCGCCACAGTGGTGACGCCGTGGGCCAGATACAGCTTCAGGATCTTGCCCCAGTCCAGGTCCTTCCCGCCGCCCGAAGCCAGCAAGTGCGTGTGCAGGTCGAAGAGCCCGGGCAGCAGCGTCTTGCCCCGCGCGTCGATCAACGCGGCGCCCGCCGGCGGCTCGATGCCCTGCCCCACGGCCGCAATGCGGCCGCCTCGAATCACTACCGTCGCCGCGCGCGGCGGCGCGCCCGTGCCGTCCACCACCTGCGCGCCCGTGATCGCGATGGTCTGCGCAAACAGAGGAAGTGCGGCCCCGAACAGGGCCGTCAGAAGCAGTCGCATCCTTCTATTCTCGCTAGATCAGCTTCGTCACGCCCGGAACCATCACCGGGTACAGCCCGTCCGGCCCCGGCCAGATCGGCGGCTCCATGTCGTCATGGATCTCCTCCGGCCGCGGCGCATAGGAGAAGTTGGACTGGCTCACCTGCTCCCACGTCATCTCCTTGCCCGTGTAGCACGAGAGCTGCCCCATGATCGGGATCAGCGTGGAGCGCGCCATGTAGTCGCCGTTGTTCACCACTTTCCCCGCCCGGATCGCCTCGAACAGCGCCACGTGCTCCAAATCGTAAGCGTTGTTCTTCGACGCCGGACCCGTGCTCTTCCAGTTCACCGCCCCCGTAATCTGCAGTTTCAGCAGGTCGCAGCGCCCCTTCGAGCCGAGGATCAGGGACGAGTTCTCGTTGTAGCAGTTGTCGATGGTGCGGCACAGCGCGTACACCCGCACTCCGTTCGGGAAGTCGTAGACCACGGAATTGTGGTCGAACACTGAGCCGTACTCTTCGCCGCGCAGCGTCGAGCGCCCGCCCATGCCGTAGCAGCGCAGCGGCGCGGCGTTGCGCAGCGCCCACGACGAGCGGTCCAGATTGTGGATCAATGTCTGCGGCACGTCGTCGCCCGACAGCCAGTGGAAGTGATACTGGTTCGACGCCTGGAACTCCAGTTCCTTCTGCTTCGGCCGCCGCTGCCGCACCACGTAGGGCGGCCGCAGCCACGTTTCCTGAATGGCGACGATGTCGCCGACCGCCCCGTCGTGCACCCTCTGCATCGTTTCGATGTAGCCCGGATGGTAGCGCGACTGCAGCCCCGACACCACGCAGAGCCCCTTCTGCCGCGCCGTCTCGCACGCCGCCTGCACCATCTTCACGCCCGCCGGATCGATGGCGTGCGGCTTCTCCACGAACACGTGCTTGCCCGCCTCGATGGCCATCTTCAGATGATAAGGATGGAACTTCGCCGCGTTGGCGATGATCACCACGTCGGAGTTCGCAATCACCCCCTTGAACGCCTGGAAGCCCGAAAAGATCCGGTCGTCCGTCACGTCCACCTGCCCCGGATATCTCAGTTTCAGCGACGTCCGCTTTTCCTGCGCCCGGTCCAGCAGGATGTCGCCCAGCGCCACGATTGTGATGTCCTTGCCGGCGTTCATGGCGTTCATTGCCGCCGCCTCGCCGCGCCCTCCGCAGCCAATGACGCCCACTCGAATGGACGCCGGCTCCGCCGCGTGCACCATCAGGTTCGCAGGCAGCCACGCCGCCGCCGAAGCCGTCTTCAGAAAATCGCGCCTGTCGTGTGAGGAGTTCGAGGACATGGTCGTTCCTTTCCGCTGGAATTGTATCAGCCAACCGCCTCCGAATCTCGCCGGCACGCAGCATGCCGCCGCCGCGCTGTAAGATGCAACTGTGACGCCTCCCCTCTCCCGCCGCGCGTGGCTCTCTGCCGCCGCCCTTGCCTCCACCGCCCGCGCCGCCGCCCCTTCCTCCTTCGGCCTCATCGCCGACATCCAGTACGCCGACCAGCGCACCGCCGGCGCCCGCGCCTACCGCAACTCCCTCAGGAAGCTCGCCGCCTGCGCCGCCTGGTTCCAGGCCCAACACCCGCAGTTCGTCCTCCAGTTGGGCGACCTCGTGGACGGAGGCGAGCAGAACCTCGCCGCCGCCGTCACAGCCTTCGAAGCGGTGGGCCGCGTCCGCTACCATGTCCTCGGCAACCACGACGCCACCCTCCCGCGCGAAAGCCTCGTCTCCGCCCTCTCTCTCCGGCAATCCTGGTCCGATCACGGCATCGGCGCCTGGCGCTACGTCCTGCTCGATTCGACCGACGCCAGCGTCCTGAACGCCGCCCTCCATCCCGGCGAAGGCCGCGCCCTCCTCGATGCCGCCCGCGCCGCCAAATCCGCGAACGCCCAGGAGTGGAACGGCGGCCTCGGCCAGGCCCAGATCGACTGGCTCAGCCGCGTTTTGGACCACACCCGCCGCGCCAGGCAACGCGCCGTCGTCTTCTGCCACCAGCCCGTCCTCGCCGAGGCCTGCCGCCCCGAACACCTCCTGCTGAATCACCGGCAGGTTCTCGCCTGCCTGGAGCAGTCCGGCGTCGTTGCCGCTTACTTCTCCGGCCACGACCACCGCGGCGGCTCCGCGCAGAAAAACGGCATCCACCACGTCACGCTGAAAGGCCTCGTCGAGCATCCGCCGGAAGAGTGCGCCACCATCGTCGAACTGCACGCCGGCGGCCTCCGCCTGCGCACCATGGACGGCCACGAGCGCTGGCTCGCCTTCGCCGGCTAGTCGTTGACGCCCGGCAGCCGCCCGGCCGCCTCCACCACCTGCGCCACCGTCACCCGCGTCATGCAGCGGTGGTCGATCGGGCACTCCCGCAGCTTGCACGGGCTGCACTCCACTTCCTGCCGCACGATCGCGCTGTGCGCGCCCGTCGGCCCCGTCGCAAGGTGGTCCGTCGCCCCGAACACCGCCACCGTCGGCACGCCCAGCGCGGAGGCGATGTGCATCGCCCCCGAATCGTTCGTCAGGTACAGCCGGCACGCCGCCGCCAGGTCGATGAACTCGCTCAGCGTGGTCTCGCCCGCGAA
>DAHVTI010000543.1 GCA_027324255.1 Bryobacterales bacterium | reverse complement strand
TTCACCGCAACGCCCTGCGCATGCGGTACCCGAAGTTTCGACGCCAGCATCTGTTCGTTGGCTCCGGCGTCATTGAAGCAGGCTGCAAAATCGTCATCGCCTCCCGCCTCAAGCAATCCGGGATGTTCTGGACGCTTCGGGCCGCCAACGCGATCCTCGCTCTGCGGTGCTGCCGGTTCAACGGTCGCTTCGAGGACTACTGGGAGACCCGCCGGGCGGCCTGACTTCCACTCCTATGTCGCGCACCCCGGCGGGTGGAGGTTCAGCGGTCCGATTCGGCGAAGACCATGTGGGTGGGAGAGATGCCGAGGGCCTGGCAGTGCTGGCGGTAGAGGGAGCCGTAGGAGAGGAGGATATAGTCGGATTGCGAGAAGCCGAGCTGGGCGGCGATGGAGTCGATCCAATCGGGCGGGCCTTCGAGTTCGAGGAAGGTGCCGATGGGGGTTTCGTCGAGGACGGCGTGGCCGGGATCGCCTTCGCGCTGGAGGGTGGTGCGGTACTTCTCGTAGCGGAAGAGGACTTCGTAGCCGAGGGATTCGAGGATGAGCTGGAGGGTGGCGGGATCGGAAGCGGCGGTTTCGAATTCTGGGCGGACCTTGTGGGGACCGGGCTCGGGGGCGCCCTTGAACGTGAGAATGGCTTCGCCACGGAAAGCCCGGAGGCGGAGGAGGCGGGAGGAGTTCATGAGGTCGCGGGCGGGAGTGTCGAAGACGGAGTTGGCTTCGAAGGCGCGGTCGTGGAGAGGCACGAAGCCGGCGCGGGCGAGGAGGGCCCGCGCGGCTTCGGCGGAAGGGACTTGGAGCTTGACCTCAGTTTCTTTGGCGGGGTGGGGGCGGCGGGACGAGTCCATCCCCTTCAGTATGCTGCTTGCGGATGACGTTCATGGCGACGGTGAGCATGGAGGCGACGTCGCCGAGGTTGGAGGGGACGACGATGGTGGAGGAAGCCTTGGCGATGCGGCCGAACTCGGCGACGTACTGTTCGGCGACGCGGAGCTGCACGGCTTCGAAGCCGCCGGGCTCGTTGATGGCGGCGGCGACGCGGCGGATGCCTTCGCCGGTGGCGTTGGCGATAGCGAGGATGGCATTGGCCTGGCCTTCGGCCTCGTTGATCTGCTGCTGGCGGCGGGCTTCGGAAGACTTGATGACCTTCTGCTTTTCGCCTTCGGCGGTGTTGATGTTGGCATCGCGGACGGCCTCGGAGTTGAGGATGGTGGCGCGCTTTTCGCGTTCGGCGCGCATTTGCTTCTCCATGGCGGCGAGGATGTCCTGGGGCGGGTTGATGGACTTGATCTCGTAGCGGAGGACCTTGACGCCCCAGGGCTCAGTGGCCTTGTCGAGTTCGTTGACGACGAGGGAGTTGATGTTGGAGCGCTCTTCGAAGGTGCGGTCGAGATCGATTTTGCCGATTTCGGAGCGGAGGGTGGTTTGGGCGAGCTGGCGGATGGCGAAGCCGAAGTCGGAGATGCCATAGGAGGCGCGCTCGGGGTTGAGGACCTTCAAATAGAGGATCCCGTCGACGGCGACCTGGACGTTGTCGCGGGTGATGCAGACCTGCTCGGGGATGTCGACGGCCATTTCCTTGAGGGAGTGGCGGTAGCGGATGACATCGACGAAGGGGGTGAGGATGTGGAAGCCGGCCTGGAGGGTGCCGGCGTACTTGCCGAGGCGCTCGACGACGAAGGCCGATTGCTGGGGCACGACGACGGCGGTCTTGGCGAGGACGATGAGGGCGAGGATGACGAGGAAGAGGACGACGAGCAGGGCGCCGGTATCCATGGGGCCTCCGAAGGACTAGAGGTTGCGGACGTTGAGGGTGAGACCGTCGACGCTGTCGATACGGCAGCGGCCGGCCTTGAGGATGGGCGATTCGCCGATGTTCTGGGCGGACCAGACGGTGCCGCGGAGCTCGACCTTGCCGAGGGAGCGGGCGGGGATGTCGGCGATGGCGACGGCGATTTCGGAGGTGAGGGCGTCCACCTGGCCGGGCGGCACGCGCAGGTGGCGGAAGCGTTCGAGCAGAGGCTTGCGGAAGAAGGCGACGCCGGCGACGGCGAGACCGGCGAAGAGCAGGCCTTCGCCGGCGAGGCCGTCGATGAAGCCGGAGAGCTTCAAAATGCCGACGCAGAGGGCGGAGGCGCCGAAGAAGATGATATAGAAGCCGCCCGGGGTGAGGATTTCGGCGACGAGCAGGACGATGCCGATGAGCATCCAGAGCCACCAAGTGACGGCAAGGACTTCCATGAAGGGCGACCTCCCTAGCGTGGCAATCATAGCGCAAAAGGAGCGCGAACGGTGGCGGGATGATCTAGGATAAGCAATACCCTTATGGACGGCGCAAGCAGCAGCTATTACGGATACCGGATCTTCTTCATGTTCGTGATTATCGCGGCGAACGGCTTTCTGGCGGCGGCCGAGATCGCGCTGGTATCGGTGAGGCCGTCGCGGCTGAAGCAACTGGCGGGAGAGGGGCACGTGGGGGCGCACGCGGCCCAGTTTCTGCTGGCGAATCCGGAGCGGCTGCTATCGGTGACGCAGGTGGGGCTGACGCTGACGAGCCTGGGGCTGGGGTGGCTGGGCGAAGAGACGCTGCACGGGATGCTGATGGGGCTGTTCGGGCCGGTGCTGACGCCGGCGACGGTGGCGGTGGTGAGCGTGGTCTGCGTGGCGCTGGCGTTCATGCTGATGACGTACATGCACGTGGTGCTGGGCGAAGTGGTGCCGAAGAACGTGGCGATGGACAAGGCGGACCGGGTGGCGATGATGGTGGCTCCCGCGCTGCTGGTTTTCTACAAAGTGGTGGAGCCGTTCGTGTGGGTGCTGGAGAAATCGGCGAGCGTGGTATCGAAGCTGCTGGGTGTGCACGGGCACCAGCACGGGGCGCACTCGCCGGAGGAGCTGAAGTTCGTGGTCTCGGCGAGCCACGCGGCGGGCCACCTGACGGCGTTCGAGGAAGAGGCGATGAGGCGGATCATCGAGCTGCAGGAGTACAGCGTGCGGGAGGTGATGGTGCCGCGGGGGCAGATGGTGACGGTGGAGGCGGAGGCGGACATCGACGAAGTACTGCAACTGATGAGCGAGAGCCGGTATTCGCGGCTGCCGGTGTGCGTGGCGGGGGAAGAGAACCCGGCCGGGTTCGTGCACGTGAAGGATGTGCTGGACTTCTGGGCGCAGCGGCGGCAGTCGAACCTGCGGCGGAGGGCGGTGGAGCCGTTCGGGCTGAAGCGGATCTTGAGGAAGGCGCCGATTGTGCCGGAGTCGCGGGAGTTGCACATGCTGCTGGACGATTTGCGGGAGCAGCAGGCGCACCTGGCGTTTGTCGTGGACGAGTTCGGGACGGTGACGGGGATGGTGTCGATCGAGGACGTGTTCGAGCAAATCTTCGGGGAGATCGAGGACGAATTCGACCTGCGGGCGCAGCCGGTGCACGAGGAGGCGCCGGCGGTGTTCGAGGTGGAGGGGACGATGCCGCTCAGGGACCTGGAGACGCAATACGGGATCGAGCTGCCGGGGGGAGAAGAGTACGAGACGGTGGCGGGGTACGTGCTGTACCGGCTGGGGCGGATACCGAAGGCGGGCGAGTGGGTGGAACACGAGGGGCGGCGGGTGACGGTGCTGGAGATGGAGTTCAACCGGATTGCGCGGGTGAGGGTGGAGAGGGTGGAAGGCTGAGGGCACCGGCCGGGAGGCCGGTGCGCAGGCGTGGCCGCCTGCCCCACATTACACATTAATAGGGGCTGATGGAGTGGGGGGTGAGGTCGGCGCTGGAGCCGGTGAGTTTTTCGACTTCCTTGCGCAGCGGGCCGACGGCCTTGTCGAACATCATCTTGTAGGCTTGGCAGAAGTAGTCGAGGTCCTCGAAGCGGCGGTTCACGCCGTGGCGGGACTTGGGGCAGCCGCCGTGGCAGATGGCCTGATACTGGCAGACCTGGCATTCGGGGTGGGCGAGGGTCTTTTTGACGGCGAAGGAATAGCGCTTCTGGCGGCGGGCGATTTCAGGGAAGGAATCGATGGTGATGTTGCCGAGCTTCCAGTCCTTCTCGACGAAGAAGTCGCAGGGGTAGACGTCGCCGTTGTATTCGACGACCACGTAGGAGTCGCAGGTCTCGTGCATGGTGCAGGAGCCGGGCTTCCGGCCGGCGACGGCTTCGGCGAGGTTGTCGAAGAAGCGGACGCGGGTCTTGCGGCGCTCGGGCCACCAGAGGTCGAAGATCTCGCACATGAAGCGGCCATACTCTTCGGGGGAGATGGTGAAGGGCATGGGGGAGCCGTCGGCGTTGAACTCGGCCAGGGGGATGAACTGCATGTACTGGACGCCGATGGAGCGGAAGAATTTGTAGATCTCGCGGGGCTTGTGGACGTTGGACTGGGACAGGACACAGAGGACGTTGAACTCGACCTTTTCCTTCTGCATGGTCTCGATACCCTGCATCACCTTCTTCCAGGTGCCGTGGCCGGCCTTGTTGAAGCGGTAGAGGTCGTTCACGTCTTCGGGGCCGTCGATGGAGATGCCGATGAGGAAGCTGTACTGGCGGAAGAGCTGGCACCAGTCCTGGTCGAGGAGGACGCCATTGGTTTGAAGGGCGTTGGAGACGGACTGGCCGTTGCGGCCGAAGCGCTGCTGGAACTCGACGAGCTTCTCGAAGAATTTCAGGCCGGCGAGGGTGGGCTCGCCGCCCTGGAAGGCGAAGGTGGAGGCGGGGTAGGAGTAGAAGAGGAAGTTGTCGACGAGGCGCTCCAGGGTGTCGAGGGGCATGACGCGGGCGGCGAGGTCCTTGTAGGGGTCGAGCTCGCGGTCGAGGTAGAAGCAGTACTGGCAATCGAGATTGCAGAGGGCGGAGGCGGGCTTGATGAGCAGCGAGGTGATGCGAGGGGGCTGCCCGGTGATGGAGGCCGTTGAAAAACCGTCGGACACAATGGGGAAGGGGGTCCCAGCCGTCATATGCTCGGAGTGTATCACTATGCGGCCCGAGGAAATGGCAAAGAGGGTGGACGCGTTTCTGCGGGCGCACGTGGACGAGGAGTTCGGCGCGGGGCAGCGGAGGTTTTTTCGGGAGGAGGTGGAGACGTACGGCGTGCGGACGGCGGACGTGAAGGAACTGGTGAAAGAGGTGGCGCGCGAGGTGAAAGGCTGGCCGGCGGAGCAGCGGGACGCGTTGATGGAGCGGCTTTGGAAGACGGAGAAGCTGGAGCCGGGGGTGGTGGTGTGCCACGTGTACCGGCGGTTTGCGAAGAGGTGCGGGGCGCGGGAGTTCGAGCTGTTCGAGCGGTGGATCGGGCGGTATGTAAAGAACTGGGCGCACGCGGACGGCGTGGCGTCGTGGCTGGTGGCGGCGTGCCTTGAGAACGAGCCGGAGCTGCGATTCCGGCTGGTGGAGTGGGCGGGCAGCGGGAACCGGTGGATGAGGCGGTGCGCGGCGGTGGGGCTCTTGCAGGAGGCGAAGGCGGGGCGGCACACGGAGTTCGTGCTGCAGATGGCGGAGCGGCTGCTGGCGGACCGCGACGACATGGTGGAGAAGGGCGTGGGGTGGATGTTGAAGGAGGCCTATCCGGCGAAGCCGCGGGAGGTGGTTTCGTTCCTGGTGGAGAAGGGGCGGGCGGCGTCGCGGACGACGTTGCGGTATGCGGCGGAGAAGATGACCGCGGAGGACCGGGCGAGGGTGCTGGGGGTCGGCGCCGAGAAGGCGAGATGAGGAGGCCAGAAAGGAAGAGGGCCCGGTCAGAGATCGTCCGCATGCGTGATGCGGTAGATGTCAGGGCAGAAATAGGTAAGCAGCTTCCGCCCTTTGAGCGGTTCGACGATGCCCATAGCAAGCAGCTTCTTCAAGTCAGCATGCGCGGTGGGATAAGTTACCTTGAGTTGCTTCTCCACGGACTTAACTGTGACGATCGGGGACCGGAAGAGGTCATCTACGAGCGTTGCCAACCGCACACTGCCATCCTTCAGCCGACCACGAAAATCCCGGTGCACTTCGAGGAGGCGGGTGCACCGTCTTTCCGTGTCGATGGCTTGGGCAACGACGCCTTCCAGGCAGAACTGGATCCAGAGATCCCAGCGTCCGTGGGTACTGACACCGAGAAGGAGATCCATGTACTCCCGCTTCCTGCGCTCAAAGAACGGGCTCATGTGGAGCCATTGGCCTGACAGATTGCACCACTCGGCGATGGTGAGAGCGAGCAGGAGCCGAGCAACTCGGCCGTTGCCGTCGGAGAATGGGTGGATGGCCTCGAATTGATAGTGGGCCAGGAATGCTCTGACGAGCGGGTCGAAGCCTTCACCGACGTGGAGGTACTTTTCGTAGGAGTCGAGCGTTTCCATGAGGAACTGAGGCGGAGGGGGTACGAAGCGCGCGGGGCGGCCGATCTGGTTCTGAGTCGAGCGGAATTCCCCTGGCCACCGGTCAGAGCCACGCACGCCATCCATGAGTACCTGGTGGAGCCTTCTGATCAACCGGAGAGACAGCGGCAACCCTTCAGCGCCAGCCTGCAAGAGTCGCAAAGCGCGCCGATAGTTGTACACCTCACGAAAGGCGTTGTTTGGATCGTCCGGGGAGGCGGAGTTGCGTGGTTCGACCTCGAAGAGAACCTGCTGCTGCGGGTCGGTGACGGTGCCTTCGAGTTGAGAAGAGAGCTGGGCCTCTCTGCGCTGGAGCGGAGTGAGCAGGATCTCCGGGTTCGGGAGGTGCTTGCCGATGCCGTCGAGGCGGGCGAGGCGTGTGTGGGCTTCCAGGAGGAGCGGCCAGAGGTGGGAGGGCCATTTCCAGCTTGGCGATAAGGGATTGGGAACAAAGGCCCGTTGGACATCAGGTGGCGCTCCGGGGACTGGAACCAGGCGCCCCGTTCTTGTCTCGCCGAAGTCCGTGGCATCCATAAAGGCCATTTTACTGGCGACGGCGCGAGTAAAGAAAGTGGCGAATTATTTTAATGCCCGATCCAGCCGCCCACAGCCCGATCCGCGCGGGAGCATTAGCGCCAGTGGCGGGAGATGAGGTCGACGACTTCGTCCACCGCCTTGGGGCTCGAAGACGCGCAGTGGCGGAGGTGGGAGGTGAGCAGGAGCTTGGTCACGCCGGAGAGGGCCTGCTCGACGCTGGCGACCTGGTTGACGATGTCGGCACAGGGGCGCTCCTCCTCGACCATGCGCTGGATGCCGCGGACCTGGCCTTCAATGCGGCGGAGGCGGAGCAGGACGGAGTCGCGGGTGGTGTCCTTCATGTGAGTTTCATCCGGGAGAGGCGGAGGGAGTTGGTGACGACGCTGACGGAACTGAGGCTCATGGCGGCGGCGGCGAGGATCGGATTGAGATAGCCGAGGGCGGCGGCGGGGATCATGACCACGTTGTAGAAGAACGCCCAGAAGAGGTTCTGGCGCATGATGCGGACGGCGGTACGGGCGAGACGGATGGAGTCGGGGATGGCGGCGAGATCGGGGCGGACGAGAGTGACGGCGGCGGCGGCGGAGGCGACGTCGGCGCCGGAGGCGAGGGCGATGCCGGCGTCGGCGGCGGCCAGGGCAGGCGCGTCGTTGATGCCGTCGCCGGCCATGGCGACGACGGCGCCCTTCGCGCGGAGATCGCGGATGGCGTCGAGCTTACCGGCGGGCAGGACGCCGGCAATGACATCCTGGATGCCGAGTTCGGCGGCGACGGCGCGGGCGGTGGGGGCCTGGTCGCCGGTGAGCATAAGGACTTTCAGGCCCATGGTTTGCAGGGTTTTGACGGAGGCAGCGGCGGAGGGGCGGGGGCGGTCGGCGACGGCGAAGCAGCCAGCGTAGCGGTTATCGATGGCGACATACAGCGTGGTGCGGCCCTGGGCGGCATGCGTGTCTTCGTGCGGCACGGCGATGCCGCGGGATGCGAGGAGGTCGCGCTTGCCGATGAGGACGGGGGTCTTGTCCACCACGCCTTCGGCGCCCTGGCCGGCGAGGGCCTGGAAGTCCGTGGTGGGCAGAAACGGTTCGGGATGATAGCGCACAACGGCCTGGGCGAGGGGGTGTTCGCTGTTGTGCTCCAGGGAGGAGGCGAGGGTGAGAATGCGCTGGAGATCCGCGCCGGGGGCGGGATCGAAGGCAACAACTTCGGGGGCGCCTTCGGTGAGGGTGCCGGTCTTGTCGAAGACGATGGTATCGACTTTGTCGAGACGTTCGAGGGCTTCGCCGTTGCGGAAGAGAAGACCGAGGCGGGCGGCGCGGCCGGTGGCGACCATGATGGCGGCGGGGACGGCGAGGCCCATGGCGCAGGGGCAGGCGATGATGATGACGGCGATGGCGGCGGAGAACGACTTTGTCAGAAGGAAAGTAAGCAGCGAGAGTCCGATGACGGTGGGGACGAAGATGGAAGAAACGCGGTCGGCGAGGCGCTGCATGGGGGCCTTGTCGAGTTGGGCGTCGCGCAGGAGTCGGAGGATGCGCTCGAGAGTGGTTTCGGCGCCGAGGGCGGTGGCGCGGTAGCGGAGCAGACCGTGCTTGTTCAGGGCGCCGCCGGTGACGGCGGAGCCGGGCTCCTTATCGACGGGGATGGGCTCGCCGGTGAGCATGGATTCGTCCACGGCGGAAGCGCCGTCGAGCACGACCCCGTCGGCGGCTATGCGCTCGCCTGGGCGGGCGACGAGGGTGTCGCCGAGGCGGACTTCGGCGATGGAGACTTCGAGTTCAGCTCCGTCTCGCAGGAGACGGGCAGTGTCGGGCTGCAAGTGGGCGAGGGCCTGAAGGGCGGCCGAGGTCTTCCGCTTGGCGCGGGCTTCCAGGGTATTGCCCGTGAGGACCAAGGCGAGGATGAAGATGACGGCCTCGTAGTAGACGTCGTGGGGGGAAAAGAGCGAGTAGAAGAACGCCGCGCCTGTGCCGAGGGCGACCAGAGTGTTCATGTCGGAGGTCTTGTGGCGGAGGGCGGACCAGGCCTTCACGTAGAATCGGCGGCCGACCCAAAGCATGACCAGGAGGCTGAGGGCGGCGAGGGCGTAGCGGGTGAGAGGAAAGTGGTGCCAGGGCATGAGGGCCATGGCGACGGCGCCCGCGACGAGGCCCACGACGGCGCGGAGGCGGAGGGCGCGGTAGGCGGCATCGTCTTCCCGCTCGCGTTCAAGCTGCTCCTGGGCGATGGAGCGTTCGGTGGTGGGAAGTTCGGCTTCGTAGCCGGAATCGTTGACGGCGTCGATGAGAGTTTGCGGGGCGAGCGCCGCGGCGTCGTAGGAGACGGTGGCGCTGTGAAGCATGAGGTTGACGGAGGAGTGGTGGACGCCGGGAACAGCGTCGAGGGTCTTCTGGACGAACGACTGGCAGGCGGTGCACGTCATGCCGCGGACCGGGAATGTGATTTTCGATTCGACCGGCGCGGCGGGCATGTCAGGCCTCGCGGGCGGTGAAGCCGAGTTTGTTGACGGCCTCGACGATGGCGGCGGGCTGGAGGCGGGCGTCGTCGTAAGTTAGCGCCGCTGAGCCGACCTGAACGTCGCGGACGTCTACGCCTTCGAGTTTGTTGAGGGTGTTGGTGACGCGGGTGACGCAGCCGCCGCAGTGCATTCCGTCGATGGCGAGTTTGAGGGTAGTGGGCATGATTGGCTCCACTCTCATAGTATATACCCCTACCCCCTATGTCAAGCATAGGCGGGAGAGGGCATTTCAGCGGGCGCTGAGGAAGGAGGACAGGCGGTCGATGGCCTGTTCGAGGAGGGGCCGCTCGACGGCGTAGCAGACGCGGAGGGAGCCTTCGCCGCCCTCGCCGAAGGCGACGCCGGGGGCGAGGCCGAGGCCGGTTTGGACGAGCAGGCGGCGGCAGAAGCCGAAGGAGTCGCGAAGGCCTTCCACCTTGGGGAAGAGATAGAAGGCGCCGGGGGCGTCGGGGACGGTGACGCCGGGCATGGCGCGGAGGGCGTCCAGGCAGAAGTCGCGGTTGGCGCGGTAGAGGGCGAGCATTTCGGCGATGGCGGGCTCGCCCTGCTCGAGAGCTGTTTCGGCGGCGCGCTGGGCGAAGGCGGGGGCGCTGGAGATGACGAACTCGTTGAGCTTGGCGGCGCGGTCGGCGAGGTCGCGGCGGGCGACGATCCAGCCGACGCGCCAGCCGGTCATGCAGTAGGCC
>DAHVTI010000540.1 GCA_027324255.1 Bryobacterales bacterium | reverse complement strand
ACCCGGCGGTGGCGCAGGCGCTGGCCTTCGGGGTGCCGGACGAAAGGCTGGGCGAGGAGATTGCGGCGGCGGTGGTGCTGCGGCCGGACGGGCAGGCTAGCGAGGACGAGCTGCAGGACTTTGCGGCGGCGCGCCTGGCGGACTTCAAGGTGCCGCGCCGGATTGTGTTCCTGAAGGAGATCCCGAAAGGGCCGACCGGCAAGCCGCAGCGGATCGCGATGGCGGCGCGGCTGGGCATTGAATCCGTGGCGCGGGCCGGCGCCCCTGCCGGAGCTGGTGATAATGGCGTGGTGCGGGCGGTGGTGGAGATCTTCAAGCAGGTGCTGCGGCGGGAGGATGTGGCGGCGGACAGCCACTTCTTCGAGCTGGGCGGAGACTCGATTCTGGCGGCGCAGGCGATGTCGCGTGTGAACGCGCTGAGCGGCGGAGCGTACAATGTGATCCATCTGTTCCGCTCGCCCACCCCGGGCGCGCTGGCCTCGATGCTGGAGACCCCGCGCGCGGCCGCGGCGCCGGAACAACGGAGGACGGCGGGCCCTGACCCGTCGCGCCTGAGCCAGGCGCAGGAGCGCATGCTGTTTCTGCAGGAGTACGAAGAGGAGCCGCGGCTGTTCAACCGGCCGGCCTACCTGCGGCTGCGGGGCTCGATCGAGCCGGGCGCGATGCGGGCGGCGTGGGACGACGTAGTGGCCCGTCACGGGGCGCTGCGCACGGGTTTTCACAAGGAAGGCTCGCAATGGCAGGCGCGCGTGGCCGGGGCGGCGGAGTGTCCGTTCGAATGGCGGGACCTGCGGGCGCTGGCCGGCGCCGGGGCCGAGGCGGACGCGGCGGCGGCGCGGTGGCTGGCCGAACCGTTCGACCTGGGGCGGCCGCCGCTGATCAGGACTCTGCTGATGCAGGTGGGCGACGGGGAGTTCCGGCTGGCGGTATCGATGCACCACCTGGTGTCCGACGGCTGGTCGTCGCGGGTGGTGTTCCGGGACCTGTTCGAAGCTTACAACGCCCGGGCCGCGGGGCGCCGTCCGGAGCTGCCGGCGCTCGAGGCGGCGCATGGGGACTATGTGCGGTGGCTGGAGGCGGTGGAGCAGGGGCCGCTGCTGGAGTACTGGCAGCGGCAGATGGAAGGCGCGCCGGCGCTGCTCGAGCTGCCGCTGGATTTCCCGCGGCCGGCGCGGCCGGCCTCCCGGTCGGCCGATGTGACGCTCAGGCTGGAAGCGGAGCTGGCGCTGGCTCTGGGGAGAGTGGCGGCGGCTCAGGGCGCCTCGCTCTTCATCGTGCTGATGGCGGCCTTCCAGGCGCTGCTGGCGCGCATCTCGGGTGTGACGGACCTGGTGGTGGGATTCCCGGCGGCGGGCAGGACGCGGCCGGAGTTCGAGCCGCTGTGCGGACTGTTCTGCGGCACACTGCCGCTGCGCGCCAGCCTGGCGGGGAACCCTCGGTTCACGGAGCACCTGGCGCGGACGCGGGACGCGGTGCTGGAGGCCCTGGCGCACCAGGAGTTGCCCTTTGAGAAACTGCTGGAGGCGCTGCGGGTTCCGCGAAACGCGAGCCACGCTCCGCTGGTGCAGGCGATGTTCCAACTGCGCAACGTGCCGATTGAGGCGAAGGGGCCGGACGGGTGTGAAGTGGAGCCTCTGGAATGCTCCACGGGGCTGCTGCCGGTAGAGCTGAGCCTGGAGGCGCGCGAGACGGGGGCGGGTCTGGAGTGCCGGCTGACGTACCTGCTGGATCTGTTCCGCCCGGAGACCGCGCGCGAGATCCTGGACGCCTACGGCTGCCTGCTGCGGTCCGTCGCGGCGTCGCCGGAGGCGCGGCTGGGAGAGCTGCGGCTGCTGGCGGAAGGGCGCGAAGCGGAAGTGGATTGCTGGCGGGGCGAGAGCCGTCCGGTGGGCGAACCGGTGGTCTACGAAATGCTGAAGACCGCGGCGGCCTGTCCGGACAGGACGGCCTTCGTTTGCGGCAGCCGGTCGATCACCTACGCGGGCTACCTGGAGGTGGCGCGGCAGACGGCGGCGCTGCTGCGGAACGCCGGCGTCGAGCCTGGCGGGCGGGTGGCGCTCATGGTTCGCAGGAGCGAGAAGCTGCCGGCCTACCTGCTGGGCATCTGGCTGGCGGGCTGCTGCATCGTCCCGGTGGATCCGGCTTCGCCGGCCCGGCGCGTGGGCTTTCTGCTGGAGGATGCGGGCGCATGCGTGCTGCTGACGGAAAGCGGCAGCGCCGCCGTGCCGCCTTCCGCGCCGTGCCGCTGTTTGTCCCTGGATGGCCTTCCGGAGGCGGATGTCCCGGTTCCGGCGCCGGTGCTGGCGGGCACGTCCCCCGCGTGCGTGATCTACACTTCCGGGTCGACGGGGCAGCCGAAAGGCGCGGAGATCCTGCACGGCGGTATGCGCAACGTGCTGGACTGGCTGGCGCGCGTGATTCCGCTGGCGGCGGAGGACGTGGTGGTGAACGTGGCATCGTTTTCCTTCGACGCCAGCTTTGCGGATTTCTATCTGGCGCCCGCATTGGGCGCGACGGTGTTCATCGCGGGGGAGGAGGAGGCGCGCGGCGGCGCGCCGCTGGCGGAACTGCTGGATCGCTGCGGGGCCACGTACCTGAACGTGACGCCCACTGCATTCACCACGGTGCTGGAAAGCGGCTGGGCCGGCTCAAGGCGACTGAAGGCCCTCAGCGGGGGTGAGGCGCTGAGCCCGCAACTGGCGGCCGCGCTCCTGGCCAGGGTGGGCGCTGTTTGGAATGTCTACGGCCCCACGGAGACGACGGACATCTCAGTGGGCGGGCGCCCTGATTCAGCCGGCGGCCCGGTCTCCCTCGGTTCGCCGGTGGACAACACGGAGCTCTACATCCTGGATGCCTGGGGCGCTCCTGCCCTGCCTGGGCTTCCGGGCGAACTCCACATCGGCGGCGCGGGCCTGGCATCCGGCTACCTGAACCGGCCGGAACTCACCGCCGAGCGATTCGTCTTCCTCGATACAGCCGGGGGGCGCCGCAGGGTGTATCGCACGGGGGACGTTGTGCGGAGGCTGCCCGGCGGGACGTTGGAGTACCTGGGCCGCATCGATCATCAGATCAAGGTGCGCGGCCACAGGGTGGAACTGGTCGAGATCGAGGCTGCGCTGCTGGACTGTCTGGGCGTGTCCGCGGCGGTCGTCGTGTTGCAGACGCAAGTTGCGGGCGGACCCAGGCTGGCGGCCTTCTTCAGCTCGGACTCTTTGGCGCCCGTCTGGCCCGGGCGGCTGAAGGAGGCGCTGCGCGCGAAGCTGCCCGAGTACATGGTGCCGGGGCTGATCCACCAGGTTGAGTCCTGGCCGCGGACGTCGAGCGGGAAGATCGACCGCAAAGCGCTGGAGCTGATCTCACCCGCCGCGGCGGCGGAGGGGCCATCGCCGGACAATCTCACGGTGACGGAGGCGAGAATCCTCGGTCTCTTCGGCGAAGTGCTGGGCCGCGGGGATCTGAAGCCGGATGACGATTTTTTCGATGCGGGCGGCCACTCGCTGCTGGCGGTCCGATTCGTCAACCTGCTGGCCGCGCGGATGAAGCAGCGGATTTCGCTGCGTCAGTTCTTTGCGGACTCGACGGCGCGGGCCGTGGCGGCGCGGCTGGACGGGCGGGCCGAGGCGGCCGGGAGGGATGCTCTCCGATGATGCACCGGGCAGCGGCGGCGCTGAGCTTTTCGCAGGAGAGCCTGTGGTTCCTCGAGCAGTTGCATCCCGGCACGGCGCGCCATCACATCTACTCGGCGTGGACCATCCGCGGGCCGCTGGACGCGGATGCGCTGAGGCGTGCCCTGAGGACGGTCTGCGGCCGGCATTCGGCCCTGCGAACGATCTTCGTGGACTACAACGGGACGCCGGGCGGCTTCCTTCTGGACCGCGGGCCGGACGCAGTGGAGCGCGACTGGTCGATGCTCTCCCCCGGTCAGCGGGAGCAGGCTTTCGAGGAGGAGTGCAGGCGTCCCTTCGATCTCGCGTCGGAGGCGCCGGTCCGATTCCTGCTGGCGAGAACCGCGGCCGAGGAACAGATCCTGCTGATGGTGTTTCACCACATCGCCGTGGACGGGTGGTCGCTGGGCGTCTTCCACTCCGAGTTGTCGGCGTGCTACGGGTGCTATCGCCGCGGCGAGGATCCGGCGCTCGATCCCGCCCCACCGCAGTTCCACGAGCACGCGGCGCGGGTGCGGCTGGACCACGCGGAGCTGGAGCGCCTGGCAGCGCCGTGGATCGAACGGCTGGCCGGTGTGCCGCCGCTGAATCTGCCCTCCCGCCCGCACCACGAAAGGCCGGCGGAGGAGAGCGGCGCGAACGTGTTCCTTCAGTTGGGGAGCAAAGCAGTGCAGGGGGCGCGCGCCTGGGCCCGGACGAACAGGACCTCCCCTTACGCCGTCTATCTGGCGGCCCTGCAGGCGTTGCTGGCGCGCTACTCCGGCCAGAGCGATTTCGCGCTGGGCACCGCCTATGCCAATCGCGGAGAGCCGGACCTGGAAAAAGTGGTGGGGTTCTTCGTCAACACCCTGCTGATGCGCGCCGGCCTGGGGGATGGCCCTTCCTTCCGCACGCTGGCCGGCAGAGTCTCGGCTGGTGTATTCGACGCCCTGGAGGGCGGCGAGTTCCCGTTCTCGCAACTGGTGGAGCGACTGCAGCCGCAGCGCTCGCGCGGCGCCAATCCGCTGTACAACGTGCTGTTCGCCTACCAGAATTTCCCGGGCGCCGCCTTTGCGCTGGAGGGGGCGGAGCTTCACGAGTTGCGGGTTGGCGGAACGGCTCCTCCACCGGCGGACCTGAGCATGACGCTCACTCCGCGCGGCGACGAAGTGGAACTCTGGCTGCGCTATTCCGAGCGGGTGTTCGATGCGGCCGCGGCGCGGCGCTTTGCGGCGCACTACGCGAATCTGCTCGAAGCGGCGCTGGACTCTCCCGACGTTCCACTGCCGGCGCTGGAGTTTCTGGATGTTCAGGAGCGGGCGCGGATTTTGGAGCAAGGCACGGGGCCGCGGGGCGAGTATCCACGCGCGCCGGTGCATGCCGTGTTCGCCGCGCAGGCACGGGCCACGCCGCAGCGGCCGGCGGTGCGTGAAGGCGGAGAGACGCTGAGTTACGCGGAGCTGGACGCGCGGGCTAACCGGCTGGCGCGGCTGCTGGCGGCGCGCGGGATCGAGCCCGGCGGCTATGTGGGCGTGCTGGCGCCGCGCGGCCTGCGGCTGGTGGAATGCTGGCTGGCGGTGCTGAAGGCCGGCTGCGCCTACCTTCCGCTGGATCCGGCCGATCCGGTGGAGCGGCTGGCGGCACAGCTTTCCGATTGCGGCGCCGGCGGGCTGATTGCGCTCGCGCCGCCGCCGCCGGAGCTGGCCGGGGCCGTGGCCGTGTGCGCCGATCTCAGCCGGTGCGGCGCGGAACTCGCGGCCCAGCCCGATGCGCCGTTGGAGGCGCCATGCTCGCCGCAGCAGGCGGCCTGCGTCATGTTCTCCTCCGGATCCACCGGGCGGCCGAAGGGCGCGGCGGTGCCGCACCGCGGCATCCTGCGCCTGCTGTTCGACAACGGCTACGCGAAGTTCGAGGCGGACGACACCTGGCTGTTCATGGCGCCGCCGAGCTTCGACGCCAGCACGCTGGAGGTGTGGGGGCCGCTGCTCAACGGCGGCTGTTGCGTGGTGCTGCCGGCGGGCATCCCGTCGCTGGCCGCGCTGGGCGATGCGATCCGCGGCTACCGGATCAGCGTGCTGTGGCTGACGTCGTCGCTGTTCAACGCGATTGTGGACGATGAGCCGGAAGTGCTGCGGGGCGTGCGCCTGCTGATGACGGGCGGAGAGGCGCTGTCGGCGCCGCACGTGCGGAAGGCCCAGCGCCTGTTGCCTGAGACCCGCCTGCTGAATGGCTACGGGCCCACGGAGAACACGACTTTCACCACCTGCTGGGAGATTCCGCGGGAGCTGCCGGAGACGGCCGCCAGCGTTCCCATCGGCAGGCCGATCGCCAACACGCGCGTCTACGTGCTGGATGCGGCGCGGCGGCTGGTGCCGGCAGGAGTACCGGGAGAGCTTTACGCGGGCGGCGACGGCGTGGCGCTCGGCTACCTGGGGCTGCCGGAGCTGACGGCGGAGCGGTTCCTGCCGGACCCGTTTGCGGAGGAGCCGGGCCGCACCATGTACCGCACCGGCGACGTGGTGCGGTGGCAGGAATCGGGCGTGCTCGAGTTCCTGGGCCGCACGGACGACCAGGTGAAGATCCGCGGCCACCGCGTGGAGCCCGGCGAACTGGAGGCGGCGCTGCAGGCCCATCCGGCCGTGCGCCAGGCGTGCGCGGCCGTGGGCGAGGACGCGGCGACGGGCAAGTTCCTGCTCGCTTACTACACGCTGAGCCGGCCGGTGGCGGGCGGCGACCTGCGGCAGTTCCTCGAAGCGCGCCTGCCGCACTTCCTGCTGCCCCGCGAGCTGGTGGAGCTGGCGGCGCTGCCGCTGCTGCCTTCGGGGAAAGTGGACCGCGGCGCGCTGGCCTCGCTGTGGACCAGCCGGCACGCGGCGGCGGAGTCTGCGAATCTGGAAGCCCCGCAGCCCGGATGGGAGGAGCGGGTGGCCGCGGTCTGGCGCCGGCTGCTGGGACGGAAGATCATCTCGCGATCCGACGACTTCTTCGAGCTCGGCGGAAATTCGCTGGCGGCGGTGCGCCTGGTGGCGATGCTGCGGAAGGAGATGCACGCGCAACTGCAGGTGGCCGACGTTTTCACGAGTCCGGTGCTTTCGAGCCTGGCGGCAGTTGTAGCCAAGGGAGCGGCTCCGCGAAAGGAGGCCATCGTACTGCAGGCGGCGGGCGCGCGGATTGCGCTGCATTCCCTGTCGGCCGGGCCGCGCTTCCGGAACCTGGCGCACTGCTTCGCGCCCGAGCGTCCGGTGCTGGCTCTGCCCGCACCGGACCTGAAGGAACTGACCCATCCCTGCCGCTGCGAAGATCTGGCGGCGCGCTATGCGGAGTGGTTGATGACGGCACATCCCGGGGGCCCCTGGGTCCTCACCGGCTGGTGCATGGCCGGGGTGGTGGCCTTCGAAGCGGCGCGGCTGCTGGCGGCGCACGGGCCAGGCGCCGTGGTACTGCTCGACTCCCCGTGTCCGGAGCAGAACCGGAGCCAACCGCCGCTCCAGCGGCTGGCGCGCTCGGCGCGCAACCTGGCCTACCACGGCCGCGTGATCCTGAGCGGGCGGCACGGCGGCCTGGCGCCGTACCTCCGCGAGCGGATTGCCACCCTCCAGGACCAGCGCACGCTGCGCGCATTCGAAAAGCGCTACCAGGTGGTGTCGAGCGACGAGCAGGGATTCGAGTTTCAGGACGTGCTGAACTTCGCCGCTTCGCGTTACGCGCCGGGCGGGCCGCTGCCCTGGCCCGTGCTGCTGCTGCGCGCCGAGGAGCGCGCGCACGACCGCGAAAAGAGGGGGGACTGGGGCTGGGGTCCGTACGCGCCCCGGCTGGACGTCGCCTGGTCTGAAGGAGATCACGGTACGATCTTTGAGGCACCCTATGTCAGTAAGTCGGCGCGGCTGATCCGCGACTGGCTCGACCGCATCCCGGAGATTTCCTGAGCATGTCCAGCGACTGGCAGCCGCGCACCCCGGCCGAACTCCGCATCGCGCTGTTCGACCTCGATGGGGCGGAGTGCGAGGCGCTGGACGATGCGAGCCTGCTTTCGCCGGAAGAGCTGTCGCGGGCGCGCCGGTTCCGCGGCGAGGAGTTGTCGCGGCGTTTCCGCCGCGCGCACGCGGCGCTGCGCCTTCTGCTGGCGCGCGAAACCGGGTGCGCGCCGGGGGCCGTGGCCATTCTCTCGGCGGCTGGCCGCAAGCCGCGGCTGCGGGACTCGGGCGTCTGCTTCAACCTTTCGCACTCGCAGAACCTGGCGGCCATCGCCATCGCCCGCGGGCGCGAAGTGGGGATCGACGTGGAGGTGCGGGGCCGGGCCCTCGACGACGTGTGCGCGCTGGCGGCGCGGGCCTGCCATCCCCACGAGGCAGAGGCGCTGGAGTCGTTGCCGGAGCGGGGCAGGGAAGAGGCGTTCCTGCGGCTGTGGACGGTGCGGGAAGCGCTGCTGAAGGCCATTGGCACGGGCCTGGCGGCGCCTCCGGAGATGATCGACGCGAGCCCGGTGCTGGCGGGCGTGCAATCGCTCGCGTGGAAGGGCTGGAGCGTGATGATGGTGCCGTCGCCGGCGGCGTGCTTCGCGGCGGTGGCGGCGGAGGGGACGGGCTGGGGCTACCGGCTGGTGTCGCCGTTGTTCGAGCGCTGAGCGCGCAGCATTTCGGCGAAGGCGCGGCCCTGGCGGAAATCCTCTTCCAGAACCCCGTGGGCCATGGTTTCGCGCAGCTCTTTCCAGCGGTCGGCGAAGAGGTCCATGGCGGCGAGGATGGCCTCTTGATTGGTATCGAGGATGTCGCGCCAGATGTCCCAGGCGCTGAGGGCGAGGCGGGTGGAATCGAGGAGGCCGGGCCCGGCGGCGGCGGCGACGTCGGCGCCGCAGTCCTGGCGGCCGAGGCCGGAGGCGAGCGCGGTGGAGAGCAGTTGCGGCAGGTGCGAGGAGAGCGCGACCACCTGGTCGTGCTGCTCGGGCGCGAGGATTTTGGGCACGGCGCCGATGCGGCGCACCCACTCGACGAACTCGACCGCGGCGGGGGTGTCGAGGTCTTCGGGACGCCGCGGCGTGAGCAGATACGGGCGGCCGTGGAACAGGCCGGCTTCGGCGGATTCCACGCCGCGGAGTTCCTTGCCGGCCATCGGGTGGCCGCCGAGAAACTGCGCGCGCGAGAGGCGCGCGCCGGCCTGGCAGATGAGCGACTTGGTGCTGCCGGCGTCGGTGACGAGCGCGCCGGGCCTGAGGAGCGCGTCGAGCCGCGGGATGGTTTCGAGAATCGAGTGGATGGGACCGGCGAGGTAGACGAGGTCCGCGCGCGAGCAGGCCTCTTCAAGCGCGACGCCCTCGTCGATCACCCGCAGTTCGAGGGCGCGTGCAATGGTGCGCGGGGAGCTGACGCCGAGGATGGCGCCGCGAAAGCCGGCCTGGCGCAGGGCGAGGGCGAACGAGCCCCCGATGAGGCCGACGCCGGCGATGGCGACCGTTTCAAGCGCCGTCTCAGGCATGGGCGCTACAGGCTCCGCCCGGCGGCTGCGGCGATGGTCTTGAGCTGCTCCGCCAGGTGGGTGAACTGGACGGCATTGAGCGACTGCGCGCCTTCGGCGATGGCGCGGTCGGGATCGGGGTGGACGTCGATGAGCAGGCCGTCGGCGCCGGCGGCCACGGCGGCGCGGGCCATGGGCGCGACGTAGTCGCGGCGGCCGGTGGCGTGGGAGGGATCGGCCAGCACGGGTAGGTGCGAGAGCTTGTGGACCACCGGGATGGCGGTGATGTCGAGCGTGTTGCGGGTGCTGGTTTCGAAGGTGCGGATGCCGCGCTCGCAGACCATCACGTTCCGGTTGCCGCCGGCCAGGACGCAGTCGGCCGAGACGAGCATCTCTTCCACGGTGGCGGCCATGGTGCGGCGCAGCAGCACGGGCTTTGCGCCGGCGCCGAGCGCTTCGAGCAGCGAATAGTTGCGCATGTTGCGGGAGGCGACCACCAGCAGGTCGGCGTGCTCTTCGAGGGCCGGCAGTTGGGAGACGTCGCCGATCTCCACGGCCAGGAAAAGGCCGTAGGTGTCGGCGGCCTTGCGCAGCAGGCGCAGCGACTCCGCGCTGAGGGCCTGCATCTGCCGCGGCGCCATGTGGGGCCGCAGGCCGCCGGCGCGGAAGAAGCGGGCTCCGGCGCGCGCCACCAGCTCCGCGCAGCGCATCAACTGCGCTTCGCCTTCCAGGCTGCCGGGGCCGGCCATCAGGGCGACGGCCTTGCCGCCGATTTCAGCCGTGCCGGCGCGTCCGCTTTCAAAGCGCACCACGGTGCCTTCGGGCCGGCAGGCGCGGGCGGAGAGCTGGTAAGGCGTCATGATGCGGTGGCATTCCATCACCCCGTCCATCACCTTGAACTCTTCGGGGTCCACCAGTTCGGCGGGACCGACGGCGCCCAGCACGGTGTGCACGGCGCCGGTGGAGCGGTGGACGCTGAAGTCGAGGCCGATGAGCTTTTCGATGACCTGCTCGATCTGGTCTTCCGAGGCGCCCTTGTTCATGACGACGATCATCGCCGATCCTCCTTGCTGTTGCGCTCCTTCTGCAATAGGCGCATCTCGTCGATGATGCGCTCGAACAGGCGGCGCACGGCGTTTTCCGACAGCGGCCCCTGGTTGTGATCGAGGACGTTGCGGAAGACCTGCTCTTCGCGCTTCGGCTCGTAGATGGCCATGGTCATCTGTTTCTTGATGTCGCCGATCTGGCCGGCCGCGGCGGCGCGCTCGTTGAGGAGCTTCAGGAGTTGCCGGTCGAGGGAGTCGATTTCGCCGCGCAGGGCGTCCAGTCCGGCCTGTGCTTCTTCGGGGGTCATGGCTTTCCGGCCAGCTCCTTGCAGAATTGCTCGACGCGGGCTTCGAGGTCCGGCGCGGAGCCGTGCTCTTCCACCGCGCGCATCACGGCGCTGCCCACCACGACGCCGTCGGCGTAGTGGCCCACGGCTTCGACGTGTTCGCGGCGGGAGATGCCGAAGCCGACGGCCAAGGGCAGATCGGTGAGCTGGCGGATGCGCGTGACGAGGTCGCTGACGCCCGAAGCCACACTGGCCTGCTCGCCGGTGACGCCGGTGCGCGAGACCACGTAGACGAAGCCGGTGGAGTACTCGGCCACCAGCTTCAGGCGGCGATCGGTGCTGGTGGGCGCGGCCAGGAACACGGTGTCGAGGCCGGCGGCGCGCATAGTTTCCACGGTGTCGCCGGCCTCTTCCACGCTGAGGTCGGTGAACAGGCAGCCGTCGATGCCGGCGCGGCGCGCGTCCGCGCAGAGCTTGTCGAAGCCGTAGCGCAGCAGCGGGTTCAGGTAGCTGAACAGGATGATGGGCATGTCGCTGCGGGCGCGGATGTCGGCGGCGATTTCAAGGACGCGCTGCAGCGTGGTGCCGGCCTTCAGGGCGCGGTCGGAGGCGCGCTGGATGACGGGCCCGTCTGCGACGGGGTCGCTGAAGGGCACGCCGAGTTCGAGAATGTCGGCGCCGCCGCGCTCGAGCGCGAGGGCGATATCAACGGTGCGGCCAGGGCCGGGGTCGCCGGCCGTGAGGTAGGCGATGAGCGCCGGGCGGCCTTGTTGCTTGCACGCCGCGAAACAGCGCGCCATGCGTTCACTTCGTGGCATCGGGGTTGTCCAGTTCAGGGAAGTTCTCGCGGTAGATGTCGGTGTCCTTGTCGCCGCGGCCGGAGAGGTTGATGAGGATGATCTCGTCCCTGGCGGAAGGCGCGCGGCGCAGGGCCTCGGCCACGGCGTGCGAGCTTTCGAGCGCCGGGATGATGCCTTCCGTGCGGGCCAGCCTGCGGGCGGCCTGGAGGGCGTCCTGATCGGTGGCCGAAACATATTCGGCGCGACCCTGGTCGTGCAGCCAGGCATGCTCGGGTCCGACGAGGGCGTAGTCGAGGCCGGCGGAGACGGAGTGAGTGAGCGAGACCTGGCCGTCGCCGTCCTGCAGCAGGTAGCTGTAGGCGCCCTGCAGCACGCCGGGGACGCCGCCGGCAAAGCGCGCGGCGTGTTCTCCGAGCGTCGCGCCGCGGCCGCCGGCTTCGACGCCCACCAGTTTCACGCGTTCATCGGGGATGAAGGCGGTGAAGATGCCGATGGCGTTGGAGCCGCCGCCGACGCAGGCGATGACGGTGTCGGGGAGCTTGCCGGTGCGCTCCAGCATCTGACGGCGCGCCTCGTCGCCGGTGCAGCGGTGGAACTCGCGCACCATCAGCGGGTAGGGATGCGCGCCGAGCGCGGAGCCGAGCAGGTAGTGGGTCGTCGAAACGTTGGTCACCCAGTCTCGCATGGCCTCGCTGACGGCGTCCTTCAGCGTGCGGCTTCCGCTGGTGACGGCTTCGACGCGCGCGCCCAGCAGGCGCATGCGGAAGACGTTCAGGCGCTGGCGGCGCATGTCTTCCTCGCCCATGTAGACGACGCATTCCAGGCCGAACAGCGCGCAGACGGTGGCGGTGGCCACGCCGTGCTGGCCGGCGCCCGTTTCGGCGATGATGCGCTGCTTGCCCATGCGCCGGGCCAGCAGGATCTGGCCCAGGCAGTTGTTGATCTTGTGCGCGCCGGTGTGCAGCAGGTCTTCGCGCTTGATGAAGAGGCGCGCGCCGCCGAGTTCGGCGCTCAACCGTTTTGCTTCGTACAGCGGCGTGGGGCGGCCGGCGTAGTTTGCCAGCAGGTCCTTCAGTTCCGCCTGGAACGCGGGGTCCTGGCGCGCGTCGAGGAACGCCTGCTCGAGATCTTCGAGCGGCGCCATCAGCGTCTCCGGAACGTACCGTCCGCCGTAAGGCCCGAAGTGGCCCCGGGCATCCGGCATCTGTGGTGTCTTCGTCATAACTCTCGCTGCCTGGCGGCGCGGATGAACGCGGCCACTTTGGCATGATCCTTCCTGCCGGGCTCGCGCTCCAGGCGCGAACAGGCGTCTACACCCCACGGCCTGGCGGCGTCGATGGCCGCGGCCACGTTGTCGGGGCCCAGGCCTCCGGCCAGAACCACTCTGCGCGGCAGGTGCGACGCCAGCGACCAATCGAAGGTCCGGCCGGTGCCTCCGCGCATCTCGCCCGCGGGCGTGTCGATGAGGAAGGCTTCCGCCGGGCTTTCCTCCATTCTCTCCCTTATGCGCTCCAGCGTGGCGGGCCAGGCCTGCCACCAGCGCAGGCGCAGGCCTTCGGCGGAGCCGTGCACCTGCGCGACTTCGATGCCCGCGGTGCGCGCGATCGCTTCGATGCGGGCGGCGGGCGCGTCCACGAAGACGCCCACCAGAAGGAAATTGCCCGGCAGGCGCTCAATGATGGTGGCGGCCGCCGCGGGTTCGATGTAGCGCGGGCTGCGCGGCCAGAAGTTGAAGCCCAACGCGTCCGCCCCCGCCTCGCAGGCCTGCAGGGCGTCGTCGAGCGTCGTGATACCGCAGATCTTGACCAGCATTACTCGCCGCGCAGTTCTTTCAGGCTGGCCGCCGGATCGCCGCTCTTCATGAGGTGCTCGCCGACGAGGAAGGCGTGGAAGCCGGCGGCGGTGAGCCGCTCCACGTCGGCCCGGCCGAGGATGCCGCTTTCGGCCACCCGGATCAGGCCCTGCGGCATGCGGGCGGCGAGGCGCTCCGACGTTTCCAGAGAAACTTCGAAGGTGCGCAGGTTGCGGTTGTTCACGCCGACAATGGCGGCGCCGGATTCCAGCGCCTTGTCCAGTTCCTCTTCGTCGTGCACCTCCACCAGCGCGGCCATGCCGTACTGCGCGGCCAGGCGGCGGAAGCGCTCCAGTTGCTCGCGGCTGAGGATGGCGGCGATGAGGAGAATGGCGTCGGCGCCGGCGCCGGCGGCCTCGAGAATGTCGATCTCGTCGATGGTGAAGTCCTTGCGCAGCACCGGCAGGAAGGCGGTGGCGCGGGCCGTCATCAGGTCGCTGAGCGAGCCCTGGAAAAACTGCCGGTCAGTGAGCACGGAGAGCGCCGCGGCGCCGCCGGCGAAGTAGGCGCGGGCCTGCGAGCCGGGGTTGAAGTCGGGGCTCAGGAGGCCTTTGCTCGGAGACGCCTTCTTGATCTCGGCGATGATGGCCGGCGGGCGGCGGGTGAGCGCCGCGGCAAAGTCCCTCCGCTGGGCCTTCTGGAAGGCGGCGTTGCGCTCGATGCCGCTGCGCTTCCTGGCCTTTTCAGCGACTTCCAGGCGCTTCTGCTCGACAATTCGGGCGAGGATGTCGGGGATCGTGGATGCCATTCGGGGAAACTTCCACGATACCATTTCGGCCGCGGCCGTCTCTCTAAAGCTTGTCCACGGGGGTGCGCGACGCAGGAGTGAAGGAAAGCGGTTTTCTCTTTTTTGTGGCCTTCTTCTTAAAGTATGTGATACTGTCAGAGCAGGAGGTACCCATGACCGACCCTCTTTCGAATCTGATCGACGACCGTTCCTCGCTGCTCCGCCAGATCTCCGAACTCGGCGACTTCCAGCCG
>DAHVTI010000509.1 GCA_027324255.1 Bryobacterales bacterium | reverse complement strand
GCACTGCCAGATCTGGGCCAGTTCCACCGTGCCGAACGAAGTGGCCAAGGAGCAGACCGCGCAGGAAGAGTACTTCGGCGCGCGCGGCCGCACGCTGCTGGGCGATTACCTGGAGCACGAACTGGCGGACGGCCGGAGGGTGGTGTGCCTGAACGAGCAATTCGCGGCGCTGGTGCCATGGTGGGCGGTGTGGCCCTTCGAGACGATGGTGATCAGCCGCCGCGCCGTCACCGGGCTGGAGGAACTGACCGGCGAGGAGCGCGACGCGCTGGCGGACATCCTGAAGCGCCTGACCACGCGCTACGACAACCTGTTTGAAGTCTCGTTTCCGTACTCGGCCGGCTTTCACCAGCGTCCGGCCGGCGCGCGCAACCAGGCCTGGCACCTGCACGCGCACTTCTATCCGCCGCTGCTGCGCTCGGCCTCGGTTCGCAAGTTTCTGGTGGGTTACGAAATGCTGGCCATGCCGCAGCGCGACATCACCCCGGAGGCGGCGGCACAGCGCCTGCGCGACCTCAGCGAGAAACACTTCCGCGCCTGAAAGGACCTGATCGACGATGCGCCTGATTCTCTCCTTCCTGCTCGCCCTCGCCGCCTTCGGCCAGGGCGCCTTCCAACTGAAGCCCGGCGACCGCGTCGTCTTCTACGGCGACAGCATCACGGACCAGCGCCTATACACCGTGTTCACCGAGACCTTCGTGCGCACGCGCTTTCCCGGGCTGGACGTGAAGTTCGTGCACTCCGG
The DNA here is from genome assembly GCA_027324255.1 of Bryobacterales bacterium. Lineage (GTDB taxonomy): Bacteria > Acidobacteriota > Terriglobia > Bryobacterales > Bryobacteraceae > Paludibaculum. The sequence goes on along the minus strand of DAHVTI010000509.1, from coordinate 28,887 downwards.
CTGGGGAGGCGACCGCGTGACGGGGGGCGGCGGCGGCATCGTGGACCTGCGGCTGCGGCGCGACGTGGCGCCTTACAAGCCGACGGTGGTCACCATCATGCTGGGCATGAATGACGGGCGTTACCGGCCCTTCGACCAGTCCATCTTCGACTGGTACACCACCGGCTACAAGGAGATGATCCGGCAGTTGAAGGAGCTGGCGCCCGGCGTGCGCATCACTGCCATCCGGCCGTCGCCCTACGACGAAGTGACGCGGGCGCCGATGGCCGGCGGCGGCTACAACCCGGTGCTCGTAAAGTTCGGCGACTTCCTCCAGGAGCTGGCGGCGAAGGAAGGCATGACGGTGGCGGACCTGAACGCGCCCGTGGTGCACATGCTGGAACAGGCCAAGGCGGCGAACGCCGAGCTCGCGCAGCGCATCCTGCCGGACCGCGTGCATCCGGGCGCCTCCGGCCACCTGATTATGGCCGGCGCGCTGCTGAAGGCGTGGGGCGCGCCCGGCGTGGTGAGCGTCGTGGAGATCGACGCCGCCGCGGGCAAGGTGGCCGCGCAGGAGAACACCGCCGTCAGCGCGCTGAAGACCGGCGCGGCGCTGAGCTGGACGCAGGCCGACCGGGCGCTGCCGATGCCGGTGGACTTCAACGACGCGGCCACGGCGCTGGCCGTGAAGTCGTCGGATTTCCAGCAGACGCTGAACCGCGAGACGCTGAAGGTGACGGGCCTCAAGCCCGGCTATTACGCGCTGCGCATCGACGGGCTGCAGGTGAACGTGTTCACCGCGGAGCAACTGGCCGCCGGGCTCGACCTCACCGCGCTGCCCACGCCGATGCTGGACCAGGCGAGGAAGGTGCACCAGCTCACGCTGAAGCGCACCGGCGTCCACAACGTGCGCTGGCGGACGGTGGAAGTGCCGCTGGCCAACGATCAACTTTCAAAGACGCCCGCCGCGATGGCGGCGCTGGACGCGCTGGACGAGGAACTGGAGGCGAAGCAGACGGCCGCCGCCCGCCCGGTGCCGCACAACTACGAGATCGTGGCCGTGCCGGTAGAGATGTCCAACATCCCGGCGGGCTTCACGCCCATCTTTAACGGCAAGGACCTGACGGGCTGGCACATCAGCAAAACCAACCACCACGGCACTACGCCGGACTGGAAGGTGGAGAAGGGCGTGCTGACCGGCGGGCAGAACCCGGCGGGCAAGGGCGGCATCCTGCTGACCGACAGGAAGTACAAGAACGTCGAAGTCTATGCCGAGATCATGCCGGACTGGGGCTGCGACGGCGGGCTGTTCCTGCGCTCGTCGGAGAAGGGCGAGGCCTACCAGGTGCTGCTCGACTACCGCGACAAGGGCACGCTGTTCGGCGTTTACGGCGAGCGGCTGAAGGACGTTGTCACCTACAACGTCGAGGATTGGCGCAAGTACTGGAAGGAGAACGAATGGAACTCCGTGCGCGCGCGCATTGAAGGCGACATCCCGCGCATTACGGTGTGGGTGAACGGCAGGCAGACGACCGCCTGGTCCGACACTTCGAACCACGCGGCCGGCGGCGCGCTGGATGGCATGATCGCCGTGCAGGTGCACGGTGGAAACCAGATCTGGAAGGCAGGTGGCAAGCACCGCTTCCGCAACATCGCCGTGCGCGAACTGCCCAATTAGGAGGCCCATCATGAAGATCGCGATGATCGGGGCCGGCAGCATCGTCTTCTGCAAGACGCTGATGTCGGACATCATGGCAACGCCCGCGCTGGCCGGCGCCGAGTTTGCCCTGATGAGCCGCACCGAGCCCAAGCTGCGCGCCATGGAGGCGTTCGGCCAGCGTATGATCCGGGACAACGGGCTGCCGGGCAAGGTGTGGGCCACGCTGGACCGGCAGGAGGCCATCCGCGACGCCGACTTCGTCGTCGTGATGGTGCAGGTGGGCGGCGTGGATGCCTTCGAACTCGACTACCGCATTCCGCTGAAGTACGGCGTGGATCAGTGCATCGCCGATTCGCTCGGACCCGGCGGCCTGTTCCGCGGCCTGCGCACGATTCCGCTGCTGATCGACATCGCGCGCGACATGGAGCGGCTGGCGAAGCCGGGCGCCATCATGCTGCAATACGCCAATCCGATGGCGGCCAACTGCTTCGCGCTGGGCAAGGCCACCGGCGTTTCGTTCGTCGGGCTGTGTCACGGCGTGCAGACCACGCTGGACCTGATCTCCCGCTACTGCGGCGTGCCGAAAGAGGAGATCACCTACACCTGCGGCGGCATCAACCACATGGACTGGTTTCTGCGGCTGGAGCACAAGGGCCGCGACCTTTACCCCACGCTGCGCGAGGTCTTCGAGCGGCCGGAGTTCTACAAGAACGAGAAGGTGCGCGGCGAGGTCTTCCGCCACTACGGCTACTTCATGACGGAATCGACAGGCCACCTGAGCGAGTACGTGCCGTGGTTCCGCAAGAACAAAAAGGCGCTGGAGCTGTACTGCGACGAGCCGAGCTTCGGCGGCGAGTCCGGCGCGTATTACTCGTGGTGCCGCACCATCGCGGATTACTACAACACGCACGACCCGCTGCAGTTCGAATCCGAGCGCATCGAGAAGCGCAGCGTGGAGTACTGCTCCTACATCATCGAGGCCGTGGCCACCGGGCGGCCGTTCCGCTTCATGGGCAACGTGCGCAACGACGGCTACATCACGAACCTGCCGCAGGGCTGTTGCGTGGAGGTGCCGACGTTCGCCGACGACACGGGGCTGCGGCCCACCTTCGTGGGCGCGCTGCCGCCGCAGTGCGCGGCGCTCTGCCAGACCAACGTCAACGTGCAGGCGCTGGCCGTGGAGGCCGCATTGCAGGCCGACACCGAGCACATCGTTCACGCCGCGTCGCTCGACCCGCTCTCCAGCGCCGTGTGCACGCTGGCCGAGATCCGGGCGATGTGCAGCGAGATGCTGGAGGCTCAGCGGCAGTGGCTGCCGCAGTTCGAAGGCAAGGCGATCGCGCCGAAACCGGTCATCTCCATTCCGCCGGACTGCCGTCCGGTGGACGTCCCTCTCGATCCCGCGCTGGCCATCGGCAAGCGCTTCTCCACGCTGATCGAACAACGCACGGAGTAGAATCCCGACATGGCCCTGATCACCCGCCGCGACCTGCTCAAGACCAGCGCCGGCGCCGCGCTGGCGGTTCGCGCCAACGCCGAGGCAGGCACGCTGCCGACGCGCCGGCTGGGCAAGATCAACTTCCAGGCTTCGATGCTCGGCCTCGGCTCGCAGTACCTGGGCGACCCAGGCGTGGAGCAGGCGCACGTCAACCGTTTCATTGCCGAGGCGGTGGACAACGGCCTGAACTACATCGACACGGCGCCGCCTTACGGCGAATCGGAGGTGCGCCTGGGCCCCGCGCTGAAAGGGCTGCGTGACAAGGTCTTCCTGGTTTCCAAGGTGGAGACCAACGCCAGGGGCGACGCAATGTACCAGATCAAAGACAGCCTGCGGAAGCTGAAGACCGACCACCTGGACTGCGTGCTGATCCACAACGTGGGCCGCACGGACCGCTACCCGGACCTGCGGCAGGTGATGGCCGCCGGCGGCACGCTGGGCGCTCTGGTAGATGCGAAGAAGCAGGGGCTGATCCGCCACATCGGGCTGACCGCGCACCTGCGGCCGGCGCGCGCGCTGCCGCTGATCGAGACGGGCGAGATCGAGCTGTGCATGTTCTCGCTCAACTTCGTGGAGCGCCACATCTACGGCTTCGAGGAGAAGGTGATGCCGGAGTGCCGCAAGCGCAACATCGGCGTCATCGCGATGAAGGTGCTGGGCGGGCCGGTGCGGAACGGCCCCGGGCGCCTGATCTCGGAAGAGGACTACGCGGCGTCGCTGCGCTACGTATGGGGCCTCGCCGGCCTCTCCGTGGCGCTGATCGGCATGCGCAACCAGGAAGAGCTGCGCCGGGCGCTCAACGCGGCGCGCGGCTACAAGCCTTTGGGCCGGACGGAGATGACCGCCATCACCGAGCGCGGCAAGCTGCTGGCGGCCCAGTGGGGACCGCTGCGCGGCCCGGCCGTCTGAACATTTTCGTTCCCAGGAGCACATCATGAAAGTGGCATTCGTTGGACTTGGAATCATGGGCAAGCCCATGGCGAAGAACCTGCTGAAGGCAGGCCATGAGTTGAAAGTGTTCGACATCGTTGCCGCCTCCGTGGCCGAAGCCGCGGGCGCCGGCGCCGCGGCCGCCTCCTCCGCCGCCGAGGCCGCGGCCGGGGCCGAAGTCACCATCACCATGCTGCCGGACGGGCCGGACGTGGAAGCGGCCGTGCTCGGACCGGCCGGCGTTCTGGAAGGCGCCGCGCCCGGCTCCATCATCGTGGACATGAGTTCCATCAGCCCGCTGTCGGCGCAGAAGGTGGGCCGGGCCTGCCAGGCCAAGGGCGTCCACTTCCTGGACGCGCCGGTGAGCGGCGGCGAGCCGAAGGCCATCGACGGCTCTCTCGCCATCATGGTGGGCGGCGAGAAGGAGGTCTTCGACAAGGTCTCTCCGCTGTTCCAGGCGATGGGTTCCAGCCACATCCTGACCGGGCCGGTGGGCGCGGGCAACGTCACCAAGCTGGCGAACCAGATCATGGTGGCGTGCAACATCGCGGCCATGGGCGAGGCGCTGGTGCTGGCCACCAAGGCCGGCCTCGATCCGGAGGTGGTGTTCAACGCGGTGAAGGGCGGCCTGGCCGGCTCCACCGTGCTCAACGCCAAGGCGCCGATGGCCATCGCGCGCAATTTTAAGCCCGGTTTCCGCATCCGCCTTCATCAGAAGGACCTGCGCAACGCGCTGCTGGCGGCCGAGTCGATGAAGGTCTCGCTGCCGCTGACTTCAACCGTGCAGCAGATGCTGATGTCATTGATGAACAACGGCCGCGGCGACCTGGACCATTCCGCCATCGTCACGTTTATCGAGGACATGGCGCAGGCCGAGATCCGAAAGCCCGCATGAACCAGCCGCTGTACGTCCGGGTGCACCCGCGCGACAACGTCGCCATCGTCGTCAACGACGGCGGTCTGCCGGCCGGGGCGCTCTTTGCGTGCGGGCTCGAACTGCTGGAGGCCGTGCCGCAGGGCCACAAGACGGCGCTGGCGGATATCGACGCGGGCCAGCCCGTGGTGCGTTACGGCGAGGTGCTCGGCCTGGCGGCAACGCGCATCGCACGCGGCGCGTGGGTGCGTGAAGAGCTGATCGATCTGCCCGAGGCACCGCCGCTGGACCGCATGCCGCTGGCCACCGCCACGCCTGCGCCGCAGCCGGCGCTGGAGGGCTTCACGTTCGACGGCTACCGCAATACCGACGGATCGGCCGGCACGCGCAACCTGCTGGGCATCACCACGACGGTGCAGTGCGTCGCGCCCACGGTGGAGTTCGCCGCCGAGCGCATCCGCCGCGAACTGCTGCCGCGCTTCCCGAACGTGGACGGCGTGGTCGCCCTGACGCATACCTACGGCTGCGGCGTGGCCATCAACGCGCCGCACGCCGAAATCCCCATCCGCACGCTTCGCAACCTGGCTCTGAACCCCAACTTCGGCGGCGAGGTGATGGCCGTGAGCCTAGGCTGCGAGAAGCTGCAGCCGGCGCGGCTCGGCCTGCCCATCCTGCGGGATGACGAGCCCTTCGCCGTACGGCTGCAGGACGAGGAGCACCGCTGCTTCGGCGACATGGTGGCCGCTATTTTGCGCTTCGCCGAGAAGCGGCTGGAAAGGCTGAACGCGCGGACGCGCGTGCCATGCCCCGCCTCCGATCTCGTGGTCGGGCTGCAGTGCGGCGGCAGCGACGCCTTCTCTGGAGTTACCGCCAATCCGGCGGCCGGCTTCGCGGCGGACCTGCTGGTGCGCGCGGGCGCCACGGTGATGTTTTCCGAAGTCACGGAGGTGCGCGACGCGGTCCACCTGCTGAGCGCGCGGGCGGCGAACGAAGAGGTGGCGCGCGCGCTGCTGCGCGAGATGGCGTGGTACGACGACTACCTGCGCCGCGGCGGGGCGGACCGCTCGGCCAACCCCACGCCGGGCAATAAGCGCGGCGGGCTGGCCAACATTGTCGAGAAGGCCCTAGGCTCTGTCGCCAAGTCCGGCAGCAGCGCGCTGAGCGCCGTTGTCGCGCCGGGCGAGCGCGTCACAGGGAAAGGGCTCACGTTCCTCGCCACCCCGGCCAGCGACTTCATCTGCGGCACGCTGCAACTGGCGGCGGGCATGAACCTGCACGTCTTCACGACAGGGGAAGGCACGCCTTACGGACTGGCGATGGCGCCAGTGGTGAAGGTTTCCTCGCGCACCGCGCTGGCCGCGCGCTGGCCGGACCTGATCGACTTCGACGCCGGACGCATCGCTTCCGGCGAGGCCACGCTGGAACAAGCCGGCTGGGATCTGTTCCGGCTGATCCTGGCCGCCGCTTCCGGCAGGAAGACGTGGTCCGAGCATTGGGGCCTCAACAACGCCCTGGCCCTCTTCAACCCCGCGCCGGTCACGTAGGCGTCAGTCGAACCTGATGCTGGACTCGGCCGTGAACTTGCGGTAGTTGCGGAACTCGGTCAGGTTCTTCGAGCAGTTCACCGTGCCGCGGCGGCAGCCGCGCGTCTCCGCCTTCGCGGGCAGCAGCGCCCGCGCGTCGCCGATGGTCACGAAGCCGTATTCGATGGTGCACTCCGCCTTGTCCTGCGGGAAAGTGGCGGGAATCGACACCGCGCGCTGCTCGATGCGCAGCACGCGCCGCGTCTCCTTGTCGATCCAGAGTTGCCCCTTGTAGGCGGGCTTGAGTTGCATGCCGTCCTCTGCCACGAGCACCCAGTGCGAGTTGCCGGCCGACACGCTGTAGTCGTAGACGCGCGCCAGGCGGCTGCCCACGCGCTCTTCGCCCGCGGGGCGGAAGACCGCCGCGGTGGCGGGCGAGAGGATGTCCTGCAGTGTGACGACAAACTCGCCGGTGGTCCACGTGCCGCTCTTCTCCGGCGGCTGCGTGGAGGGCTGGCCGTTCACGCGGATGTTGCGGTACTCCTCCTTGCCCTTCACTGACGCGACTTCGGCGGTGATCACGTCCAGCGTGTTCCAGCTCGCTTCGTTGTTGAAGCTGTGCAGGCGCGTGGTGACCTGCTCGACGAGGTAGTCCGGCAGCGAGGCCGAGAACTGCTCCGCCGCCTCGCGCGCGGCTTCGATGACGGGGTCCTCAGCGGGTTCCGGGGGCGGGGCAGGGGCCTTCACGGCCGCCGGCGGCGGTGCGGGCGGGGCTTCCGGCTTCGCCTCGGCCGGTTTGGGCGCGGATGCCGGGGCGGGTCCGGGATTCTCGATGGGCTTCGACGCCGCGGCGCGCTCCTCCTCCGTGCCGGTGCGGATGAGCACGACCTTGCGCGCGGTCTCCGGATCCTCGGAGTCGGTTTGCACTTCCAACTGGTCGCCGGGCTTCAGCAGCGAGTCGCGGAGCGTGTCGCCCTTCTTGTCGCGGAACTGCGTCTTGGCCAGCAGCCGGAAGCGCAGCAGCCCTTCGCCGGAGTTTTCAATGACGAGCTCCTTTTCGGCCAGCTTGCGCAGCGTGCCTTCGAACTTCTGCACGTCGCCCTTCTTCGCGCCTTCCTTCGGCGTGCGCTTGGGCCACCGGATGGGAGGCATGGGGATGCCGCCCGGCAGCCGCGAGCCGGGATACGGGTAGGGATCCTGCGGATATTGGCCGGGGGGATATTGACCGGGCGGGTATTGGCTCGGGTACTGCGCGGCGGCGCCCGCGCACACCACCGCCGCGGCCAGCGCCAGCTTTCCCAGGTTGCCGGTACTTCGCATCATCGCCGCATCCTTACCCGCTCCCGATTATAGGCGTGCCGCGCGTTACTGGGAATGGGTCCTCCTCCTCAGCGCGCCGGCATGGCCAGCTTCGCGGCCTGCCAGGCGGCGATCTCGGCGAGAATCGCGGCTTCCACGGTCTTCCACACCACGGGGTCGTTATCCATCTTCCAGTGCGCCACGCCCAGGCGGCGGGCGGGCCGCGGATAGTCCGACATGTCGACTTCGCGGAACAGATAGGTGAAGCGCACGTTGCCGAGAATCTTCGTCCGCGCCGGGTCCACCGCGCGGATCTCGTTCTCGCCCCACACCGGGCCGGGGTCGCGCTGATAGAGGTTCAGGGCGCGCGCCACATTGGGCGGAATGCGGTCGTCGCCGCGGCCCACGCTGTCCACCTGCACCGTCAGCCGCACGGGCACGCCCTGCCGGCCCAGTTCCCGCGCCAGCTTCACGGCGGCCGCGCCGCCGAAGCTCTGGCCGTAGAGGATGATCTGCGCGGCGCGCGCCTCGTCCGGTTCCACCTTGCGGTTACGGTTGGCGTCGAGCGCTTCGCGGATGAACTTTTGCACCGTGCGGCGGCTATGGTTGCCCGCCGTCTCCACGTAGACTCCGGGGATGTCCCGCCGCCGCAGGTCGAGCGCCAGCTTCCGCACGCTACGCCGGTCGTTGTCCCACGATTCCCAGGCGCCGAGGAAGCCGACCACCAGCAGGCTGCCGGGCGGCAGCGGCGCGGGCGTGCGGATGTCCTTGCGGCTGAGCCGCCCGGCGTGCGCGGCCGTGGCCAGCGACAGCGCCAGTGCCAGGAATCGTCGCGTCATTTCAGCGGGTCGCGCGGTTTGTGCCCCAGTTCTTTCGACAGGAGATCCACCAGCGTCGACAGGATTTTGACGCGCGCCCAGTGTTTGTCGTTTCCCTCCACCAGCGTCCACGGCGCAGTGCGCGTGCCGGTCTTCAGCAGCATCTCGTTCACCGCTTCTTCGTAGGCGCCCCACTTGCCGCGGTTGCGCCAGTCTTCGTCGGTGAGCTTCCAGGCCTTGTAGCCGGTCTGCTTCCGCTCCTCGAAGCGCCGCAACTGCTCTTCGCGCGTGATGTGGATCCAGAACTTGCCGACCACCGCTCCGAAGTCCCGCATCTGGCGTTCGAAGGAGTTGATCTCCTTATACGCCCGCTTCCAGGCCTCTTCCGTGCAGAAACCCTCCACGCGCTCCACCAGGACGCGGCCGTACCACGAGCGGTCGAAGATGGCGATCTGCCCTTTTTCCGGCAGCCGCCGCCAGAAGCGGTAGAGGTAGTGGCGCGTTTTGTCCTCGCCCTGCGGCGCGCTGATGGGGTAGACGACGTAGCCGCGCGGGTCCATCTTTTCCGTGACGCGCTTGATGGCGCCGCCCTTGCCCGCCGCGTCCCAACCCTCGAACACGATCACCACGGGGCGCTTCTGCTGGTAGACCTGCCAGCCGAGCTCGCGCAACTGCACCTGGCGCCGCGTGAGCTGCCTGACGTACTCTTCGCGCTCGAGCCGGCGCTTCATGTTCAGCGTGCTCAGCATCAGACTTCCCCGTTCTCCGAGTGATCGATCGACTCCATCGCCTTGCGCAACTGCGCGTCGTGCGCCGCGGCGGCCTTCGCCGTTTCGGCCGCCGGCGCGGCATCGCCCAGCGCTTTTTCGAGCGCCTCGATGATGGTGAGGAACACCCTGCGGCGCGCGTGCCAGCGCGAGGTGGCCTCGACGATGGTCCAGGGGGCGAATTCGCTCTCGGTGAGTTCCAGCATCTCTTCGGCGGCTTCCAGGAACTGGTCGTACTGCTCATGCCGCGTCCAGTCCTTCTCGGTGACGCGCCAGCTCTCCAGCGGATCGGACTCGATCTTGCGGAAGCGTTTCTTCTGCTCCTTCCTGCTGATGTGGAACCAGAATTTGAGGATGACGGTGCCGTCGTCGGCCAGCATGCGCTCGAACTCGACGATGTCCTTGAAGCCCTTGCGCCAGGCCTGCTCAGGCGCCGCCTTCTCCACACGCTCGTCCAGCACGTGGTGGTACCAGGAGTGGTCGAAGATGGTCATCTCGCCGCGGTTGGGCACCATCAGCCAGAAGCGCCACAGCCAGGGGTAGTTCTGCTCGTAGGTGCGCGGCGGCTGCACGGAGTGCAGCTTGAAGCCGCGCGGGTCCAGCCGGCCGGTGAGCGTCGAAATGCAGCCGCCCTTGCCGGAAGCGTCCCAGCCTTCAAACACGATGGCCGACGGGATGCCCTGGTCCCAGCAAGCTTTTTCCAGGTCGTACAGGCGCCGCTGCAGCGCCGGCATGGCTTTCTTGTACTCTTCGCGCTTCAGCTCCAGCTTCAGGTTTACGTTTTCTAGCATCGGTGTTTCAGGAGGTACGACTGTGCGTTGACGGCTTTCTCGCCTTCCTTCTTCGCGACCCGCTCGTACGTCCCGTCCTTCCTCATGCGGCGCGCCTTGGCGTTGTCGCTCAGGTACACCGACAGAATCCTGTCGCGAATCTGCCGGATCAGCGCCGGTTTCTCGATGGGGAACAGCGTCTCCACCCGCCGGTTGATGTTGCGCGGCATCAGGTCTGCCGAGCCGATGTAGATCTCCTCCTCGCCGCGGTTGCGGAAGTAGAAGATGCGGCTGTGTTCCAGGAAGCGGCCCACGACGCTGATGACGCGGATATTCTCGCTGACGCCGGGAAGGCCGGGCCGCAGGCAGCAGATGCCGCGGCAGAGCAGGTCCACCTGCACCCCCGCTTGCGAGGCCTGGTAGAGCAGCCGGATGATGCGCGGATCCACCAGCGCGTTCATCTTGAAGATGATGCGCCCCTCCTTGCCGGCGCGCGCGTGCGCAATTTCGCGCTCAATCATCGTTTCCATCCGCTTGCGCAGGTTGATGGGCGCGACGAGCAGCTTGCGGTAGTCGGTCTTGGCCGAATAGCCCGTCAGGTAGTTAAACAGGTCCGCGCAATCGGCGCCGAAATCCTCGCCGGTGGTGAAGAAGCCCAGGTCGGTGTAGAGGTGCGCGGTCACCGCGTTGTAGTTGCCGGTGGAGAGGTGGACGTAGCGCCGCATCACGCTGCCTTCGCGCCGCACCACCATCGCCGCCTTGCAGTGGACCTTCATGCCGACGAGCCCGTACACCACGTGGACGCCCTCTTTTTCCAGCGCCCGGGCCCATTCGATGTTGGACTCCTCGTCGAAGCGCGCTTTCAGCTCCACCAGCACGGCCACCTGCTTGCCGCGCTCGTTGGCGTCGAGCAGCGCTTCCACCACCGGCGCGTTGCGCCCCACGCGGTAGAGCGTCATTTTGATGGCCAGCACGTTGGGGTCGCGGGCCGCCGCCTTCAGAAAATCGACCACCGGCTGGAAGCTGTCGAAGGGATGGTGCACGAGCATGTCGCCGCGCCGGATCATGCTGAACAGGTCCTCGTCCTCGGAGGAGCCGCGGGGCAAGGCCGGCGTGAAGGCGGTCTCTTTCAGTTCCTGCCGGTCGAGCGCCGCAACGTGCCGGAGGCGCACCAGCGACAGCGGGCCTTCCACCCGGTACACTTCCTCGTCTTCGATCTCGAGGTTCGTACGCAGGATCTCCAGCAGACGCTCGGGCATCAGTCTCGGCACCATCAGCCGGACCACGGCCCCGAAGCGCCGCTGCCGGACGCCTTCCTCCACCGTTTCCAGCAGGTCCTCCGCTTCCAGTTCCTGGATGGCCATTTCGGCGTCGCGCGTCACGTGGAAGGGATGCGATTCCAGGATCTCCATGCCCGGAAACAGCGCGCCGAGGTTGGCCTGGATCACCTGCTCGATCCACACGAACGTCAGCGGCCGGCCGCCTCGCCGCTGCGCCGGCTTGTGCAGGGGCACGATCTGGGGAAGCGTGTCCGGCACCTTCACGCGCGCGAAGTGGTCCTCGCCGTCCGGCTGCCGGATGAGCACGGACAGGTTCAGGCTGAGGTTCGAGATGTGCGGGAACGGCCGCCCCGGGTCGAACGCGAGCGGCGTCAGGATGGGGTAGATGGTGTCCTCGAAGTAGCGGCGGGCCGTCTCCTTCTGCGCGTCGCTCAGGTCGGCGTGGTCCAGCACCTGGATGCCCTGCTTCTTCAGCTCCTCAAACACCGCCCGCCGGCAGGTGTGCGCGTCGCGGTTCAATCTGATGTACCGTTCGCGGATGGCCTCGAGCTGCTGCGCCGGCGTCATCGCGTCCGGCCCGGTTTCGAGGATGCCGGATTCGAGCTGGTTCTTCAGCCCGGCCACCCGCACCATGAAGAACTCGTCGAGGTTCGAGCCGAGGATCGACAGGAACTTGACCCGCTCCAGCAGCGGGTTTGACGCATCCTGCGCCTCTTCGAGCACGCGCGCCTGAAACTCCAGCAGGCTCAGCTCGCGGTTCACGTACAGCGCCGGATCGTTCAGCGCGGCCGCCGGCGCGCCGGCCTTCTTTTCAGCCGGACGCTTGCCCGCCTTCGCTCGTTTTGTCGCCATGAGAGCTTCTCCCTAGCGTATCCGACCCGCGTCCGGCCGGCACGGTTCCGTACTGTACCATTTTCAATGTGACCCCACCCGACGCCCAGCAGCGCGAGCTCACGCTCAAATCCGTCGCCCTCGGCCTTTTCCTCGCTTTCGTCTTCGGCGCCGCCAACGCCTACCTGGGCATGAAGGCCGGGCAGACGGTTGCCGCCACCATCCCCGCCGCCGTCATCGCCATGGCGCTCTTCCGCCTGCCTGCCTTCCGCGGCGGCCTGCTGGAGCAGAACATCGCGCGCACCGCGGCCAGCGTCGGAGAGGCGCTGGTGGCCGGCGCCATCTTCACGCTGCCCGCTTTTCTCCTGGTCGAAATGGACGGCCACAAGCTCTGGTCCGACCTGCGCGCCCACTACTGGCAGGGCGCCGGCATCCTGCTGGCGGGCGGCCTGGCCGGCATCTTCTTCATCATTCTTCTGCGCCGCGCGCTGTGCGTCGACGCCGGCCTGCCGTGGCCCGAAAGCGTGGCCAGCTACGAAATCGTGAAGGCCGGCCAGGAGTCCGGCGACGCGCCCCGCCTGGTGTTCGGCGGCATGGGCTTCGGCGGCCTCATCCAGATTCTCAAGAGCGACAAGGGCCTGCAGATCTTCCGCGAATACACGGAAGGCTTCCTCGCCTTCCCCGCCAGCGTGGTGCGCCACTTCGACTTCTCCAAGACGCCCATCGGCAGCGTGCGGCACGGCGGCGGCATTCCGTGGTCGACGCCCGCGCTCTCGCCCGCCCTGCTCGGCATCGGTTACATCATCGGCCCGCGGCTGGCCTCCATCAACGTGGCCGGCGGCGTTCTGGCCTGGTGGGTGCTCATCCCGCTGCTGCTCTTTTTCGATCCGGACTTCAGCCGCCGCATCGGCACCACGGCGCACGACGTGGCCGCCTTTACGCTCTGGTACAACGTCGTCCGCCCCATCGCCTTGGGCATGATGCTGGTGGGGGCGGCCAACACGATGTGGTCCATGCGCAAGTCCATCGCGCAGTCGCTGGCCGGGGCGCTGAAGGCGTCGTCTTCGTCGACGCACGCCGCCCTCATCGAACGCACGGAGCGCGACATCCCCACGCGCTGGGTGATGCTGGCCATCGTGGTTCTGGTCATTCCCGTCACGGCCATTTACTACGCATTCACCGGCAGCCTGCTGCCGGCGCTCGGCACCGCGCTGCTGATGGGCGCCGCCGGCTTCCTGCTCTCGGCCGTGGGCGGCTACCTGGTGGGCCTGGTGGGCAGCTCCAACCAGCCGCTCTCCGGGCTCACGCTTTCGGCGCTGATCCTCTCCGCGCTGCTGATGCAGTTGATGGGCGTGCGCGGCGCCGCGGGCGTGGCGGCCGTGCTCGGCGTCGCGGCCGTGGTGGCCGTGGCCGTCTCCGTCTCCGGCTCGCTCATCCAGGATCTGAAAGCGGGCCACCTGCTGGGCGGCACTCCGTGGAAGATGCAGGTGGTCGAGATCGTCGCCGTCGCGCTGCTGGCGCTGTTCCTGCTGGGCCCCATCATCGCCCTGCACGAAGCCAACCTCTCCACGGGCGGCATCGGCGGGCGCGCGCTGCCGGCGCCGCAGGCGGGGCTCATGGCGCAGCTCGCCAAGGGCATCGTCGCCGGCGACATGGCCTGGGGGCTGCTCGCCATCGGCGCCGCCTTCGGCGTGGCCCTGCTGCTGTGCGGCGCGCGCGCCATGATGCTGATCGCCGTGGGCATGTACCTGCCGTTCGACACCAGCTCCGCCATCTTCCTCGGCGGCCTCATCAAGTGGGTGGCGGACCAGATCCTGGCCCGCCGCTCCGAAGCGGTGCGCGCCAAGGCCGAGGAGGCCGGCACGCTGCTGGCTTCAGGACTGATCGCCGGGGAAGCCGTGGTGGGGATCCTGCTGGCCGTGCTGTTCCTCACCGGCGTCTCGTCCATCACCCACGCGCTCACGGGCGCGGACCAGTTCTCCTGGTTCCCGGCGCTCGGCGGCTGGCTGGCGCTGGGCGCTTTCGCGGCGCTGGCCTGGGCGCTGATTCGCGTGCCGCTGAAGCGCGCCGGTCAGTAAGGCTTGGCGTCTTTCGGCGCCGGCTTCAGCAGCAGGTCATGGAAGTCGAAGCTGAAGTCCGTCAGCGGCGAAACCGCCGCCATCTTCACCTGGTCCACGGTGCCGTCGGGCTTCAGCGCGAACGTCACGTAGGCGTCGGCCAGCAGCGACCGCTTGTCCCAGCGCACGATGAACGTGTCCTGCTGCCAGTGCTCCATGGCGCCCACGAGCTCGGCTGTGTGCGAGAAACGCATCCGGAGCTTCGCGTCCTTCTCCTCGACGAAGACGTCGCCGTACCAGGAGTCGCGGTAGCGGCCCGCGTAGGCGGAGAGCGGGAGGGACGGCTTCGAATTGGCATCGCGCTTTGCCCCGGCCTTTAGGATGGTGTCCGCGGCCGCGGCCTCGCGCTTCTTCTGCGCCGCCGCCAGCGCCTCCACCCAATCCGTGCCCGCCGCGCCCATGTAGTGGTCCAGCACCGTGTAGGTGACCGCGTTGAACGCGCTGCCCGCTTCCTGGTTGGTGAGCACCACGACGCCGAGTTGCATCTCCGGGATCATCGTCAGCCGCGTCACCATGCCGGCCAGCCCGCCCGTGTGGTGCACCATTTTGTGCCCGCGGTAATCCGACACGTTCCAGCCTAGCGCGTAAGTGGAAAAGTTCGGCGCTACGGCCGCCAGCGGGCCCGTGGCGGGCCGCGTCGTCATGATGGTCACCGGCGACCACATCTGCCGCGACTGCGCCGCGCTGAAGAGCTTCACGCCGTTGCTCCGGCCGCGGCCCAGTTGCAGCAGCACCCACTTGGAGAGGTCCTCCAGGTTGGTGTTGACGCCCGCCGCCGCGCCCCAGTTGTCGCTGTCCTCCGGCTCCAGCCAACACAGCTTGCCGTCGGCCTTGGCGTGCGGGTAGGCGACTTCGTCCCCGCCGCGGAACTTCCGCACGCTGGTGTTCGTGCTGTGCATGCCCAGCGGCTCGAAGATGCGTGTGCGCAGGAAGTCGTCCCAACTCATGCCGGAGACGCGGGCCACCACCTGTCCGGCCACGATGAAGAGGATGTTGTCGTAGGCGTAGCGGCTGCGGAAGCTCGCGGACAGCTTGACGTGCCGCAGGCGGCGGACGATTTCGTCGCGGCTCAGGCCGGTGGTGGGGAAGTACATCAGGTCGCCGGCGCCCAGCCCCAGTCCGCTATGGTGCACCAGCAGGTCGCGGATGGTCATCTCGTGCGTCACGTAGGGGTCGGCCATCTGGAACCCGGGCAGGTGGCCGGTCACCGGGTCGTCCCACTTGAGCTTGCCCTCTTCCACCAGCATCGCCAGCGCCGCGGCCGTGAAGGCCTTGGTATTTGACGCCACGCCGAACAGCGTCTTCGGCGTCACCGGCGCGCTTTCGCCCAGCTTCCGCACGCCGTAGCCCTTCGAGACCACGGTGCGGCCGTCCTTCACCACCAGCACGGCCATGCCCGGCACCTCGAACTCCTTCATGGTGCGCTCCACCACGGAATCGAGGTTCTCCTGCGCGAAAACCGCGGGAATCAGGAGGAGGGGAAGAAACAGTCTGCGCGTGACGGGCATAAGACGATAGTATCCCTGTGAGACGCCCCGGCCTCGGGGCTCCGGATTCGCCTTGAGGTGCGCGTGAAGAACCAGCCGCCCCGCCGCCGTTTCGGCCGCGTCTTCGCAGTTCTGGCCGGAGCGGCGCTCATGCTGAACGGCCTGCAATACCTGGCGCTGCTCGCGCTTGGCACGCCGGCGCGGGCGCACATCGAGTACGCCGTGTCCGCCGGCGGCGCCCGCAATCCCGCCTACCGCGTGCACTACGAATTCGACGCCGGCGGCCGGGCCTTCGGAGGCACGGCTACGCTCGGCTCAGCGGGCCGCCCATCGGGTTCGCTCCCGGTGCGCTACCTGCCCTTCTGGCCCGATGTCAGCTATTACGACAGCGCCGGGCTGCTGGCCGCCTACGGCTTCCTGTCGTTCCTGCCCGGCGCGGCGCTGCTCTTTGCGGCCTTGCGGCGCCGCTAAAATGGCGGCATGGGCGACAGAGTTGCGATCCTCGGCGCCGCCGGAGCCATCGGCCGCGCCTGCGCCGATGAGTTCGAACGCCGCGGCACGCCGCTCACGGTGACCGGCCGCGACGAGGTCCGGCTTGCCCACAGTTTTGGGGACCGCGCCGAGATCCGCGCCGCCGACCTGGCGGACATCGACAAGACCGAGGCCGCCCTGCGCGGCGCCGGCGCCGCCGTCTATTGCGCCGGCCACCCCTGCCCTCAGTTCGAGCAGCACCCGGTGCTGGCGCGCAGCGCGCTGGAGGCCGCCCGCCGTGCCGGGGTCTCGCGCATGGTGGTGGTTTCCAGCGTCTATTCCTACGGCCATCCGCGCACTTCGCCAGTTTCCGCGGACCACCGGCGGGAGCCTGAAACCCGCAAGGGCCGCTGCCGCCGGCAGCAGGAGGATGCCGCGCTGGAAGCCGACGGCCGCGGCGGACTGCGCACCGCGGTGCTCCACCTGCCCGGCTTCTACGGACCCAACGCCGACCTGAGCTCTAGCTGATCCCCAGCTTGTGCTGCATTTCTTCCAGCGTGTGCCCTTTCGTCTCCGGGTACCACATCAGCACCACCACGAACTGCACCGCCATCATCGCCGCGAAAAACAGGAACGGCGCGGCGCCTGAACTCGCCGCGATCACCGGGAACGTCCCCGAAATGATCGCGTTCATCGCCCAGTGCGTGAAGCTCCCTAAGCTCTGCCCCTTCGCCCGCACGCGCGTCGGGAACACCTCACTGAGGTAGACCCAGATCACCGCGCCTTGCGAGAACGCGAAGAAACCGATGAAGCCCACCAGCAGCCATACCAGCAGGCCCTGGTGCGCCTGCGCCGAGAACACCCACGACACCCCGGCGAGCGACAGCCCCGTGCCGATGCTCCCGATCAGCAGCATCGTCTTCCGCCCGATCCTGTCGATCACCGACATCGCGATGATGGTCGCAATCAGATTCGTTGCCCCGATGGCCACCGCCTGCAGATCGCCCGACGTCTTCGAGAAGCCCGCGCTCGAGAAAATCGTGTTCAGGTAATACAGAATCGCGTTGATCCCGCTCAGTTGGTTGAACATGCCGATCGATACCGCCAGGAAGATCGGCAGCCGGTATTTCCACGAAAACAGCGGCTCGTCGGCGTGCCCGTGCGCGGCGTCGATCGACGTCACGATGTCGTTTAGCTCCGCCTCGTAGTTCTCCTCGCCCGTGAGCCGCAGCACCTCGCGCGCGTCGTCCACCCGCCGCCGCTTCGCCAGCCAGCGCGGCGACTCCGGAATCGGGAACAGCATGACGAAGAACGCCGCCGCCGGCAGCGCCGCAATGCCCAGCTTCCAGCGCCACTCGTCGCCGCCCGCCCCGCTGAGCCCCACCACGTAGTTCGAGAAGTACGCCAGCAGGATGCCGAACACGATGTTGAACTGGAACATCCCCACCAGCCGGCCCCTCGCCCGCGCCGGCGCGATTTCCGCAATGTACATCGGCCCGATCACCGACGAACCGCCAATCGCCAGCCCGCCCAGGAAGCGGAAGAACAGGAATGAGCCCCAGTTCCACGCCAGCGCGCACCCCAGCGCCGTCACAAAGTACATCAGCGCCAGACCGAACAGCGAGCGCCGCCGCCCGTAGCGGTCCGCCGGCATTCCGGCCAGAATCGCCCCCAGTGTCGTGCCGAGAATCGCCGAGGCGACCGTGAACCCCAGCATCGCCGGCGACAGGTCGTACACCTTCCTGAGCGCGTCGTTCGCGCCCGCGATCACGACCGTGTCGAACCCGAAAAGCAGGCCGCCCAGCGCGGCCACCAGCGCGGACTTGAGGAGGTAGGAATTGAGCTTCATGGCTGCGAGACAGTGTCAGCAGCCGAGCGTATCACACCGCGCCGGATTGCAGCCTTTTCAACAACTGGATCTGCCCCGCGTGGTACAAGTCGTGCGCCGCGATGCCGCGCAGCATCACCTGCATCTTCGTATCCGACAGCTTCTCGGCGGAAGCCCCGGCGATGGCCGCACGCATCTCCAGATGCATGGTCCACAGCAGTTCCACGGCCAGCTTCCAGCCGTCTTCGGACAGCTTATCAGGCGCGGCGAAGAAGTTCGATCCCTTCACCGGAAACGAGCCTCTCTTCGCCCCGGTCAGCTTCCGCCACACCACGTATTTCCAGTACGCGCAGTGCAACGTCAGTTCAAAAATGTTGTGGCGGCCCGGGGCAGGCCGCCACAGCGCTTCTTCCGCGGTCACCCCTCTCAGCGAGCCGCGGAGATTGGTGCCGTGCCACGATTTCCGGTCGTACGCCTCGTCGATCGCGTCCAGATCAGCATTCGGAACGGCATGGCTGCCCATGCCGGCCAGAATAACTTATCCCGCCACGCGCCGCCCGCGGCCCTTCTGACGGAAGCCGCGCGGCTGGAACGACCAGGACTGCCCCGCCGGCCTCGCCGCCGGCTTCGCGAACGGCTGCACCTTCGGCGCGGCCTTCGCCTGCGGAACCGTCATCAACGGCTCCATCGCCTTCTCCGTAAGGATCGACGCATCCACCTGCTGCTGCGCCAGCCGCAGTTGCAGCACCCGCTCGATGCGGCGGATCTCGCTACGCTCGTTACGCGTCGCAAAGGTCGACGCCACGCCCCGCGCCCCCGCGCGGCCCGTCCGGCCCACGCGGTGGATGAAGTCTTCCGGCGCCTGTGGCAGGTCGTAGTTCACCACGTGCGCGATGCCGTCCACGTGGATCCCGCGCGCCGCCACGTCCGTCGCCACCAGCACCCGGCAATCGCCGTTCTGGAAGCTCTTCAGCGCCTGGTTGCGCTGGCTCTGCGTCCTGTCGCCGTGGATGCACGCCGCCCGGATCCCCTGCCGCGAAAGCTTCTTCGCCAGCCGGTCCGTGCCGTGCTTCGTCCGCGCGAACACCAGGAACGAGCCCTGCTCCCGCTCCAGCAGGTGCGCCAGCAGGCCCAGCTTGCGGTCCTGCTCCACTTCATAAGCGTGCAGGTCCACCATCTCGGCCGGCTTCGTCGTCGAGCCGATCGAGATCCGCGCCGGGTCCTTCAAATACTGCCCGATCAGCTTCGAAACCGAAGGTTCGATCGTGGCCGAAAAGAACAGCGTCTGCTTCGATTCCGGCATCGGCTCCAGAATCTGCTTGATGGAGGGCAGGAAGCCCATGTCCAGCATACGGTCGGCTTCGTCGAGCACCAGCACGCGCACCGATTTCAGCTTCACCAGCCGGCGCTGCAGGAAGTCGCACAGCCGGCCCGGCGTGGCGATCAGCACCTGCGCACCCTTGCGGATGCCCAGCAGTTGCCGCTGTTCGTTCATGCCGCCGACCACGGCGGTGGAACGGATCTGCGTCCCCGCGGCCAGCTTCTGGAAAGTTTCGTCGATCTGCAGCGCGAGCTCGCGCGTCGGGCTGAGAATCACGGCCGCCACGCCCGGCTCGGCGGGCTGGCTCAAAAGGGACTCGAGAAGGGGCAGGACAAATGCCAGGGTCTTGCCGGTACCGGTCTGCGCGGTGGCCACGACGTCGCGGCCGCTGAGAGCGGGAGGGATCGCCTGCGCCTGCACCGGCGTCGGCGTTTGAAAGCAGTTCCGGTCCAGGTTCGCACGCAGGACAGGAGACAGAGAAAGCTCAGAGAAGTTGTTCATTCGATACGTTTTGGAGGGAGTATCAGCAGCAGGCCGGCAAAAGAGGCGGGCTAGATATGCGGATAGTCGTCTACTTTTTGATTCTAGCGCACATTCGAAGGCTTCAGAAATCGAGCGCCAGCACCTCGTGCAGCCCGATCGCAGGCGTCACCGCCTCCACCTGCCTTGACACATACCGGATCTCCGCCTCCACCCCCGCCACCAGCCACCGCGCGCCCGCTGGCCGCGGACATCGCACCCGCACCGTCTGCGGCCCCACCGGCAGCACTTCCCGCATCGGCCCCTTCAGCGCGTAAGGGTTCGTCAGGTTCACGATATGCGCCGTGATGGACGACTCCTGCTTCCACAGCGCCACATCCACCAGCCCCGGCCCTTCCACCGTCAGCGGCTGCGGCTCGTTCGCCGCCCACCGCACCGCGTTCGCGAACAGCCGCCCGTGGTCCGCCGCCAGCACCTCCCAGAACGTCCGGTCAATGTCCCACGGGAAGTAAACCACGCGGCCCTGGCCCGCCGTCCGGCAGAACACCGCCGGGATATCCGTCGGCCCCTGCCGCAGGTACACCTCTTCCATCGGCAGGTCCGGATAGCTCGGCATGGTTGTCAGCGGCGGCTGCGCGCCCGGCTCCGCCCGCACCTCCACGCGCCTCACTCCATGGATCAGCCGCCCCGCGTCTCCCAAACCCTCCAGCAGCGGATGCGCCCGGTCCCGGATGTCGATATACGCATTCTGCTGCCGCGCGATCGTCGAACCCGCGTAATGCGCCCCGAAAAGCGAGGCCAGTCCGAAGTCTGCCCGCCGGTCGCCTTTCTCATCGCACAGCGAAGTCTCGTGCGTCGCCACCAGCCCGCCGCCCGCCTCCACGAACGCCCGCAACTGCCCGCACTGCGCCTCCGACAGCGCCGCGATGTTCGGCAGCACCAGCATCCTGTACGCCCGCAGGCTCGCTGCGTCCAGCAGCCCGTCGTGCACCATCTCGAACGGGATGCGCGCCTCCACCAGCGCGTGGTACGCCCCGCGAATGTAGTCCTCCGTGTCCGCCACCGCGTAGCGCGCCGTCTGCTGCGAATACACCAGCCCCACGCGCGCCAGGTTGGCCTTGTTCCGCAAGTACCGCTCGTTCTTCCAGTGCCACGCGTAGATCTCTTCCACCGGCTTCAGCCATCGCCGGTCCAGCGGCTTCGCGTTGAACTTCGTCACCCACGGCCGCAGCCCGTGCGCGATCCCGTCCACCGCCCACACCCGGATCTCCGCCGCGCTCTGCACCGAATCCTTCCAGCGGTATGGCGCCTCCAAACCCACCGAGAAGATCCCCCCAATCGGCTTGTTCCCGAACGCCGCCCGGTACTCCTTGGCGTTCTTGCCGTTCGCCCACGCGAGCTGCACCCCGCTGCGCGCCTGCCGGTCCGCGAACAGCGTCGGCGCCAGCGCCCCGGCGCGCTTCATGTCGATCTCCGCATGCGCCCCGCCGCCCGTGTTCGGAATGAACCGCGCCCGCGGGTTCTGCTTCCGGATCTCCCCGTCCCACAGCGCCCACAGCTCGAACAGCCGCTGGTCGCGCCACCGGCTGTAGGCCCGCCGCGCCGCGTCTCGCGGGTCGTTCGTGCGCGGCAGATCCAGCCCGGAAAACGCGCGGAAGCTCTTCCTGCAGAACTCGCAATAGCAGAGCCCCGATCCCGACCAGCGGTTCGCGAAGATCCCGTCCACCTCGTACGTCGATACGATCTCCCTCACCACGTCCCGCATGAACTCGAAGTTGTAGCCACCCATCGCGCAAGTCACCCAGTACGACGGCATCGCCCAGTGCCTCCGCGGCTGCCCCGCCGCGTCCACCGCCATCCATTCCGGGTGCGCCCGGCCCATCTCCTCGTGCGCCGCGTGCGGGTCCACCCGCGCAATCACGTTCATCCCCAGCTTCCGGCAGCCCTTCAGCAGGTCGCCGAACGGGTCCGTCCCCGCCGCCAAGAACTTCGACCTGTAGTGCAGCGGCACCTTTGTCGGATAAAACGCCACGCACCCGCCTGCCGACAGGCACGCCGCGTCCGCGTGCAGCCGCTGGAAGTAGTCCAGCCAGAAGCCCGGGTCGTAGCGGCCGGGGTCGTCTTCCACGAACGCCAATTGCACCCACCGCATCGGCCGGTCGAACCAGCCGCTCTCCTGGCTTTGCACAGCCAACGCCATCGATGTGTTGAAAAGTTCGCGTCGCGTCATATTTGCCCGTGCCAGAAGCATACACTGGAGTGCGGAGGCAATTCATGAGACGTGCAGTCCTGCTGGTCGTTCTGCTCCTGGTGATTCTCAGCGCCCGCTGGTTCTCGAGCACCGTCATCGAGTATCAGTGGTGGCGGGAGATGGGCCAGGTCGAGACCTGGCTCCAGATGCTCTCCTACAGCGTCGTGCCCGTCGCTCTCGGCATCCTGCCCGCCTTCGCCGCCCTGTGGGTGGCCCACGCCCGCGGCATGAAGCACGCCGGCACAAGCCTCCGCGAGAACCCCCGCTATGCCCGCATCGCCACTCTCGCCATCTTCCTCCTCTCCGCCTTCATCGCCTCCGTCGCCGTCGATTCCAACACTGTCGTCCGCTGGGCCGGTAGCCGCGGCCTCGACTCCGGCGCCTGGCGCGACCCCGTATTCAACCACCCCCTCGGCTTCTACTTCTTCCAGCTCCCCTTCTACCGCGTCCTGCTTGCATATGTCCTCGCCGTCAGCTTCTTCACCGCCCTCGTCTACTGGCTCGCCGCCCGCGGCTGGGCCCTCCGCCAGCGCTTCTCCGGCTGGCAGCAGCCCGGCGAGATCCAACTCGACTTCCGCGATCTCGGCCTCCAGGGCGCCTTCGATGCCAAGTTCCTCCGCGGCGTCGCCGCCGTCTTCCTCCTCGCCCTCGCCGTGCGCTTCTTCCTCGGCCGCTACGACCTCCTCTTCGAAGACCACGGCTCCCTCGTCGGCGTCGATTGGGTCGCCGAGAACCTTACTCTCCCCCTGATTACCATCAACATCCTCGCCGCCGTCGCCTCCGCCGCCGCCATCCTCGCCGGCCGCCTCCGCTACGTCCTCATCCTCCCCCTCGCCCTGCTGCTTTCCGGCGTCCTGCCCAATCTCGTCACCGCCGTCTACGTCCGGCCCAGCGAAATCACCATCCAGAAGCCCTACATCGTCCGCCACATCCAGGCCACCCGCGCCGCCTACGGCCTCACTTCGCGCGTCCACGAAACCGAGTTCAACGCCCGCCTCGAAGCCCCCATCGACCGCGCCAAGCACCAGCCCCTCCTCGACAACGTCCGCCTCTGGGACTGGCGCGCCTTCCACGACACCGTCACCCAGATCCAGGCCCTCCGCCCCTACTACGTCTTCAACGACAGCGACGTCGACCGCTACCAGATCGACGGCCAGCTCCGCCAGCTTCTCATCACCCCCCGCGAAATCGACGTCGCCCAGCTCCCCGCCGATGCCCGCGCCCGCTGGATCAACCCCCACTTCATCTACACCCACGGCTACGGCGCCGTCGTCGCCGAAGCCTCACGCATCACCGCCGATGGCCTCCCCCACCTCCTCATCCAGAACGCCCCGCCCGAGGTCAAAACCTCCTCCCTCAAGCTCACCCGCCCCGAAATCTACTACGGCGAGGTCTCCCACGATCCCGTCTTCGTCCACACCCAGCAGCCCGAGTTCAATTACCCCTCCGGCGCCGGCAACGTCGAGACCCGCTATGCCGGCCGCGGCGGCTTCCCCATCTCCTCACCGCTCCTCCGCCTCGCCGCCGCCGTCTCCTCCGGCGACTGGAACATCCTTCTCACCTCCTATCTCGCCCCCGAATCCCGCATGATGATCCGCCGCAAGGTCCGGGAGCGCCTCGAATCCCTCGCCGGCTTCCTGCTGTGGGACAACGACCCCTATCTCGTCATCACCGCCGAGGGCCGCCTCGTCTGGCTCGTCGACGGCTACACCACCAGCGACGCCCACCCTTATTCCCGCGCCTTCAACATCGGCAATGCCGGCAACGTCAACTACCTTCGCAATTCCGTCAAAGCCAGCATCGACGCATACGACGGCACCGTCCGCCTCTATGTCTTCGATTCCTCAGACCCCGTCCTCGCCGCCTACCGCCACCTGTTCCCCAAGCTTTTCACCCCCAAGGAACAGATGCCCGCCGACCTCCGCGCCCACGCCCGCTACCCCGAACTCATCTTCCGCCTCCAGGCCGAGGTCTACCGCACCTACCACATGACCAACCCCGAGGCCTTCTTCAACAAGGAAGACCAGTGGGACCTCGCCCGTAACCTCAACGGCCCCGGCGGCCGCCCCGAGCCCGCCAACCCCACCTACATCGTCGCCACACTCCCCGGCAGCAATAAGCCCGAGTTCCTCCTCATGACCACCTTCACGCCCCGCAACAAGGACAACCTGATCGGCATCATGATGGCCCGCTGCGACGGCGAAAGCCTCGGCGAACTCCACTTCCTTCAGCTCTCCAAGCAGGAGCTCATCTTCGGCCCCATGCAGATAGAGGCCCGCATCAACCAGGACCAGAACATCAGCAAGGACCTCACGCTCTGGAACCAGCAGGGCTCCCAGGTCCTCCGCGGCCAGATGCTCGTCCTTCCCGTCGACAACTCGCTGCTCTACATCGAGCCCGTCTATCTCCAGGCCTCCGAAGCCCGCATGCCCCAGCTCAAGAAGGTGGTGCTCGCCATGGGCAACCGCATGGTCTACGCCGACACCTACGAACAGGCCCTTGACGAACTCACCGGCCAGTCCGCCGCCCCCGCCGAAAAGCCCGCCTCCGCCGCCGCCGCGCAGGCCGGCGCCCCCCAAGCCCCGCCCGACGCCTCCCGCCGCATCCTGGATGAAATCGGGGCCCGCCTCCGCCGCTACCGCGAACTGATGAGCCAAGGCAAGTTCTCCGAGGCCGGCAAGGAGATCGAAGCCCTCGAGCGTCTGCCCCAAAAGCCTTCTCCGCGGCCGTAACCGCCCTCAACAAGGACAGTTCCGGGTACAATTGACCTTTTTCATCGATACTGATATTCATTGGAAGATAGATATGGAATCCGGCGAAGGCGCAGTTCGTAAAAACATCCTGGTTGTTGACGACGACGCCGGAGTCCGCGATGTCGTCCGCTCCATGCTCGAGTCTGAAGGCTACTGCGTCTCCGTCGCCCAGAATGGCCGCGAAGCCCTGAACGTCCTCAAGACCCAGGACTTCCAGGTCGTCATCACCGACCTCGTCATGCCCGAGCAGGAAGGCATTGAAACCATCAAGATCGTCCGCCGCGACTATCCTGCCGTGAAGGTCATCGCCATGTCCGGAGCCTTCGGCGGAGATTACCTTCGGATCGCGGGCTACCTCGGCGCGCACGGCACGCTCGCCAAAC
The DNA here is from genome assembly GCA_027324255.1 of Bryobacterales bacterium. GTDB lineage: Bacteria > Acidobacteriota > Terriglobia > Bryobacterales > Bryobacteraceae > Paludibaculum. The sequence continues at coordinate 3,567 of DAHVTI010000509.1, read as the reverse complement.
CCCTCCAGATGGCCTCCGTCCTGAGAGTCGTCGCAGACGCCCTCGCCGTTTGACACGCCTCGCTCCTCCCCGCAGACGAAAAAAGAAGACCTGCCCCCGAGGGGGCGTGCCTTCTTCGTTCCGTTATCTGAATCTGTCGATCCGGGCTAATCGTTCGCCACCCGGCGGAAACGGCCTGTTCCGGAGGCCAGCGAGCGCCGGCTCCGCCGCGTCTCGATCATCTGCTCCCGGGCGCGCTCAACCGCATGCGCCAGAGGCTCGCCTTCGGCCTCCGCCGCGCCCCAGCTCAGGATGACCGATACCGCTCCCAAGGACCGTAGCTGGAAATCCCACAGCCGCTCTGAGACCGCCTGGATCCGCCCCTTCGCCCCCGCGCCGCTCTCCTTCACGAACAGCAGCACGAACTCGTCCTCGCCGATCCGGCACGCGAAATCCTGCTCGCGGGTCATGGAGACCACCAGCCGCGACACGGAGCCCATCAGTTGCTCCATGGCCGGCTTGCCCTGGTCCGCCAGCAGCCGGACGTAATCCACCAGACTCACCACCATCGCCAGGCCCCGGAACGGTGCCTCTTCTTCCAGCAGCCGCGCCAGTGCCTGAGGCTCGTGATAGCCGCCCGGCACCACCAGTTCCCCCGCTTCCCGCGGCGCGCCCTCCTGTGCCCTTGGCGCCGCTCCGGCGGGCATCTCCACTACGTTCGAGCGGACGGCCGGCGCCGGCTCCGGCTCGACCTCCAATTTTTCCACCTGAGTCTCGGCTTCCGCCAGGACTTCGGCTTCCGCCGGCGCAGCGTCTTCCACCGGCTCCAGCCACTCTTCGAACGTCTGCGCGGCGATCTTCCCTTCCGCCGGCTCAATCCAGGACTCCGGCTCCAACTCCATCTCGAGCCACGGCTGCTGTTCGGCCGTTTCGGGAACCTCCGCAGCCGGCACTTCCGTCCAGCCAAACGCCGCCGGCTCCAACGCCGGAAGCACGTCGGGCTCCCCCTCGGGAATCTCCGCCGCCTCGACTGCCGGCTCCACGGACTCTGCCGCCGGTTCTTTCCCCACGTCTTCCGCCACCGCTTCCGCCGGGGCGCTCTCCACCGCCAGTTCTTCTTCCCGCAGCACCCGGATCCGCACCGCCATCGGCGCCGGTTCCGCCGGCGCGGCCTCCTCTTCGACACCGGCCGGCTCGACAGACGGCAACTCCTGCCCGATCTGCGGCTCTTCGGCCGTCAGGCCGGAGCGGGGAATGTTCCCTTCTCCCGCAGTCTCGAGGTGGCGCGCCTCGGACCGGATCCCTGCTTCCGCACTCTCCAGCGGAGCCTGCGCCATCTCCACCCGGCCCGCTTGCGCCGGAGCCGCGTCCTTCACCCCAACGCGCGTCGCCGGCAGGCCGGACTCCAGGCTCTGCGCCACCGGCCCGCTGCTCCCATGCAAGCTGCTCTGCCAGCACACCGGCTCCACCGCGATTTCCGTCTTCCCCGCCATCTCAGGCTGCCGCTCGACGGACGCCACCAGCTCGGCCACGGCTTCCGCCGCCGCTTCCGGCGCCGCGGGTCCGGCCGCCACCACCGGTTCGGGGTCTCGCTTGGGCACCACGGCAACCGGCTCCTGCTTCACCGGCTCCAGCCGCGCCTCCGGCTTCGCCTTCGTTCGTTCCAGAACCGTCCGGATATCTTCCTGCTCCGTCACCGGCGGTGCCGCCGGCTTCGCTGGTTCCGGCGCCGCCGCCTGCGCCGCCCGCCTGCTCTCGGCTTGCGGGAATCGCCGCAGGTATACCTCCTGCGCCCAGGCCGCCGGAGACTGCGGCTCGTCGCTTACCGCCGGCCGTTCCGCCGGAGCGGCGGCCCCGCCATTCCGCCGTTCTCTCCGCCCGCGCCCTTGCCTCGCCAACTCTGCCTGCTCGAACAGCGCTCTCGCGTCCTTCACCGGCGATACCGGCTGAACCCGCACCGGCTCTGCATTCGCCTTCGGCGCCGCCGCCTGCGCGGCCTGTCCCTGCGCCGCCGGACGCTGCCCCACGGCCCGCTGCACCTGCGTCACCACCTCGATCGTCTGCCGCTGCACTTCCTGCACCAGCATTTCGCGCCTGTCCCGCTCATCCTGCCGAACCTTCAATTCGATGTTCGATTCGCGCAGTTGCTCGTTGTTCCCCTTCAGGAAATCGCAGATCAGCGCCACGAAGGCCGCCCCGAGAATGACGACCAGGCTCACGAAAACCTGGAGTTCTATTGCGCCCATGAAAATACCCTAAGTCGAATTGTAGGGGCTGGCACTACTCGGGCCAATAGGACCACCCTCTCAATTGCCGTTAGTACCTTAGCTGCATACCGGGGTGCGTTCGTACTAACGGACTCCGCATTTCACCTGAATGGCACTACGTCGTTACCCTTACCGCGCCGCCGCCTGTCAGCGCCCCGGCCACGGCTTCCGGCTCAGGCCCCCTTGCCCCTCTTGTTGCCTCATCCCCGGCGGCCTCACCGCCGGCGGCCGCCCACCGCCCGTACCCAAACCGTCCAACTCCTCGTCGGTGAACTTCAGGCTCCGGTCCAGCAGCATCTCCACCGTCGAGCCCCTCTCCAGAATCGCGTCCGGCCCCCGCGTCAGCAGGATCCCCGCCAGCCCCGCCGCCGCCCCCGCCGCCGCGCCGATGCCTGCCCCCGTGCCCGTCCGCGCCGCCACTCCGCCAATCATCGTCCCCCACGCCGCCGCCTCACCCACTTTCATCATGTCCCCAGCCTTGTTCGAGTCGCCTTCCACCTTGCCCTCCGTGCGGTCCACCCGCCCCGGATTGCTCCCGTCCAGCCCCCCGATCGCTGCCCGGAAATCCCGCGTCACCCCGTTCGGCAGCGTCATCGAGTCGAACCGCACGTACAATTCCGCCCGCCCCTTCATCTTGCCCCCCCGCTTCACCTGCGTCACCGTCCCCGTCACGTACGAGCCCGGCGGAATCACGATCCGGCCCCCGGCCAGCACCGGGAAGTTCGTTTGAAGATACACGCGGTCCCCCACCATCGCCGTCTTCGTGCTCACGCTGTTGATCAGTTGCAGCGGCACTTTCGTGCCGGCCGGGACCAGGTATGTCTTCGGCTCTCCCGCGGCTGCCGCCGGAGGCTCCGCGGCTGCCGTTGCCGCCGGCGTCTGCGCGCACAGGCAGGCCGCCATCGCTGAAATGATCAGTGCTCCAATTGCTGCTCCCCGCACGGTAGCCTCCTGTCTTTAGCGTAATCCCGAGCGCGCCGCGGGCGCACTACTATAGTTGAACGCGGTTTGCCCCCCGCCGGTTGCGGTCCCCGCCTCTCTTTACTCTTTCGCCTCCGCCACGCCCTCCTCCGCCGCAAACAGCCGCAGACCCTCCTGGCTCAGCCGCTCACCCAGCCGGATCCGCACCTCCGGATCCCGCCCCAACCCCCGCGGCAGCACGAACCGGACTTCGTAGATTCCGGCAGCCCCCGGCGTCACCCCCGCATACACCAACTGCCGCGCCTCCAGTTCCCGCCCTCCCAACTGCACTCCCAGTTGCCCGGCCGCCTCCAGCTCGTCCCGCTCGCTCGCCACCTTCCGGTTCGCCTGCGGCGGATTC
>DAHVTI010000481.1 GCA_027324255.1 Bryobacterales bacterium | reverse complement strand
GGAGTTGTGGATCGACCGCGGCTACTTTCACGCGCCGCACGCAAAACCGGACGGGCGCAATGTGTTTTAGCTGGTGATCCCGCCGCCGAACGTGACGGGGAGCCTGCACATCGGGCACATGCTGGAGCACACGGAGATCGACGTGACGGTGCGGTGGCACCGGATGAAGGGCGACCAGACGCTGTGGCTGCCGGGGCAGGACCACGCTGGCATCGCGACGCAGATGGTGGTGGAGCGGGCGCTGAAGGCGGAAGAGAACATCACGCGGCACGATTTGGGGCGCGAGAAATTCGTCGAGCGGGTGTGGCAGTGGAAGGAACAGTACGGCGGGACGATCATCGGGCAGATGAAGCGGATCGGGGATTCGTGCGACTGGTCGCGGAACCGGTTCACGCTGGACGAGGGGCTGAGCCGGGCGGTGCGCGAGACGTTCGTGCGGCTGTATGAAAAGGGCCTGATTTACCGCGGCGAGTACATGGTGAACTGGTGCCCGCGGTGCCACACGGCGCTGTCGGACCTGGAGGTGGTGCACGAGGAGAGCGCGGGGAACCTGTGGCACATCCGGTACCCGGTGAAGGACATGCCGGGGCGGAGCGTGACGGTGGCGACGACGCGGCCGGAGACGATGCTGGGCGACACGGCGGTGTGCGTGAATCCGGAGGACGAGCGCTACCGGGAGCTGCACGGGAAATTCGTGGTGCTGCCGCTGATGGGGCGGGAGATTCCGGTGATCTGCGACCCGCTGGCGGACCCGGCGTTCGGCACGGGCGTGGTGAAAGTCACACCCGCACACGACCCGAACGACTTCGAAGCGGGCAAGCGGCACAACCTGCCGCACGTGAAGGTGATCGACCAGAACGCGCAGATGACGGCCGAAGCGGGCGCCTACGCGGGGCTGGACCGGTACGAGGCGCGGAAGAGGGTGCTGGCGGACCTGGAAGAGCAGGGGCTGCTGGAAAAGACCGACGCCTACCCGTTGAGCGCGGGCAAGTGCCAGCGGTGCAGGACTGTGGTGGAGCCATTGGTGTCGAAGCAGTGGTTCTGCAAGATGAAGCCGTTGGCCGAGCCGGCCATCCGGGCGGTGGAAGAGGGGCGGATCAAGATTATCCCGGAGAACCACGCCAAGACGTACTACGAGTGGATGTACAACATCCGCGACTGGTGCGTGTCGCGGCAACTGTGGTGGGGGCACAGAATTCCGGCGTGGCACTGCGCGGAGTGCGGCGGGGTGACGGTGTCGCGGGAGGACGCGGCGGCGTGCGGCGCGTGCGGGTCAAAGAACATCAGGCAGGATCCGGACGTGCTGGACACCTGGTTTTCAAGTGGGCTGTGGCCGTTCTCGACGCTGGGCTGGCCGGAGCAGACGGAAGACCTGAAGACGTACTACCCGACCACGCTGCTGATCACAGGCTTCGACATCCTGTTCTTTTGGGTGGCGAGGATGATCATGCTGGGGATCGAGTGCATGGGCGAGGTGCCGTTCCGGACGGTGTACATCCACGGGCTGGTGCGCGACGCCCAGCGGCAGAAGATGTCGAAGACCAAGGGCAACACGATCGACCCGCTGGCGGTGACGGAGCAGTACGGCACGGACGCGGTGCGGTTCGCGCTGCTGCGCGGGGCGGCGCCGGGCACCGATATCGCCTTGAGCGAAGAGCGGATGGTGAGCTCGCGGGCGTTCGCGAACAAGATCTGGAACGCGGCGCGGTTCATGTTCATGCAGATGGAAAAAGTGGGCCTGGAGCAACTGGAGCTGGACGAGGTCCCGGCCGAAGTGGAGACGCCGCGCGCGATCGGCGGCGCGGTGCCGCTGGAGGACCGCTGGATCTACCACCGGCTGACGGAGCTGGCATCGAAGATGGACCTGGCGCAGAACACCTACCGCTACCACGAGGCGGCGGACCTGGTGTGGACGTTCCTGTGGGACGAGTTCTGCGACTGGTATGTGGAGGTGAAGAAGCTGCGCGTGCAGCAGGAGGTGGACGGGCAAGCACACGTGCGGGCGATGATGCGGGTGTTCGAGTATGCGCTGCGGCTGCTGCACCCGGCGATGCCGTTCATCACGGAAGAGCTGTGGCAGAGGCTGGTGAAGAGAGGGCCGGGGGTGCCGGAGTCGATCACGCTAGCGGCTTATCCGCAGGCGGGCCGCGCGTTGGACGAAGAGGGCGCACGGTCGTTCGAGCTGCTCAAAGAGATGGTTTCGGCGGCACGAGCCCTGCGGGCCGACAACAAGATCGATCCGGGGGTGAAGGTGGAAGGGTGGGTGGAGACTTCGTCGGAGCGGGCGGCGGCGCTGGCGGAGGAAGTGGCTGTCGTGAACGCGCTGGCGCACGGTTCGTTTGGGGTGAATCCTTTGGAGAAGGCCGCGGGGGCTCGCAGGGCTTCCGTCGAGTTTGCCGTGGCGCTGAAGCTTTCGGCTACTCAGGCCGAGGCGATCCGGCAACGCGTGACCAAGAGGATCGCGGAGCTGGAAAAAGTGATCGGCGGGAGCACCAGGCAACTCTCCAGTGAGGCTTTTGTGGCTAAAGCTCCGGCACACGTGATCGAAGGGATCCGGGAGAAGCTGGCGCAGTACGAGACGGAGCTTCGGGAACAACAGGCCGCGCTGGCGGAGTTGGGGTAAGTTTGTGGCGCCGGCCTGGAGGCCGGCGCGCAGGCGTGGCCGCCTGCCCCACGAGGAGAGGTATGGATTTTGATTTTGGACATCCGGATGTTTTGGAGCTGGTGAAGCGGGCGCTGGCGGAAGACATCGGCTCCGGGGACATCACTACGGAGTTGACGGTGCCCGCGGAACGGATGGCCGGGGGCAGGTTCTTTGCTCGCGAGCCGATGGTGGTGGCGGGCATCGAGCTGCTGGAGACGGTGTATGCGGTGTGGGGCGGCGTCGAGTCGCTGGAGATCCTGAAGGCGAGTGGATCAGCCGCGGAGCCGGGCGAGTGCCTGGCGCGCGTGAGGGGGAAGGCGCGGACGCTGCTGACTTGCGAGCGGGTGTCGCTGAACCTGGTGCAACGGCTGAGCGGCGTGGCGACGCTGGCGCGCAGTTATGTCGCGGAGACCGCGGGCACGAAGTGCCGGGTGCTGGACACGCGCAAGACGACGCCGGGGCTGCGGCGGCTGGAGAAGATGGCGGCGGCGGCGGGCGGGGTGACGAACCACCGCATGGGGCTGTACGACGCGATCCTGATCAAGAACAACCACATCACCGCGGCGGGGGGCGTGCGGGCGGCGCTGGAGGCGGCCGCCGGACAGCCGGTGCCGGCCGAGATCGAGGTGCGCACCTTGGAAGAGCTGGACGAGGCGCTGGAGTGTGGGGCGCGGCACGTGCTGCTGGACAACCTGACGCCGGAGGAGGCGCGGGCGTGGATCGAGAGGGTCGGCGGGCGCGCGAAGACGGAGCTGAGCGGGGGCATCACGCTGGAGACGGTGCGGGCCTACGCGGAGGCGGGGGCGGATTACGTGTCGAGCGGGGCGATCACGCATTCGGCGCGCGCGGTGGACATCAACTTCCGGCTGGAGTGGAATGCAGAAAATTGAGTGGCACGAGGCGATCGACTCGACGATGAGGCGGGCGGCGGAGCTGGCGAGCGAAGGCGCCGCGAGCGGGACCATTGTCGGGGCGGACGAGCAGACGGCCGGGCAGGGGCGGCTGGGGCGGAGTTGGGAGTCGAGGCGGGGCGGGCTGTACTTCACGATGGTGCTGCGGCCGAAGGTGGAGATGCGGGAGCTGCCGGTGGTGACGCTGGCGCTGGGGCTGGCGGTGGCGGACGCGGTGCAGATGTTCACGGGGCTGGCGGTGGACCTGCGGTGGCCGAACGATGTGATGGTGGGCGACAGGAAGTTGGCGGGGATCCTGGCGCAGTGGCACGATGGGGCGGTGCTGGCGGGGATCGGGCTGAACGTGGGGCAGGCGGACTTTGCGCCGGAGCTCCACGCGGCGGCGACGTCGCTGGCGCTGGAGACGGGGTCGGTGCAGAACCGGGACGTGCTGCTGAGGGCGATCGCGGCGTCGGTGGAGACGCACGTGAAGGTGCTGGAGTCGAGTGGGGTGGAGGCGATATTGCGGTTGTTCGGGGCGGCGTCGTCGTACGTGGCGGGCAAGCGGGTGAGGGTGGAGCTGCCGGGCGGCGAGGTGCGGGGAACTACCGCCGGATTGACGGCAGAGGGATTCCTGATTCTACGCCGGGAAGACGGGACGGAGATGACGGTGACGGCCGGGGGCGTGCGGCCGTGCGGGGCGTGAGGGCGAAGCGGGCGGCGGGGCCGGGGCAGCGGTGTTTACATTGTTAGAAGTTGTAATATCTTGAGCGGCGAGGGAAGAAAGGTGCAGCGGGAAGGGCCGACCGGGCCTATACTTCGGGCCAGACGGGGAGGGCACGAAGGTGAGGCCAGGGAAGCTGCTGGGACTGAGAGTGGCCGTGTTCGCCGTGTGGGTTGCGACGGGCGGGGCCGAACCACGGGGTGATCCCGACGACTGGGACCGGCGGGCGCGGGAGGCGGGCCGGAAGTACATGTCGGGAGAGATTGCGGCCGCGATGGCGGAGTGGCGGCAACTGGCGAAAGACGCGGAGCGGTTCGACCCGCTGGACCGGCGGCGGACCCTGGTGCTGCACAACGTGGGGGCGCTGCACGTCGAGCTGGGCCAACCGCTGGAGGCGATCGGGTACCTGGAAGAGGCGGCGAGGCGGATGGAACGGGCGCCGCATCCCGGGCTGAATGAGGCAAAGACCATGAACTACCTGGCGATGGCCTACGTGGACACGGGCGACTACGCCAAGGCGGAGAGAACGCTACGGGCGGTGCGGGAGAAGTCGCTGGCGCGCGCGGAGAGGGGCGGGAGCGAGTTGACGATGGCGGACCTGCTGGGGTCGCAGATCCTGCTGGAGCGGGGCCGGAAGGAGGAGGCGGAAGCGATGGTGCGGGCGGCGCTGCGGCGGTTGGAGGAGCGGGGGCGGCCGGCGCCGGATGAAGAGCAGAGCCTGTGGAACCAACTGGGCACGATCCTGTCGTCGCGGCGGAGATGGAGCGAGGCGGAGGAGGCGTACCGGCGGGCGGTGGAGTCGTTGAGGAGAGAGATGGGGGACGGACACCCGAGGACGGCGAAGGCGAGGATCAACCTGGCGGGAGCGCTGGTGCGGAGCGGGAAGGCGGAGGAAGCGGAGGAGATGGCGGGGGAGGCGGAGCGGGCGCTGGTGGAGACAGTCGGCGCCGGGCACTGGGCGGTGGGGGCGGCGCTGGAGCGGCGGGCGGCGGCGATGCGGGCCCTGCAAGGAGGCGAAGGAACTGGAGAAGCGGGCGGGGAGGATCCGGACGGCCTACGAGAAGGACAACCTGCTGGGCAGCAAGGTGGATCTGGAGGCGCTGGCGTACCGGCGGGGCCGATAGGGCGGGCGGCGGGGGCTCAGGCGCGGGCCCGGGTGGGGTGCTAGCCTGAGAGCTTGAGCCATGCTTCTAGCCATTGACGCGGGGAATACGAACGTCACGATCGGAATCTTCGAGGGGGAGCAGATCATCACACGGTGGCGGCTGCGGACGGTGCACGACCAGACGCCGGACGAGTGGGGGATCAAGCTGCGGAGCTTGTTCGCGCTGGAAGACGTGCCGCTGGAGCGGGTGAAGGGGATTGTGGTGGCGAGCGTGGTGCCGCCGCTGGAGACGACGCTGACGGCGATGTCGGAGCGCTATTTCGGGGCCGCGCCGATGTTCGTGACGGGGCGGACGGAGACGGGGCTGAACGTGCTGTACGACAACCCGCGGGAGGTGGGGGCGGACCGGATTGTGAACGCGGTGGCCGCGCTGGCCCGGTACGGCGGGCCGTGCATCGTGGTGGACCTGGGGACCGCGATCACGTTCGACGCGGTGAGCGGGCGGTCGGAGTACCTGGGCGGGGTGATCTGCCCGGGCATCGGGATCTCGGTCACGGGGCTGTTCCAGAAGACGGCGCGGCTGCCGATGGTGGACTTCCGCGATCCGGGGCAGTTGATCGGGAAGAACACGGTGCAGAGCATGCAGGCGGGGTTGTACTACGGCACGATCGCGATGATCGACGGGATTGTGGAGCAGATGGTGGCGGAGATGGGGGCGGCGACGAAGACGGTGGCGACGGGCGGGCAGGCGGCGCTGATCACGAGAGGGTCGAAGTGGGTGAAGACCGCGGACGAGGACCTGACGCTGGAGGGGCTGCGGCTGATCTGGGAGATGAACCGCGGGCGATGACGATGGACTACGACGACGGGGCGTGGAGGCTGAACTACTTCAGCTACTACACGGAGGTGGAAGAGCATTTCCAGCGGGCGCGGGGAACGGGGCTGTTTCTGCTGTCGCCGCTGGACTGGGCGCTGATCGAGAGCTGGAAGGCGTCGGGCGTGCCGCTGGAGGCGGTGCTGCGGGGCATCGACGCGGCGTTCGAGAAGTGGCGGGGGCGGAAGCAGAAGACGCAGATGGTGAACGGGCTGGGCTACTGCGCGCAGGCGGTGATGAAAGAGGCCGAGGCGATGGCGAACCACCTGCCTTCGCCGGGCGGAAAGAAAGAGACGGAAGCGCCGTTTCCACTGTAGAGCGTGCGGGCGCACCTGGAGAAAGCCGGGCGGGCGCTGCGGTCGGCGGGCGGCTACGAGGAGATTGCGGCGAGCGTGGAGGAGCTGCTCAACGGGATCGAAGGCTACTACCAGGATCTGGAAGACCTGGACCAGCGTCTGACGGCGCTGGAGGACAAGATGGCGGCGCTGGCGAGGACGCGGCTGAGCGACGAGGCACTGCTGCGGATGAGGAAAGACCTGGATTTCCAACTGAAGCCGTACCGGGGCAAGATGACGGCGGACCAGCTTTCGCGGCTGGAGAAGAGCTTCCTGGACCGGAAGGTTTACGAAGAAAGCGGGCTGCCGAGGCTCAGTTTGTTTTATATTGCCTGACATGCGATTCCCTGCCCTGTTGATTCTGGCGCTGCCGCTGATGGCGGCCGAGCCGATGAAGGTGACGGTGAGGGTGGACGCCGGGAAACCGGTGGGGGCGATGAAGCCGGTGTGGGCGTTTTTCGGTTACGACGAGCCGAACTACACGTACATGAAAGACGGCAAGACGCTGCTGACGCAGTTGGCCGGGCTGAGCCCGGTGCCGGTGTACGTGCGGGCGCACAACCTGCTGTCGACGGGCGACGGGACGGCGGCGCTGAAGTGGGGCTCGACGAACGCCTACACGGAGGACGCGCAGGGGCGGCCGAGGTACGACTGGACGATTGTGGACCGGATCTTCGACACCTACGTGGAGCGGGGGATGAAGCCGCTGGTGGAGATCGGGTTCATGCCGGAGGCGCTGTCGTCGAAGCCGGTGCCGTACCGGCACCACTGGAAGCCGGAGGACAGGTACGCGAGCATCCTGGGCGGGTGGGCGTATCCGCCGAAGGACTACGGGAAGTGGCGCGAGCTGGTGAAGCAGTGGGCGCTGCACTCGGTGGAGAGGTACGGAAAGAAAGAAGTGGAGAGCTGGTGGTGGGAGGTGTGGAACGAGCCGAACATCATCTACTGGCAGGGGACGGCGGAGGAGTACCAGAAGCTGTACGACTACGCGGCGGACGGACTGAAGCAGGCTTTGCCGACGGCGCGAATCGGCGGGCCGCATTCGACGGGGCCGGGCGGGGCGAAGGCGGCGGAGTTCCTGCGTGCGTTTCTGGAGCACGCGGTGCGGGGGACGAATTATGCGACGGGGAAGAGGGGCTCGCCGCTGGATTATGTCGGGTTCCACGCCAAGGGGCGGCCGGCGTTCGTCGACGGCCACGTGCGGATGGGGATTCAGTACCAGTTGACGGACGTCGCGGAAGGGTTCCGGGTGGTGAGCTCGTTTCCGGAGCTGAAGGGCAAGCCGGTGATCATCGGGGAGAGCGACCCGGAGGGCTGCGCGGCGTGCCCGCAGCGGACGCACCCGCAGAACGGGTACAGGAACGGGACGGTGTATTCGAGCTACACGGCGGCGGCGTTCGCGCGGAAGTACGAACTGGCAGAGCGCATGGGAGTGAACCTGGAAGGGGCGGTGACGTGGGCGTTCGAGTTCGAGAACCAGCCCTGGTTCGACGGGTTCCGGGACCTGGCAACGAACGGGGTGGAGAAGCCGGTGCTGAACGTGTTCCGGATGTTGGGGCAGATGGGCGGGGAGCGGATCGAAAGCGTGAGCAGCGGAGCGGTGGGGCTGGAGGAGATGCTGAAGCAGGGAGTGAGGGGACAGGCGGACGTGGGGGCTCTGGCGGCGCGGCAGGGGCGGAGGGTGACCGTGCTGCTGTGGAACTATCACGACGACGACGTGGCGGGAGCGGAGGCGGAGATCGAATTGCGGGTGACAGGGCTGCAGGGGGAGCGGGCGCTGGTGAGGGAATGGCGCATCGACGGGGAGCACAGCAACTCGTACGCAGTGT
>DAHVTI010000466.1 GCA_027324255.1 Bryobacterales bacterium | reverse complement strand
CCCGGTAGGCGGGATCGTCGTGGAGTTGGCGCCAGGCGAGGACGGGGCGCATGTAGCGGTCGACGTTGGGGTAGCTCTGGCTGACCTTGTCGTAAGACGCTTCGATTTCGAGGCTGAGGCTCTGGTTGGTGATGTCGGAGAGGCGCCGCTTCATCCAGAACTCTTCGGCGACGTCGTCGGCGAGGACCTGAAGGAAGAAGTTGGGGGGGGCGTACTGCTCATAGGCGCCAGCGCGGAGTTTTTCGAGCATGGGTTGGGACTCGATGCAGGTGAGGGCGGCGGGCCGTTGTTCGCCGGAGGGCGAGGGGGCTTGGGGGTCGGCGGGGACCGTGGTGGTGCGCCGGATGATGGGAGCTTGGTCGGAATCGTCAAACAGGAGCATGAGATGGACCTCCAGGCGAGAGTGTGGGGGGAGGGGGAGGAAGAGGTGTGGAGGGAAGGCGGGAAGTTGTTGAATTGGGGGAGAATATATTTCTGGAAATCGTGTCACTTAAAGTTTGTTAATCTTAGTGACGGGAAAGATTGGCGCGCCAAAGACACATTACGGCCGATCTCCTTCAGGAGCCCACTCGCGCTTTGGCCTGCCGAGAAACCGGGCTTCGATACACTGAACATCATCGCGACCGCCCGTCCACGCGATCGCTGCCGAGATGAGCCGGCGCGTCACCGGCGCGTCACCAGGCGCCAGGAGAAGGTCTATCTTCCGCGTCCCGAGGACGGCGGTGTGGAACGCTTGACGCGCGACGGCTACAAGCGGCCCGATGTCGATATCCTTCACCCTGGCCCCACTGGACATCATCCGCGTCTATGCCCTGCGATTCAAGATCGAAGTCTCCTTCAAGCAGGCCCTCCGCGTCATCGGGGCCTATGCCCATCACTTCTGGATGGCGGCCATGACGCCACTACGACGCGTGAGCGGCAACCAGTACCTGCACCGCAAATCGGACGCCTACCGCAACGCCGTCCGCCGGAAGATCGCCGCATACCATCGTCACATCCAACTGGGGCTCATCGCCCAGTGATTGCATCAGATCCTCTCCGCTACGGACCCCAAGCTGGTCTGGCAATCCTTCGGCTCCTGGATACGGACCGTTCGGCTCGGACTGGCTCCCTCCGAATAGGTCGTCGCCGCCGCCCTCCGCAATACTCTCCGGGAATTTCTCGCAACTGCCGCCAAAACCTCAATCTTCGTGAAAT
>DAHVTI010000424.1 GCA_027324255.1 Bryobacterales bacterium | reverse complement strand
GCCTCGTGCGGCGCCGTCTCCGCGAACTCCACACCCGGCAGCAAGTCCACCACCACCTCCGCCCCCGGCCGCCAGTACGACGAAATTTGCAGGATCGCAGGCCCCGAAAGCCCCTTGTGCGTAAACAACATCTTCTCCCGGAATTGTTGCCTCCCCGTCTTCGCCACCACCTCCGTCGAAACCCCGCTCAGCTCCGTCCATGGCTGCTCGAACACCAGCGGCACCAGCGCCGGATACGTCGGCTCCACCCTCAGTCCGAACTGCCGCGCGATCTCGTACCCGAACCCCGTCGCCCCCATCTTCGGAATCGACAATCCGCCCGTCGCCACCACCAGCGCCGCCGCCTCCAACATCCCGCGCGACGTTTCCACCCGAAACCGCGTATCCCGCGACACCGACAACACCCGCGTCCCCGTCAGAACCTCCACCTTCCCCTTCGCGCACTCCGCCTCCAGCATCCGGAGCAGATCCGTCGCCGACCGGTCGCAGAACAACTGCCCCAACGTCTTCTCGTGATACGGAATCCTGTGCTCCTCCACCAGCCGCACAAAATCGCCGGGTGTGAACCGCGCCAGCGCCGACTTCGCAAAATGCGCGTTCCCTGAAAGAAAATTCCCCGCCGATACACGAAGGTTCGTGAAGTTCGCCCGCCCCCCGCCGCTGATCAGAATCTTTTTCCCGGGCCGATCTGCGTGTTCGATCACCAGGACGCGCCGCCCCCGCTGTCCCGCCACGCCCGCGCAAAACAGTCCCGCGGCTCCGGCCCCGATCACAATCGCGTCGTACGTCAACTTTCGATGATACGATGACCCCCGTATGAGACTCGCGTGTCTGCTTCTCCTCGCCCTCCCGCTTCTCGCCCAGCGCACCACCGTCAACCTCAACGGCGACTGGCGCATGGCCGAAAGCCTCGCCCCCGAGCCTCTCCCCGCCGCCTTCACCCACACCGCCCCCGTCCCCGGCCTCGCCAACCTCGCCACGCCCCCGTTCGCCGACGTAGACCGCTTCGACAGCCGCGAGTTCATCCAGGCCTCCATCCGCGAAAAGAAGCTGCCCGAAAGTGCCCGCACCGACACCGCCGGCATCCCGCGCCAGCAACGCAACTACTTCTGGTATCGCCGCAGCTTCCGCGTGTCTGAAAAGAAGCCCGTCGCCATGCTCCGCATCGCCAAGGCCCAGTTCGGCACCGCCGTCTGGCTCAACGGCCGCAAGCTCGGCGAGCACCTCGGCTGCTTCAGCGCCGGCTACTTCGACGCCGCAGCCGCTCTGAACTGGTCCGGCGACAACGAACTCACCGTCCGCATCGGCGCCCACCCCGCCGCCGTCCCGTCGTGGGCTCCCGCCGGCACCGACTTTGAAAAGTACAAGTGGACTCCCGGCATCTACGACAACGTCTCTCTCATCCTCTCCGGCAACCCCTACATCGAAAGCGTGCAGGTCGCCCCGCGCGTCGCCGAATCTTCCGCCCTCATCGAAACCACGCTCGTCAATCTCAGCAAAGCCCCCGTCACCGTCGCCGTCCGCCACGCCGCCGGCGCCTGGAAGGCAGCATCCGCGAACGTCACCCTCCAGCCCGGCGAGCGCCGCCAGGTCCAGGCGACTCTCAAAATGCCCGGCGCGAAACTGTGGACCCCCGAAGAACCCAACCTCCACTGGGTGGAAACCTCCACCACCGGCGATCTCCTCAAGACCCGCTTCGGCCTCCGCGAATTCCGCTTCGACACCGCCACCAAGCGCGCCTACTTGAACGGCAAGCTCTACTTCCTCCGCGGCTCCAACATCACCCTCCACCGCTTCTTCGAAGACCCCCTCTGCAAGCGCCACCCGTGGGAGGAAGCCTGGGTTCGCAAGCTCCTGATCGATGGACCCAAGCGCATGAACTGGAACTCGTTCCGCTTCTGCATCGGCCCCGCCCCCGAAATGTGGTTCGACATCGCCGACGAAGCCGGCCTCCTCATCCAGAACGAATTCTTCATCTGGAACGGCCGCGAATACTTCCCGCCCTACCGCAGCGGCGAACTTATCACCCAGTACACCGAGTGGATGCGCGACCACTGGAACCACCCCAGCGTCGCCATCTGGGACGCCTCCAACGAAACCGACTCGCCCCTTCTCCGCGACACCGTCATCCCCACCGTCCGCAAGCTCGATCTGTCCAACCGCCCCTGGGACAACGGCTATGCCGTCCCCACCGGCTTCGACGACCCCGTCGAAGACCACCCCTACCTCTTCAGCGCCATGCGCAACCCCGGCCCCAACCGTTTCGACATGACGCAGCTTGAACGCATGACCGGCGCCAAGACCACCAACGCCGGCCACCCCTCCGCCCACGCCGTCATCGCCAACGAATACGGCTGGATGTGGCTCAACCGCGACGGCTCTCCCACCCTTCTCACCGAAAACGTCTACAACGTCCTGCTGGGCGCGAGCGCCACCCCCGCCCAGCGCTTAGAGCTTTACGCCTACAATCTCGCCGGCCTCACCGAGTTCTGGCGCGCCCACCGCAACTTCGCCGGCGTCCTCCACTTCACCTGGCTCACCTGCAGCTATCCCGGCGTGAAGACTTCCGACCACTGGAAGAACGTCGAGACGCTCGAACTCGAGCCCAACTTCGCCGACTATGTCCGCGAATCCTTCAAGCCCCTCGGCGTCTACATCAACTTTTGGCAGCCCACCCTCAAGCCCGCCGCAAAACGCAGCTACGCCGTCATGCTCGTCAACGACCTGCCCGCGCCCGCCACCGGCAAGCTCCGCCTGGAATTTCTGAACGGCCCCGCCGCGGAGTTCGACTTCGAACTCCCCGCCCACGGCGCCCACACCTGGCAGGTCCCCCTCGAAGCCCCTTCGCAGCCCGGCGCGTACCTGCTGAAAGCCACCGTCACGCCGCAAGGCCTCGAGCCCACCATCAGCCGCCGCAAAGTGCGAATTCAGTGAACATCGGACCCGGTTCACTCGTTCCAGCAATAGGGGTGAGCCGGGAATGAGCACCATGGGGCAGGACATTCGGCACGCGGCCAGGGTGCTCAGGAAATCCCCCCTCTTCTCCGCCGCCGCCGCCGGCACCATGGCGCTTGGCATCGGCGCCGCCACTGCCATCTTCGCGTTCCTGAACGGCGTGCTCCTCCAGCCGCTGCCGTACCCCGAGCCAAACCGCCTCGTCCTGCTCTGGGAGACCAGCGAGCGCATGCAGCAAATCATCGGCTACCGCGAGATCCCGGCCAGTCCGGCATTGGCCCTCACCTGGCGCGACCGCAGCCGCTCGCTCGAATGCGCGGGCTTCTTCCGCGGAGTCAGTCAGAACTTCTCCGGCCACGGCGAAGCCGAGCGCCTGCGCGGCGCACGCGTCACCGCCGGCGTCTTTCAGGCCTTGCGCGTCCCGCCGCTGCTCGGCCGCGTCACCACCGAAGCCGAAGAGCGGGAGGGCCGCGACGCCGTCATCGTGCTCAGCCATCGTCTCTGGAAAACGCGCTTCCATGCCGCGCCGGACATCGTGGGCCGGCAGATTCGCGTCGACGACCGGCAGCTCACCGTCCTCGGCGTCATGCCCGAAGGCTTCAACTTCCCCCGCGGCTCCGAGCACCCCATGGAAGCGCGCGTCCCCGAAGAAACCCAGTATTGGCGGCCCCTTGTCTTCTCCCCGGCAGACCGCAATAACACCGGCGACCACTCCCTCTCCGCCGTGGCGCGGCTGAAGCCCGGCATCACTCCGCGGCAGGCCCGCGACGAACTCGCTTCGCTCATGCAGGCTGTTTACTCGCAGGTGAGCCCGGAGGCGGTCAAGGAGTTCCAAGTCTCCGTCTCTCCCTACCAGGAGCAGATGGTCCAGCGGGTTCGCCCGGCGCTGCTGATGCTTGGCGTCGCCGTCCTGCTGTTGCTGCTCATTGCCTGCGTCAACGTCGCCGGTCTCCTGCTGGTCCAGTCCGTCGCCCGGCGCAAGGAGATGGCCGTGCGCGCAGCCGTCGGCGCCGGCCCCGGCCGCCTCGCGCGCCAGGTGGTGTTGGAAAGCCTCCTGCTTGGCCTCTTGGGCGGCGCCGGCGGCTCGCTGCTGGCCGTGTGGGGCGTACAGGTAATGCGCGCCCTCGCCGGTCCCCGCATGCCGCGCGTCGATTCCATCGCCGTCGATCCGCTCGCCCTCGCCTTCACCATCGTCATCTCGCTGGCCACCGCCTGCCTCTTCGGCCTCACGCCTGCCCTCAGCGCCGCCCGGGTGGATCTCGTGGACGCCCTCAAAGACGGTTCCCGTACCACCGGATCGCCCGGCCACAACCGCTTGCGCGCCGCTCTCGTCGTCGCCGAAATCGCACTCTCCATGGTCCTCCTCAGCGGCGCCGGCCTCCTCCTGCGCAGCTTCTGGCAGCTCCTGCAGTCCGAGCGCGGCTTCCAGATCACCCGCGTGCTCACGATGAAGATCCCGCTGCCGTCTTACCGTTACCCCACGCCAGCGCAACGGCAGAACTTCTTCCACGAGCTGCTCCGCAATGTCGAAAACCTGCCGCAGGTGGAAAGTGCCGGCCTCGTCAACCAGCTCCCCCTCACCGGCGAAGGCAACATCCACACCGTGCGCGTCGAAGGGCGCGCCGCCCGCCCCGCCGAGGAGCCCATCGCCGAAGTCCGCGAAGCCACCCCCGGCTACTTCACCACCCTGCGCACCCCCCTCCGCCGCGGCCGCTGGCTCACCGCGGCCGACGCGAAGGCCGACGCCACCGTGGCCGTCGTCAACGAGACCATGGCCCGCCGCTACTGGCCCGGCGAGGACGCCCTCGGTAAGCGCTTCTCCCTCGGCGAGCGCGCCGGCGCGCCCCTGTTCACCGTCGTCGGCATCAGTGCTGACGCCCGGCAGGCCCGCCTCGACAAAACTCCCTACCCCCAGTTCTACATGCCCTTCGAGCGCGGCAACTCTTCCGAGATGGCCCTCGCCGTCCGCACCCGCACCACCCCCGAGAGCCTCGCCGCGGCCATCCGCGCCGAGATCCGCCGCCTCGACCCAGCCCAGCCCGTCGTCCAGTTGAAAACCCTCGAACAGATCCTCGATGAAGGTGTGGCGGAGCGCAAACTGCAAACCCTCGTCCTCTCGAGCTTCGCCTTCTTCGCGCTCCTGCTCGCCGCCGTCGGCCTGCACGGAGTCATCGCCTACGCCGCCGCCCAGCGCACCCGTGAGTTCGGCATCCGCCTGGCGCTCGGTGCGCGCAAGCAGCAGATCCTCGGCGCCGTCATGGGGCAGGGCATGAAGGTGGCTGCCGCAGGTGTGCTGGCGGGTTTGGTGTGCTCGCTGGCCGCCGCACGCCTGCTCTCCGGCTTCCTCTACGGTGTCAGGCCGGCCGACCCCGCCACGCTTGTCACCGTGGCCGCCCTGCTTCTCTCCTCTGCCCTTGCCGCCACCCTCGCCCCTGCCTGGCGCGCCCTGCGCGTCGATCCCGTCCGCGCTCTGCACGATGAATAACCCCGCCCTCCCTCCTCTGCACTTCCGCCCGGACCTCTGGGATATGATTCTCAAGTCGATCCATTTCCCCCGGAGGTCCAACCATGAAACCCGTCCAACGCCGTGGCTTCTTCCGTGGAGCCCTCGCCGCTCTCGGCCTGGGCGCCGCCGCCCCTGAAGTGCAGGCTCAGCCCCCAGCCCGCGCCGGCATGCCTCGCCCCGCCGCTTTCCTCCCCACCTACTGCCGCGCCCAGAACTACAAATCCCTCAAGCAGTCCAGCCACGACCCCACCGGCGGCAACTCCGACCGCTGGCCCATCCAGCCCGGCAAGGAACTCGAAATCTTCAACCAGCAGGGCCCCGGCATGATCTCCCACATCTGGTTCACCATCGCCGCCCAAAGCCCCCATCACCTCAAGGAACTCATTCTCCGCGCCTGGTGGGACGGCGCCTCCAAGCCCAGCATCGAAACCCCCATCGGCGACTTCTTCGGCCTCAACCTCGGCGACTACGTCCTCTACGAAAGCGAGTACCTCGCCTGCTCTCCCGGCCGCTCCCTCAACTGCTACTTCGCCATGCCCTACCACAAGAGCGCCCGCCTCACCGTCACCAACGAGGGCGCGCGCGACGTCGGCTCCTTCTACTCCAACATCGACTTCCTCGGCGTCGAAGCCCTCCCCGCCGATGCCCTCTACTTCCACGCCCAGTACCGCCAGGTCGTGCCCCACGTCTCCATGAAAGGCCCCGACGGCAAAACTCCCGTCAACCCCCTCGGCACCCACAACCACGTCTACTGCGAGACCCGCGGCCGCGGCCACCTCATGGGCGTCACCCTCGGCGTCGTCCAGAACAGCGAATACTGGATGGGCGAAGGCGACGACATGATCTTCATCGACGACGAGTCCAAGCCCCTCATTATCGGCACCGGCAGCGAAGACTACTTCCTCGGCAGTTGGAACTTCGGCGGCCGCGACGGCGCCAAGCCCTTCAGCTACCACCAGTACGGCGCCCCTCTCATCCAGAGCCCCGAACGCACCGGAGGCCGTTACTGCTGCTACCGTTTTCATGGCGATAACCCTGTGACCTTCACCAGGTACTTGAAGCACACCATGGAGCACGGCCATGGCAACGACCGCGCCGACAACTTCTACTCCTGCTGCTACTGGTATCAGGACAAGCCCACGGACAACGTCCCCGCCATGCCCCCCGTCAAAGACCGTCTCCCCAAGGTGGTGCCCGCATGAAACTCAAACTCACTCTGATCCTCGCCGCCGCCCTCGCCTCCGGCGCCGCCGTCCCCGGCTTCGTCCACTGGTCCGCCGCTGAGCTCCAGGGCTGGAACGCCAAGCTCGCCGCCAAAATGAAGGACAACAAGCCCCTCGGCACCGACCTCGCCAAATTCGGCAACCACTGGTCCTCCATCACCCGCCGCACCGTCGACGGCCAGGCCGAGGTCCACGAGACGGTCAACGACGTCTTCATCTGCGAAGCGGGCGAAGCCACGCTCATCTACGGCGGCACCGTCAAGAACCCGAAATCCACAGGCCCCGGCGAGACCCTCGGCGAGGGCATCGTTGGCGGCCAGCGCGTCGTCATGCGCCCCGGCGACATCGTCCACATCCCCGCCAACCTCCCCCACCAGTTGCTCGTGAAGAAGGAGTTCCTCTACTTCGTCACCAAGGTCCGCGATCGGGCCCCCGCCGATCCCAAGGGCTTCGCCTACTGGTCCAACGCCAACCTCCAGGCCTACGGCCCCAGGCTCAAGGCGCAACTCGCCGGCAAGAACGTCGCCACCCAGCAGCTCGCCAACTGGAACACCCACTCCTTCATGCTCGTCTTCCGCACCTCTGACGGCGAAGCCGAAGTCCACGAAAAGCAGGTCGATTATTTCTGGATCCTCTCCGGCGCGCCGCAAGTGGCCGTAGGCGGCAAGGCTCTCAACCCCCGCACCACCGCATCCAACGAAATCCGCGGCTCCGGCATCGAAGGCGCCACAACGACTTCCATGAGACCCGGCGACCTCGCCCACATCCCCGCCGCGGTCCCCCATCAGGCCCAAACCAAATCGGACCTCCTCTACGCCGTCCTCAAAGTGACCCAATAACCCAAATGTGGGGCAGGCGTCCACGCCTGCGGCCGGCTTCCAGGCCGGCCAAAACTAACTTTCATGCCCGGCCCCCGCCCTTACCGGTCCACCCAGTTCAGCTCCGCATCCGACCGCCGCACATAGTTCGCATCCAACCCCACCGGATCCACCAATCGATCCGCCCCCAGCCGCCCGATCGCCCCCGCCAGCGCCCGCGGCGTCACCGTCGCCTCCACGCCAAAAATGGAAGGATCCGGCGTCAGCAGCTCCACGCCTGAAGGCAGCGACGCCCGCCAAGCCGGAAACCGGGCCACCACTTCATGCCCGTGCAGCCCCAGCCTCCCGTCGTACACCGCTCCATAAATCTCCCCCCGCCGCGCGTCGTAGAACGGCGCCCGCCAGGCCCCGGTCCCGTACGTCGCCATCGCCTCCAGGTTCGACACCGCCGCCGCCAGCGCCCCCGACGCCTCCGCCAATCCCTTCACCGCCGCCAGTCCCACCCGCACGCCCGTGAACGACCCCGGCCCAGCCCCCGCCGCATACCCCGTCACCGACTCGTACTTCCACCCGTGCCGCAGCATCAGCCGCTCCAGTTGCGGAAACAGCACGTGCGCGAACCCGTCCGGCGACTCCAGAAGCATCTCCTCCACCACCGCCCCGTCTTCCAGCAGCGCCAGGCTGCCGAATTGCCCCGTCGTGTCCAGCGCCACAATCCGCGTCATTCGCGCCCCTTCACCGGGAACACGTAGTCCAGCAGGTACAGCTTCCCCGGCGCGTTCAGCGCCGCCAGGCGCACGTTGATGACGCCCGCGCCGCCCGTCAGCACCCCCGGCTCGATCGTGAACGTCCCGTCCGCCCCGCACGCCAGCAGCCGCGTCCCCTGTCCGTCCCGCACCACCTCTCCCGTTAAAACATAAGTCATCCGCCGTGTTCCGCCCGTCTGCCGCTTCAGCTTGATCTGGTACTGCACCGCCTGCCCGGCCGTCAGCGTGTCGTTGATCGTCGGCTTCACCAGTTCGAACGGCGCCTTCTGCGCGCTCCGCTCCGGCTCCTGCACCGGCACCGGCCACGACTCGAACTTCACCTGCCCCGAAAACACCCCGCCCTTCAACATCCCCTCTTTGTGATCGTCCCGCGACAGGTGCAGCACCCAGTCCCGCGCCGCGTCCGGCGCCGTGCCTTCGTACACCTCGCCCTTCCACTCTTTCTTTTCCTTCGTCATCTCGCCCGTCGCCGGGTTCAGCCAGTACACGTTGTAGCCGTGCTTCTGCACGGTCACCGTCACCTTCTGCGGGTGCTCGATGTAGACGATATACTCCACCGAGCTGATGTCGTAGTCGTCGTTCCTCACCCCCGGTATCGCGATCGACCGCCCGCCCTCCACGTCGAAGTACGGCTCCGTGTCCCAGTGCCGCACCCGCGTCGAAAAGAACGTGAACCACGCCGTCATCGCCTTGCCGTTGGCCGACCCCGGCGCCGCGTTCCCCGTCATCACCGGGTACGCCCCGCTCATCGTCGCGTTCC
>DAHVTI010000400.1 GCA_027324255.1 Bryobacterales bacterium | reverse complement strand
CCACTGTTTCGTCGTGCTGTTGAACCCCTCCACCAGCACCTCCTGCTCGGTTCCGACGAGCGCCGTGTTCTTCCGGATCTGGATCGCCCGCTGCTTCTCCTGCAGGATCGTCAGCCGCCGGCCCTTTTCTTCATCCGGCATGTGGTCGCCCCTCTCCAGCGCCGGAGTGTTCGGCCGCATCGAGTACTTGAAGCTGAAAATCGAGTCGTACTCCACCTCGTCCAGCAGCTTCAGCGTCTGCTCGAAATCTGCTTCCGTCTCGCCAGGGAAGCCGACGATGATGTCCGTCGACAGCGCGATGTCGCGCCTGGACGCCTTCAGCCACCCGATCCGCTCCAGATACTGTTCCCGCGTGTACTGCCGCTGCATCGCCGCCAGCACCGCCGTCGACCCGCTCTGCACCGGCAGGTGCACCATGTTGCACAGCGTCTCCGTGCGGTCCATCGCTTCCACGATGTCACGCCCGAAGTCGCGCGGGTGCGACGTCGTGAACCGCACCCTCCGGATCCCTTCCACCCGCCCCACCGCCTCCAGCAGCCGCGCGAAGTTCCAGCCCGCCCCCGTCTCCGGGGAAGACGGGGCCCGGTAGCTGTTCACGTTCTGCCCCAGCAACTGGATCTCCGTGTAGCCCTTCGCCGCCAGCGCCCGCGCCTCTTCCAGCACCGACTCCGCCGTCCGGCTCCGCTCGTGCCCCCGCGTGAACGGCACCACGCAGTACGCGCAGCTCTTGTCGCAGCCTTCGATAATCGTGATGTAGGCCCGGTGCGGGTTGTCGCGACGCGTCAGCGGCGTCTCAAACGGATCGTCGGAATCCAGGCTCAGCCCCGTCACCCGCCGCTCCCCGTGCTCGATCTGCACCAGCAGCTCGCCCAGCTTCGGGTAGCTCGCCGATCCCACCACCAGGTTCACGTGCGGCGCTTTCTCAAAGATCTTCTCCCCCTCCTGCTGCGCCACGCACCCCAGCACGCCGAAGATCTTCCCCTTCGACCGCTTGTTCTCGCTCAGCCGCTGGAAGACCTTCTGCTCGGCCTTGTCCCGGATGCTGCACGTGTTGAACAGCACCAGGTCCGCCGCCTCCGCCGTCGTCACCTGCTCATAGCCGCGCTGCTCCAGCGTGCCGATCACCTTCTCGGAATCGTGCACATTCATCTGGCAGCCGAACGTTTCGATGTAGAAGCTTTTCATGGCCCCGATACGTCTATTGTAGCGGAGCGGCTCTAAAGGCCGCCTCGCCGTCCGCCGATCAAAGACTATGCGGACCCTCGTCCTCATTGCGATCCTCCTGCCCGCGCCGCTCGCGGCCTTCCAGCGCCAAACCGCCACCACCATCCGCGACATCAACGGCCATGTCATTGACTGGTCCCGCTCCAGCTCCGGAGACGGCCGGTCATCGGAGACCGTCCAGACCCTCAACGGCCGCCGCGCGCCCCTTGAGCAGGTCCAGGAAAAGGTGCTCAAAAACGAAGGCGGCGTCCGCATCCTCGAGCGGATCCGCACCCGCTACGACCAGGACGGCCGCCCGCTGCCGCCCGAAAAGACCGTCATCGAGACCGCCACCCGCCCCGACGGCTCTTCCACCGAGAAGACCACCGTCTGGCGCGGCGACCTCAACGGCCAACTCCGCCCCGCTGAGCGCTCCGTCACCGAATCCACCAAGTCCGGCGACGCCGTCAACAGCCAGACCTCCATCGAGCGCGCCTCCATCAACGGCGGCTTCGACCTCGCCGAGCGCCACTCGGCCCGCGAGACGTCCACTAAAACCGATTCCGAGCGCGACGAACTCATCTACACCCGCGACGCCAACGGCCAGTTCATCGAATCCGTCCGCACCGTCACCCGTTCCCGCACGCAGAACGGCGAGACCGAGACGCGGGTGGACGAATACGAGGCGGTGACCACCGGCTCGCTCAAGCTCGCCCGCCAGTCCGTCGCCCGCACCGTCAAGGGCCCGGGCGGCGCTGAGCGCCAGGAGATCGACGTCTTCGGCCCCGCCGCCCCCGGCCGCCCCATCCCCGATGACGGCAGCTTCAGCCTCCGCGAACGCCAGGTCTACACCTCCCGCCAGTCCCCCGACGGCTCCACCGTCCAGGTCTTCGCCATCCAGCGCCCCTCTCTTTCCAGTTCGAAGGTCCTCGGCCCCCTCCAGACCATCAGCGAAACGGTCTGCAGGGGCAAGTGCAACTGATCTCCCCACACCTCTGCCCGGCGGCCAAAACCGAGCTATGCCCGCGCGTCGCGGGCCCGGCCCGAGGCCAGATGTGAGGCAGGCCTCGAGGCCAAGTGTGGGGCAGGCCTCCAGGCCTGCTGCCGGACCTCCAGGTCCGGCCACCCCCGGTCCCAGCGAATCTCCCCAATGTTTCAAACAACTTCCAAGAAAACGCTTTGGCCCGTATGAGACACTCTTGTGCGGGGTAGCAA
>DAHVTI010000394.1 GCA_027324255.1 Bryobacterales bacterium | reverse complement strand
CACCCCCACCGCCGATCCCGTCTCCGTCAGCGCCTTGCCGTCCGCCGAAACCTGCACGTCAGCCCAAAGCCTCGCTCGCCGTGCTGCGCCGGCCTCGGCATCAAGCCCGACCACACCCGCCTCGACGAACGCGACTCGTCCGCCCTCGCCGCCTTTCTCTCCGTCCCCGCTCTGCCGGCCGCCCCTGCGCCGCGCTTCCGCAGGGCCGGCAACGTCTACCATCCCCACCCTGCCGCGCCCCCGCCTCACTGACGGTCGTACACCGCCACCACCTTCTCGCTCACCCCCACCGCCGATCCCGTCTCCGTCAGCGCCTTGCCGTCCGCCGAAACCTGCATCGTGGATTGGTACATGGCCTTGCCGTCTTTCTTCCACGTCAGCCCAAAGCCCCGCTCGCCTTGCCGCGCCACCTGGCACGTCCAGCCCGCCGGGAAAATGTCGCCCGTGGCCGGATAGTCCTTGCCGTCGAATCGCGCGTCGCACGCCGCTCCCGCGTTGCCGAACCCCACCGTCAGCCCGTCCGCGCCCTTCGGTGTCAGCAACAGCATCTCCTGAGAGCTGGATTTCAGGTTCTTCGTTTTCCACAGCCCCGCCAGCCCCGGACCGCCCGATACCCTCTGGTACGTCACCGACTCCTGGGAACTCCCCCCGTCTGTCTTCCTGCGCGTCGCTTCGAAGCTCAACTGCTGCCCGTCGGCCGAAAGCTTCAAAGTGCCCGTCGCCGTCACCTGGCCCTTGACCTTCTCCGTCGTCTGCCACGTGCGCGCGTCCACGGCTTTCCAGGCCACGGTCATGCCCCACGGCGTCATCGTGTCTTTGCCGTCGGTCTGGAACGTGTACGACTGCCCGTCCATCGTCGCCTTCATCGCACCCCCGGCCAACTGCTCGTAGGTCACCGTCGTATCGCCGAAATTGCTCTTGGCGTAGTTGATCTTCCACGCGCCCGCATAGGGGACTTCCGCCGCCGTCCCCAAAGCGCAGGCACAGAAACACGCAAGAATCGCTTTTCGCATCGTCCCTCCCCTTCGCAGCGCATTATGCGCCCGCGGCAGCCCCAAAGCAAGGCGGCTCATCGGAAAATGGCTCTTCAATCCCCCGGTGCCGCCGCACTCCCCCTACAGCGGGATCGCAATCACCTTCGCCAGCCCGTCCGGCTTTTCCATCTTGTCCGTCCGCAGCAGTTCCGATTCGCTCTCCAGTTCCTCCACCAGCGGCCTCCGCGGCACCTCCGAATGGTTCGCCTCGCTCCCGTGCTTGTCCGGCTTCGTCGACATCACCGATTGCAGCCGCCCCTCCATCTCCGCGCCCCCCTTCTTCCGGAACTTCGCCCACAGGCTGCGCGGCGTCGCGTTCAGGCTCCCGTGGTGCCCCACCTTGTACAGGTCCACCTCCTCCAACAGCCCGATTTCTCCCTTCTCCTCCAGCCGCCTCAGCGCGTACATCCAGTTCTCCGCCTGCGCGTCGCCCGGGAACAGCAGCCGCTTGCCCCCCGCCTCGAACAGCAGGATCACGCTCGTGTTGTTCATGCACGCGTCCAGCCGCCTCACAATCCCCAGCGTCTGGTCTTGAGCCTCGGCCTCCGCCCGCTTCGCAAACCACCGCACCTCCTCCGCCGCTTCCTCCACCTGCCGCGTCTCCGCCTTCGGAAACAGCCGCTTGCCCTTCGACGCCCGCGCCGCCATCCCCGCCTGCGCCGCCCAGAACAGCGCCATCGGCCGCACCGCCGCAAACCAGTACTCCTCCGAATCCTTCGCGTACGACCCGATCTCCTCGCTCTGCTCCAGCGTCGGCGGCCCCAGCACCCGCACCTTCACCCCCGGCAGCATCTCCTCCAACCCGCACTTCGAGCCGAAATACACGTACCGCCCCTCCCCCATCTCCGCCAGCCGCTTCACCGCGTCCTCGTTCTTGATGTTCTCCAGCCCCAGGAACGCCAGTTGCCGGTCCATCTCCGTCGTGCCCCCCTTGTGCGCCTCGTGCACCGCCGCCGCCAGCTCGCGCATGTTCCGCAGGCTCCCCGCCAGCGCCTGCTTCGCCTGCCCCGGATCGTTCACCGGCGCCGTCCCCTCTTCCTCCGCCTCCGGATCCTCCGTCCACGGCTGGATCACGACATCCGGCGCCAGCGCCGCGATCATCTTCCCCGTCTGTCCCGCAAAGCCGCTCACGTGGTCCGTGTGCCGGTGCGTCGCCACCACCGCGTCCAGCTTCCCTTCGCACGCCCGCCCGATGTCCGCCGCGATGTTCTTCATATGCCGCGCGTCGTCCTCGAACGGCTTCGGCCTGCTCGTCGACCCGAAATCGATCAGGATGTGCCGGTCTTTCTGCGGGCTGCCCGCCTTCGCGTAGTGGAATGTCAGCAGGAAACAGTCCCCGAACCCCACGTTGTAGCAGCGCAGCGTAATCTGGTGCGGTTTCGCCTTCGCCTTCACTTTCGCCATCGCTATTTCTCCTCTCCCGCGCTCGCCCCCAGCGGCCACGGCGTCTGCCGCTCCAGGTGCAGCGCCCCGATCTTCCTCGCCCCCTTCGCCTCGTCGAACGCCCCGCTCCGGAACAGGTGCGCCAGCCGCTCGCTCTGCTGCTCCGCCGCATCGATCCGGTTCCGCACGTGGAACTTCAACCGCCCGAATTCGTCGAAGATCAGCGTCCCCCCGCCGTACAGCGTCACCTCCACGTTGTCCTTCATCCCCTCCGGCTTCCTGATCCCCAGCCGCCCCAACTCCTCCGCCCGCACCGTCCGTATCTGCACGTACTGCGCCACCGTCTCTTCCAGCACAATCCCGTCCGGACCCTGCCGCCGCACCGGCCGCACCGGCAGCACCCGCGTGTAGGCGTGCCCGTCCACCCCCAGCCGCCCGCGGTTCGCCCACACAAACCGGAACCCCTCCCCCTCGTCCGTCTGCAGCTCCCGCAAATGCACCGTCGAATAGTCCAGCTCCCCCCGCCCCTCCTCCGCCGGCCGCTCCCACGCCCCGTCCCCCGTCTTGCCCGACGCCGGGTCGATCCCGAACGCCTCGAAGTTCTTCCGGATCGCCGCCCGGAACCCGTACTTCCCGTCGTACGGCACCAGTTCCTTGTCCGCCGTCAGCAGCGCGCTCAGGTAATCCCCGAACGTCACATGCGCCGCCGGACAGTAGTCCAGCGCCCGGATCGCGATCGTCAGCAGCTTGCCCGCCGTCTGCGCCGCCTCCTGGATCACCCTCTCCCGGTCCAGCGGCCCCTGCCCCGCCTGCCCGTCCGGCCCCCGGTCCCCCAGGCTCTCGAACCCCGCCTCCAGCACGTCCACCAGCGCCAGCATCATCGCCGCCACGAACACCTCCCCCCGGTCGTGCTCTTCCTGGTACCGGGCCTTCTTCAAAATCGCCCGGTCCGGCCGGATCGTCGCCGATTGCCGCAGCGCCCGTCCCCGCACCCCGTTCATCGCCGCCCCCATCTCCTCCGCCAGCGTCAGCAGCACTCCCGTCCTCAGAGCCTCCGCCTTCAGCTCTCTCCGCTCCACCGCCCGCTCCGGAAACGCCGCCCGCATCACCTCCGGCAGCGAAAACGTCGACAGCAGCGCCACCACGTCCGCAAATCCCTCGTGAAACGCCGCCTGGTCCGCGCTCGACGGATCCTGGTACCTCTCCCTCAACCCGTCCAGCAGACTGTGCGCCGTCTCGTGCACCACCACGTCGTGCGACAGGCAACTGTACACCATCCCCCCGCCCACCCCCTTCGGCGCCTCGAAATAGCCGAACAGCAGCGCCCGGTCCTCCCGCGAATAGTACGCGTTCGCCACCCCGAAGGCGTGCGGCGCCACGTAGAGCTGATGCCCCCGGAACCCCCACCCGATCCGCCGCCCCAGCGCCTGCTCGAACCGCCCCAAGGTCCGCATCACCAGCGCATACACGTTCTGCGCGTGGAACCCCGGATCCCCCAGAATCGTCGCCTCGCTCAGATCTCCCCCGTACGGGTCCACCGGCCTCTCCGCCGTCCCGTACTTCTCCTTCCCCAGCGGCGCGTACAACGTCTTCGTCGTCGCGTCGTAATCGATCACGAACACCCGCGCCCCCCGCGGGCCCTCGTCCAGATCCTCGTTCGGCACCGCCACCCGTGCCGTCACAATCGGCCCCTTCCGCTTCTTCCCGGACCGCAGCTTCGGATCCTGCGCCACAATCGTCAGTTCTCGGGTCGGGTGCATCGTTCCTCCTCTGATTGCCCCACTGGTCGAATCTTAACCGCTTTCCGCCCGCCCGTCGCCCCAATTATCAGGACCGCCGAAAAATAACCGCCGCCCCCCGCCGCGCCAACCATCCCATTTCTTCCGGCCCAACCCCCGCAAAACGGTAAGGAAACGTTGACAAACGGTGACAGTGAGCGCCGGGATCAACCGGCATGTTGTAGGGGATGAAAGAGCCCTACAGGAAAGGAGCAGCGACTCTATCCTGATCTCGAGTCTTGCGGGGTTCGCCGCGAGGCGGATCGCGAAGCGTAGGCAGAGGCAGTGGCGGGCTGGGTATTGAGCCTGGAAAACAGAGTCCCGGGCGCCGACCCTGTACTGTCAGTGGGAAGGCAACATCAGTCTATGGCGCCAGATCGCGAGTCCTGACTGGACCGGGCGTGGCCGATGACCCCAGGCACGCCGCGAAACAACATGCACGAGAACCGGGAGACCTCCAGCGCGCCTGCCGAGGAAGCAGGCCGGTCCGGGAAGGCGCAAAGCCACAATCCGGACATGCACGCGCGGGGAGAGCCGGACCGCAGCATAGTACCGGTGAAGGTGTCGAACAAAGGGGCGCGAGTCCGGCGGAGGTGGTGGAGGGAAGGCCGCGGCTCAAGGAGAACTGCGTGGAACCCAACACGAGTCCGACGCCGAGCGGGGAGCGAG
>DAHVTI010000392.1 GCA_027324255.1 Bryobacterales bacterium | reverse complement strand
TCGAGCGTGATTCAGATTGCGCTGTACAAGGCGGCGGGGTATTCGCCGCTGAGGTAGGGGGCCGGATCGGGGCTGAAGTTGCCGCACTTAAGGCGTCAGCCAGGGCGAGGTTGGGTCGGGGAGATGGAATGCGGCGAGGAGCTCTTGAATCGAGGCGTCGTCGCGCGCTGCCTGGAGCAAGCCTTCGCGACCGGTGGTTTGGAGCGGGAGTATTTTGAGGGAATCGTGAAATTCGCGCACCTCGGCCATCCTGCCGCCAAGCGCGCTTTCCGCGAGTGCGACGGTCTCCCATTTCTTGCTGCCTCCCTCATAACGGGCCTCGCCAGTGAGAGGGAACTGAAGCTGCTCGTCGAGGAAATACGTGAGCGCGGGAGAGGCACGATGGAAGTGGTAGCGGACCAGGGCGGGTTGGGCGATGGCATGACCCGGCGGAATGACTTGGGGCTCTGACGTGCACCGCTTTCGGGCAATTCGATCGATTATGGACAGCCGCCGGCTGCCGTAGTCCAATTGCTCAGTCCAGAAGGCATACAGATCCCGGCTGGGCTTCACGAAGGAGTCCATGCGAAGTGAGCCGTCTTGGAGGCGCCAAACGAGCGACTGGGCCACCTGCGTGGTCCGCGACAAAAAGGAGGTTGATCTGGCCGACCAGGCGACGGCGGCTGCAATGGGGCGCCGTTCCACCGGACACCAGTGATAGACGGAAAAAGTCTGAGGCCAATAGTGTCGACTCATATGCGGTACCTCACCCTACGGCTGCTCAAATCGTGGATGCGGCTCCTGGGTGACCGATCAGATCAGTTTAGCGTCCAAGTCAACCAGATCTGAAGCAGTATCCGCAATTGTCCAGGGAGCCGGCGCCGTGAGACGGCCTGGCGGCGAGGGAGAAAGCGTGAGCAGGGGCGCATCCGCCGCTGAGGCAGGGGTACGGGCCGAAATCAGGCGGCGGCGAGGGCCTCGCGGCGGAGCTGGCTGAAAGTGCCGCCGGTAGATCGCAGGGCGAGGAAACCGAGGAGCCACAGCGGCAGGGTGAGAAGGACGAAGACCACGAGAGAGAAGGCGGCGGCGGCGGACTTCGCGGCTCCGAAGAGGGAGAGGCCGAGGACGACGAAGAACTGGTAGGTGCCGACGTTGGCGGGGGCGTTGGGGATGGCGGTGCCGAGGTGGACGACGAGGAGGACGACGGCGGCGACGCCGAGGCCGAAGGGGAGCGAGCAGGCGCGCTGGATGGCCCAGAAGGCGAGGATCTGGGCGGCGAGGATGGCGCCGGAAGCGGCGAAGCCGCGCCAGAGGGCGCCGGAGCGGGCGGCGTCGCGGAGCTGGGTGCGGAGAGCCTGGAAGCGGCGGAGGAAGGGGGTACCGGCGGCGGGCCGCAGGAGCAGGGCGAGCAGAGTGAGGAGGCCGAGGACGGCGACGGCGGCGAGGATCCAGGCGGCGCGGCGGAGGAGCGGGGGCAACGGGACGAAAAAGGCCGAGGCGGCGAGGCCGGCGGCGAGCCAGACGGCGTCCATGAGGCGCTCGAGAGCGAGGGTGGGGACGACGGCGGCGAGGCCGAGGCCGGTCCAGCGGGAGGCGAGGTAAGCGCGGATGAACTCGCCGAGGCGGAGGGGGAAGAGTTCATTGGCGAAGAGGCCGATGTAGATGGCCCTGGTGGCCTGGAGAGGGGAGAGGCGGCGGGCGGGGAAGAGCATGCTCCAGCGCCAGCCCTGGCAGAGGTAGCTGAGAACATCGAAGGCGAGTCCGGCGGCGACCCAGGACCAGCGGATGCCTGTGACGCCGCGGAGGAAGGCGCGGCTATCGACGCCGTGGAGGACCCAGGCGAGTGCGGCGGCGGCGAGCAGCCAGGCGAGGAGAGGGCGCCAGGCTTTCATACGGTCCTCCGGGCCTGGTCCAGCCATTCGAGGGCGGTGCGGAGGCTCAGATAGAACGCCGGGCGGGCGTCAGCAAACTTGTGGTCCGCGGCGGCGACCCAAAGGAGTTTTTTGGGGGCGGCGGCGGCGGAGAAGAGGCGTTCGGCCTCAGCGGGGGAGGTGAATTCGTCGCCGCGGGACTGGACGAGGGCGAAGGGGAGAGAGGCGAGGCGCTGGAGGCAGGGCTGGACTTCGAAGAAGGGCTCGTCGGGGAGCCTGCGGGTGAGCCAGGTGAGGTTATCGGCGAGGCGCCAGCCGAGAACGGCGCGGACGGGGATGCCGATGGCGGCGATGCCGGAGAAGAGGGTCCGGGCTTCGGGGGCGGCGCCGGCGAGGGCGGCCATGGCGGCGCCCTGGGACCAGCCGACGAAGCGGACGGGGCGGCCTTCGCCGGCGCGGCGGGCGAATTCGACGAGGTCGGCGCGCATTTCGGCCTCGGTGAGGGTGCGTTGATTGGTGAACGAGGTGAGGTAGCGGTGGGTATTGACGCCGACGACGTCGTAGCCCCAGGCGGCCATGGCCTTGGCGATGTCGACGGCGAAGCCGCGCCACCCACCGTCGCCCGGGAGGTAGAGGATGCGGCCGCGGACGGCGCCGGAGGCGGGAAGGAACCGGATTTCCTGGGGCTGGCCGCGGAGGATGAGGGTGTTGCGGCCGGGCTGCCAGCCGAAGGCGTTGAGGGCGCAGGAGGCGGCGAGGCAGAAAGGGAGGGTGCGCACGGTCAGCGGCCTCCGGCCGGGATGGAAGAGATGCGGGCAAGGGCCATGCCGAGGCGGGCGAGGTCGAGGCGGTTGCGGAAGACGGCATAGCGGGGCTCCCAACCGGTGGCGTACTTGGTTTTGTACTCCTTGAGACCGGAGTAGCGGAAGCCGACGTTCCAGCGCTGGAAGAAGGCGTGGAGGGCGCGCTCGTCGAAGCGGGAGTCCTCGCCGGGCTGGAAGCCGGACATGGGGGCGAGGCCGAGGTTGAAGCGCTGGAAGCCGCGTTCCTTGGCGAGGAAGAGAGCTTTGACAAGGAGGAAGTCCATGATGCCGTTGGGTGCGCCGGGGCGGCGGCGCATGAGGTCAATGGTGGCCTCGCCTTCGCGGAAGGAGGTGACGATGTTGACGAAGGCGAGCATGCGGCCGGTGGAATCGAAGGCGGCGAGGAGGGGGGTATGGCGGACGTAGCCGTCCTCGAACCAGCCGAGGGTGAAGCCGCGCTCGCGGTTGCCGGGCTGGCGGAGCCAGTCTTCGGAGACTTCGCGGGCCTCGGCGAGGATGGCGGGGGAGAGGGGCGGATCGAGGAGAATGGCTCGGATGCCGGTGCGGTCCATGCGGTGGAGGGTGGTGCGGAGGCTTTTGTGGCGGCCGCCGGAGAGGGTGAATTCGGCAAGGCCGACGATGGCCTCGTCACCGATTTTGACGCGTTGGAAGCCGAGGCGGGAGTAAGCGGGGAGGAGGTCTGGAGTGGCCTGGTGGAAGGCGATGCGCCAGCCGTTCTCGCGGCAGGAGTTTTCGAACTGCTCGATGATGCCGGCGAGGCGTTCGGGGGGGCCGACGGGGTCGCCGAGGACGACGGCGAAGCCGGCGGCGACGCGGTAGGCGAGGAAGGCCTCGCGGGAGTCGTCGAAGAAGATGGACTTGTCCGGCCAGCCCTTGTAGAAGTCGTGGGCGGTGCGGCCGTAGCGGTGGAGGAGAGCGCGGGCGGCGCTCAGGTCGTCGAGGCGGGGCTGGAAACGGTTGCGGACGGGGCGGAAGAGGGCGAAGCCGGCGTAGACGAGGACGGCGATGGAGCTCCACTGGAGGGAGTCGAGGAACCAGAAGGCGTAGGGGGTATGGGGCTGGGTGATGGGATCGCCGAGGAAGGATAGGAAGAGGAGTGCCTGTTCGAGGGCGGCGGCCCAGTGGAAGTTCTGGCGGAATTCGGCGGGCCGGAGGACCCAGAAGCCGACGGTGCCGTAGGCGACGGCGGTGAAGGCGGCGAAGAGGACGCGGCGGCCTTCGGTGCGGAGGGAGGGGATGCCGCTGCCGAAGGGGAAGGCGCGGCGGGAGAGGAGGAGGGCGGCGAGGACGGCGGCGGAGCGGAGGGCTTCAGGGTAGTCAAGGCCCTTGGTGACGTGCATGACGGCGGAGAGGGCAGTGAGGGCGATGGCGGCCTGCCAGGCTCGGCGGCGGCGGCGCAGAAGGTGGAAAGAGGCGACGACGAGGGCGAGTCCGGTGAGGACCTCGGTGGTGCGGGAGAAGCCCTGGAAGGCGAGAGGGAAGAATTCGCGGAGGAGGGGTGAGGACGGGTCCACGTTGGGGCCCATCACGGAATAGAGGTCGAGGAGCCCGCTGCCCAGGGTGAGGAGGGCGAGGATCCAGACAAGGACCTTCATACTCTGTTAGAGGGATTGGGAAGGGGGGCGGTGACTCGCCCCGGGAGGGGAGGCGGACCACCGAAAGAGTGGGGGGTGTCAACGGGGTCGGGGGATGAGGGCGAAGCGCAGGATGGAGACTTTGGCGCTACGGTGCTGGCGGCGGCCGGCCAGTTGGAAGTTGAGGATGATGCGGTCGAAGGCCGGCAGGGCCGGTCGAGGGGGAATCGGGAAGCGGAGGAGCGCCGTGCCGCCGGGGGACAGGGGGCGGGCGCCCAGAGAAAGGCGGGGGGCTTTGGGTGGGCCGGAGACGGTCAGGAAGGCGTGCAAGGCGATGGTGCCAGGCTGCGGATCGTCGTTGCGGGCCACTACCTCGAGGGCCGAACAGCAGCGCGGGTTGATCGGGAACGGCAGTTGCTGATGGGCCTGCATGACGAGGGGCGTGCGATCAGGGGTCGTGAAGCTGTAGGTGAGCGGAGAGTCGCGAACGACAAAGGAACTGCGGGGCGGACGGGTGTGGGGCACGGTGAGGATCCAATAGACACCGGTGAATTCGATGACGATGGGATCTGAAGGGCGGAGGGCGGGGCGGCCGCCGGAGGAGCGGGGGACCGGGGCGACGAGGCGGGCGAAAGGCGAGGGGTCCGCCAGGAGGATGGCGCCGGAGAGCAGGTCCCGAGAGGTTTGACCGTGGCCGGCCGGGGCCGATTCGCCTTGCTCGATTCCGCGGAAGGGGCCGCCGGCCAGGCCGGGAATCCGGATCAAGGCGAGGCAGGCGAGCAGGCAGGCGGCGGCGGTTTGCAGGAGGGCGCGGCGCCGGCCCCGAAGCGGGGAGAAGCTTCGCTCGGCGGAGGAGGCGGAGAAGGCGATGAAGAAGGAGCCGGCGCCGGCGAGCAGAGCGGCGGGGGCCAGTTGCCCGGTAAGAAGTGCGACGAGGGCGGTTTGGAGACTGACGGAGGCCGGCAGGGCAAGATGGAGGGTGGAGAAAAGGCGGGCAGGGGCCTGGTCCGGCTGGAGGCGCGGTTCATTGATGGCGAAAGCGCATCGCCGCAGGAGCCGGGCGGCCGCGACACCGAGGAACAGCGCCAGCGGGATGGCCCACAGGCGGCGCTGGGCGACCAGCACGGTGGCGGGCAGGAGCCAGGCGGCCAGTGCGCCGCAGGAGCGGGCGAGGCGGGGCGCCTGGTGGTCCGGGCAGGTTGAGAAGGCGGGAAAGCCGATGCGGGCCACGGCGGCTGAAACGGCGGCGACGAGGGGGACGAGCAGGACGGCTCGCAGGGAGGCGGAGGCCAGTGAGTGCGGTGGCGCGTGGGGCGAGGGGGAGACCAGCCAGGCGGCGCACGTCCCGGCGATGAGACTGGCGAAGAAGGGGCGCCAAGGGAGGGCGAGCTCGGGCTGTTCGGAGGGAAAAGACAGGCTCATTGTTCCAGCCTCAGCGGTGAACGGGGCGACCTGGGCGGTGCCAGCGGGAGTTTCTTCAGGAACGGGGACACGAGGCGTTTCGAGTGGATTTGCGCCGCGGCCAGGTCGACAACACGGGGCTCGCCCGGCGAATCGCGGAATTCGAAGCCGAGGCGGCCGATGCGAAGGCAATCGCCGCAGGGCTTCCAGCCCGCGAAGAGGGCGGCCAATTGGTCAATGGAATGAAAACGCCATTCCGCCAGAGCGGCGGAGACGGCGCTGGAGGCGGCCTGGTGGAAGGTGGCGAGGATGAGCGATTCCCGCACGTTTCCGTTGGGCGAGACGACGACCTCAGCTACGACCAGCCCGTGCCGGCGGGCGTGTGACAGGGAGGGTGGCCAGGCGGGCAAGGGCGCGGCGATGGCATCCTGGCGGATCCTGACGGTGCCGCCCCGGAGGACGTTGCGGGCCGAGCCGTACTTGTTGTTGAGACTGCCAGGGACCGGACGAAGCAGGTCGGGGCCGTTAGGCAGAGCAGTATGGGGCACGCCGTATCTGCCGAAGAGAGCCTGGGGCGCCGGCAGAAATGGATCGTACGGGACGTCATGCGATGCGGCCTGAAGGGGCTCCTGGCCGGCTGGCGCGACAGATGCGGCGGCGGCGCCGGCGCCCAGCAGCCAAAGCAGGGTCATGGCCCAGGCGGCGGCACCGGGAAAGCGAGCGGGCTCGTAGCCGGGAGGATCCAGCAACCGCCGAACCCTTTCCAGCAGGGGCATGCCCGCGGCCGCCTGGGCGGGATGGAGCCGCGCGGGCCGGCAGGATTCCAGTTGGGCGAGGGCGCGGGCATAGGCGAGAACGTCCGCGCCGGCGTGGACCACCAGATCGTCGCAACAGACCTCGCGTTCGATGCGAATCTGGCGGGACACCCACCAGACGGCGGGGTGGTAGAAGAGCAGGGCCTCCGCCAGATTCTGAAGAATAGCCGCCAGGTAGTCGTTGCGGCGGATGTGTGCCAGCTCATGCGCCAGGACCGCGGAGAGCTGCTCGATAGGAAGGGCTGTGAGGGACGTGAAGGGGACCAGGATGGCGGGCCGCAGCCAGCCGATGGCGACGGGCACTTCCACGAGGGACGAAACGAGGAGGCGGACGGGGCGCGTTGCGCCCACGCGGGCGGCCGTTAGCCGAACCAGGCGCTGCCATTCGGCAGGCGCGGGATGAGCGGCGGCGCACAGCCTGCGGGTGTAGCTCCACCCCATCGCGAGGCGCAGTGAGAGCAGCGCGGCGCCGAGCATCCAGGCGGCCACGACACCCGGCAGGATTTCCCGCCAGCCGAGCTCCGGAACGGCCCAGGCGGCGGGCGTTCCTCTCCCATCCGAAAGCAGCAGGAACAGGAAGGTGAGGAGCGGCGCCGCGGCCATGGCGCCGAGAGCCGCGCAGGCCAGGGCGTAGCGCCCGGCGGGCGGCATGGAGCGGCCGAGAAGCGCGCGCAGGGCCGCGTACAGGATCACGATGAGCGTTCCCTGCCACAGGAAATGCAGCAGGGCCCAGCCCAGGCACTGGACCCAGGGCTCCGGCGCGAGCGCGGCGCTCATTTCCCCTTCCTCCTCTTTTCGAACTCATCGATGGTGCGGCGAATCTCGCGCAACTCCTCGCGGGAGGCGCGCTGGGCGGTGAGCGCGCCGAGAATCAGGTCCCGGGCAGACCCCTGGAAGACGCGCCGCAGCAGGTCTCCGGCGATGCGGGCGTGAATCTCCTCCTGGGTTGCGGCGGCTTCGTAGAGGTGAGAGCGGAAGCGCTCACTGCGGCGCAGCAGCCCCTTTTCGTGCATTAGCTGCATCTGCTTCAGGGTGCTGGTGTAGGTGGTGTCCCTGGCGAGGGTTTCGTGCACTTCGCGCACGGTGCTGGCGCCGCACCGCCAGAGGACCGTCAGGATGCCGAGCTCGGCGTCGGACGGGATGGGGCTCACGGCCGGATGATACTACGATTGGGAATCGTAGTAAAAGCCAAACTTTTCGTAGATAGACGATGAGCAGTCGTATGAGAGACAGGGCGAGGTGCGGGGGGGCTGAGGCGGCGCGTTAGCCCGGGAAGAGCTTGCTGATGTCGTTGTAGAGGACGAAGACGACGACCATCATGAGGAAGACGAAGCCAAGCTTGAAAACGGCTTCCTTGAGCTGGAGGCTGAGGTCGCGGCGGATGA
>DAHVTI010000367.1 GCA_027324255.1 Bryobacterales bacterium | reverse complement strand
CATCGGAAACGCGGCCGAATCCGTCCCTTGCAAGCAATTCGGCCAGGCCGTCACCAATGGCCCGCACCACGCCCGGCCCCTCGTAGACCAAGGCCGTCAGGAGTTGAACCAGCGAAGCGCCCTGCCGGATGAACGCGTAAGCGTCCGCGGCGCAGAAGACGCCGCCGGAGGCGATGATGGCGTAGCGCCGGCGGTCCATGCGGCGGTACAGATCGCTGACAGTCTGCAAGGCCAGCGCCTGGCTGGGGTGGCCGGAAACCGCGCCGGGCATGCGGCCGAGCTGCGCGGCCGGGGTCAGCAGCCCCGGCGGCTTGCCGGGCGGCAGATTGGTGGAGAAGCCGGAGACGAACGGCGCGCTGTCCACCGCCGCCAGGAAGCCTTCCAACTGGGCGGTGTCGCGAAAGGGCGCCACCTTCAGGAAGACCGGCTTGGCGGGCTCGAGTTCGCCCAGGCGTTGCAGCAGCCCGCGCAGCCGGCAGGAATCGGAGAGAAACCCCCGGCCGTCGGGCGTGTTGGGACAGCTCAGGTTCAGCACCAGGTAGGCGGCGTGCGGCAGCAGCGCGCGGCAGGAGCGCGCGTAGTCGTCGACCACCGCCTCGTTGCATTCGGCCGGCGCGCCCGGGCCGTGGTTCGTGTTCACGATGTTGATGCCCAGCGGCACCGGAAAGCGAGTGCCGGCCAGGCGGCGGGCGACGGCCGCGGCGCCGTCGTTGGGCAGGCCGTAGTGGACGACGAGGCCGCGGTCCTGTGGAATGCGGAACAGGCGCGGCTTGAGGTTGCCGGCCGAGAAGTCGGCCGAAACCGAGCCGATCTCCACGTGGCCGAAGCCGAGCGCCGCCCAGAAGGGCACGGCGCGGCCGTTCTTGTCGAGGCCGGCGGCCAGGCCGAAGGGGTTGGCGAATTCGAGGCCGGCCACGCCGGTGCGCAGCACGGGATGGTGGAAGGCGTGGAGGGAGGACAGGGCGGAGAGGAGTGCCGGGTGCGCGGAGGCCCAGGCGGCGGCGCGGATAGCACGGTCGTGCACCGTCTCGGGATCGCCGCGAAACAGCATCGGCCGCAGCAGCTTCGGGTAGAGGGGCATGAAGCGGAGGGGAGGGCCTGTCCTTCCGTGGCGATTGTACCGATTTTCCGGGGCGGAAGGGGCGTCAAAAAATGCAAGGCCCCCGGCGCGCGCAGGGGGTGGGCGCGCCGGGGAACGTCATGGATGCGCGCAGGGGGTGGGCGCATCCAAGGCCGCGGGCGAATCAGCGGGTCAGCACTGCATAGCGGTAGGATTCGCCGGAGAACTGGAAATCCGTCACGTGCAACGTGCCGTCCTGACGAGTGAGGGTGACACTCGGCTCCTCACTGCGGAGGGTGGCGCGCATCACCGGAATCAGCAGGCTGAAGCCCGCGTCCGATTCCAGCTTCATGACGGGTGTGTCGCTGCCGGTATCCAGGAGGCAGGCCGAGTACTCGCCGGGCGGAAGCGCGCTGGCTCCGATCACCGCCGGTTCGGTCAGGTTGAATCTCAACAGGCCCATCGTCCCGGCCCAGGCGGGCATGAGGCAGAGGATCAGGAGGGCGGCGATGGCGCTGAGGCAGAAGCTGAAGAGTTTGGTTCGCATGTTCCTTCTCGCTTTCCGACCCGGGCGGCGCCTGGCCCGGTTCCTTTTCAAATCTCCCTGATTATGGGAACGCAGGAAGAGCGGGCAAGGTTAGCGAAAGGCGGCGAGACTTTACAAGACCTTACATTTGGCGAAGTTGGAATGGGCGAAGCCGGCGAAGCCGCATTTGCGCCGGCGGGGATCAGCCGGAAGACGGGAACAGGCGGCTTCGCGCCGCGCTTGAAATCGCCACGACAGCCGGGTGCTTCAGCTTTCTCTCGACGGAGATCAAATAGAAGCTCTCCCGGATGGAGGCCGTCCGGCCCACGACGGAGACCCCATACTTGCGCCGGGTCTCTTCTTC
>DAHVTI010000342.1 GCA_027324255.1 Bryobacterales bacterium | reverse complement strand
GGGCATGGCGGAGGGCTGGGGCAACTTGATCGTCCCAGCCGTCTGGGCGCTCCTGATTGCCATGGCCGTTCAGGAGGACCCGCTGGTCGGTCGCCGCCAGTTCTGGATCACAACCCCTTGCCCCTGGACTTCCCTTCTCGCTGCAAAAGTGCTGTTCGCGGCTTGCTGGGTCCACCTTCCGTATTTCATCGGCTGCTGCGCGGTTCTTCAGGCGCGCGGCTTCGCCCCGTGGAATTACGTGCCGCAACTCCTGGAGAAACAACTGCTGGCGGCGGCAGCCGTGACGCTTCCGGCGATGGCTGTGGCTGCGGCGGTGAAGAACCTGTCGCACTTTGCCATCTGGATGCTCCTGACCCTGAGCGGCGCGGTCTACCTGGTCTCGAACATGACCCGCATGACAGCGGCGAGAGGAAGCGGCGACGCACTGCGCTCCATCGCGGTTCTTCTGGTAGTGGCGGCGGGCGCGGCGGCGATACTCGTCCTTCAATACTCCATGCGCCGCGCCATGTTGGGATACGGTGTTGGAGCGTTGACGGCCGCGGTGGCAACTCTGGTAGCCGCACTGTGGACGCCCCAGGCATCGACGCTGGTGAGAAGGACCGCGGAACCACAGCAGGGGCCGCCGGTCCGGATCCAACTGCCCACGGCGGCCGACGCCGCGGCGCTTCCGCGAAACTACCGCTACTACTACAGCTCCCGGCAGAGTCGATCCGCTTTCGCCTTGCCGGCTGAAGCCACAGGGATTCAGGAGAACGACGTGGCGTCGCTCAGCCAGATTTCGCTCTCGCTCAGCAATGGCTGCGGCGAGAGCCTCGCGGCGGCCGTGCAGCCTTTCCGCCCCGATCGGAAGCTGCCAGCCCTGTTCGCTGATTTCTCTTATGTCCTGGATCGCCGGATGCCCGCGTGGCAGTTGATCAGTCTGGATGCGCGTGCCTCCGCCAGTCTTCGCGAGGGTCCGGTTCGCATCGAAGGGCAAGTGATGGCCGTCATTCACCGGCGCGGTTCTTCCACCTGGATGGAACTCCGCCAGCGGTTGCCGGTGCCGGGAATAGGCGTTTGCCTCTCTGAGGAGAGAGAGCTTCCCTACAACCGGCGCGCCTTGGCCGTACTCTGCGAGTCTCCCGAGAGCATCTCCCTTTTCACGGAGATCCGGTTGTATCAACCGCGCGGCGGTTTGGATTGGAAACATCGTTTGTCTGACGCCACGAGCTTCGTCCCTTGGCCGAACCTGACCTGGCTCTCTCCGGTGAACCGCGCGCAAACCTACTTTCAAATCAGTAACGGCCCGACGGACTTGCCCGCGAGCCGCTGGCTCGTTCCCCCACAGCAACTCCCCGGGGCAAAGCTCGAATTCACGCCGCTTCATCGGATCTCGACAACTGTGGTGAGCTACCAGGCAACCGGCGTGGACCTCAATCGCTACGCCGTCCCCCCGGCAAACTGAACACCAGCTTACGGCCGCTTGCCCAGGTTGATCGTAAAGCTCACCAGGAACTGCCGGTCGGCCTCGCCACCGGCGAGCCCGTAACGCTGCCACACCGCGTCCACGGCTGCACGCTCCGTCATCTGGTACTCCACGCCGCCAAAGACGGCGATCGTCCGCTCGAAACCCGTGGCCCGCTCGTACACGGCATCGGCGTGCGGCGTGAAGCGCTTCAGGCGCCATCCCAACTGCCGCCCGTATCCAACGCCGAGATCCCACACGCCGGCGGGGTTGGTGTTGCTTGCCGTGGTCGCCCCGCTCCACCCGGCGGTCAACCCGGCGCTGTTGCCGCCGCCGTCGAAACGCGCGATGGCCGTGGCTCCCAGCCGCACGCCGGATTCGCTGCGCAGGAACGCCGTCGCCTGCGGCGCCACTGCAACGTCGAAATGCCCGCTGTCGATCAGCACGGTGGTGGCCGCGAAAGTGAGCCGGTCGCTGAACTGCGTCGCGCGGCCGTTCCCGCTGATCGCATTCGAAACGGAATCGAAGGCCACGCTATATTCGGTCCGGCCCCAGTACAGCGAGTCGCCCTCCGGTGTCCACTTCACCGCCGAGGGCATGGTGAACGTCGAGGTGGTGCTCGAGTACAGTCCACCCCAGTCGATCTCCACCGTTCCGGGCTCGGCAATCACGTCGTTGATGTGCAGCCGTTTCCGCAAGCTGATGCCGGAAGCATGGCGCGCGTGCGAGATTCGCCGCTTCGCCTGCGCACTCGCGGCCGGAAGCAGCGACGCGAGGATCAGGATGACTGTGAATGGCTTCAGACGCTTTCGCCTTTAGCTCAGGCTAGCGCATGACTGTGGGCATCAGCCCTCCAGCACGTCCTTGCAGTACTGCACGCACTTGCTGATCTCGGCCAGCGTCGTCGAGCCCTCCGGAATCCTGTACTCCAGCTCGATCGTCGCCTGGAAGCGGTACTTCTCTCGCTTCATCATCAGGAGGATTTCTTTCAGCGGCGTGTCGCCCTGCCCCCAAGGCATGCCCGGCCCGTTGTTCGCCTTGCGGTCCTTCAGGTGCACGTGCGTAATGCGCGTGTGGTTCTCCTTGATCCACTCGGCCGGCGAAAACCCGTTCGACGCGAAGAAGTGGCCGATGTCCACGTTCGCGCCGTTGTACTTCGAGTACCAGAACGCCTGCTCCCACGCTCCCAGCCGGCCGAACGCCTCCGGGTTGGTCAGGTTGCCGTGGCCGTGGTAGCCCACCATCAGCTTGTGCTTCGCCGCAAAGGCCCCGATGCGCTTGGTCTGGCTCACCGGGATCTCGCAGGAGATGGCGTAAGCGCCTAGCGCCTTCGCCATCTGGAAGCAATAGTCGAGCACGTCGTCGGTCGCGGTGTTGATGCCGTCCATCTTGACGATCTCGATCTTCACGCCCGCATCTTCGTACTTCTTGCGGAACCCCTTGAACTCGCTCATCGAGCGCGACAGCCGCCATTTGCGCAACTCCTCGATCTCCGCTTTCTGCTGCGCCGTCAACTCCACCGGCTTGCCGTTCCTCATCGGCCCCGCCATGCCCAGGCCGCGCGAGGCGATCGCCGGAGCGCCCAGAAATGCCTCAATGGGCTGCGTGCGCAGTTCCACGGCGCTGATGCCCGTCTGCGCCAGGTACTCCAGAATCTGGTCGGCGTTGCTCGGCAGCCCGTGGAAGCTGTACGGGATGTTGATACCCACCTGCACGCCTCCGAAATTCGAGTTCGGTTTGGCGCGCAGCGCCTGGGAGGCGGTAATGCCGGCCAGCGCCAGCCGGCCCATGTCGCGTCGTGTGATTTCCATAGGTTCCTCTTCAGCTTACAGCTTCAACTCCCACCCCTTCTTGAACTCGGGGCGCACGTACTTGTTGGCATCCGCGTTGTTGGTGAAGCGGAGGGTCCGCGCGTCCCAGTCGAGTTTGCCCGGCACGCGCCAGGCGATGACGGCCAGCGCCAGCCACTCGGCGAACGGGCCGGTGATACTGAAGTCCGAGCAGGACGGCGCGCCGCCCTTGCAGGCGCGAATCCAGTCCTGCATGTGGCCCGGCGAACGGGTGAGCAACTGCGGCGGCAGACGGTAGTCCCGCCAGCGCGCATTGGGCAGCAGCCAGACGCCTTCGCCGCGAGACGACGTCGCCAGCATACCCTTGGTGCCGATCAGCAGGGATCCGTTGCCGGTGAGCACTCCCGGCTGCGGGCCGTTGCCGCGGCCGCCTGGCGGAAGATACACGGCCACACCAGGGCCGCCCGCACCGGTGACGGGCGCGCCGGGCCGGGTCGGCGCTTTCGGCGGATTGCCCATCGGCCTTCCCTTGTCCGACAGATTCTGCGTCGGCGGCAGAATCCGTTCGTTCTCCATGCCAGGCACACGGAAGGCCTCCGGGTCTCCCGGCCGCGGCGAGTCGTGGTAGAACACTTTCACTGCGGGCATCTTGCCTCGAGCCGGGAAATCCAGCCGCACCACGCCGCGCTGCGGCACCGTGATGTTCGACCTGCCCTCCTGCCTCAAGCACTCCAGGCTCACCGGCGCCCCCAGTTGCAGCGCTGTGTGCAGCGGGCCCGCCGCATGCGTCGCCCAGTTGCCCACCTGGCCCGTGCCGAAGTCCAGGAACCCGCGCCAGTTGTACGGCACGTACTCTTCGCTGAACGGCCGCTGCGCCGCCCCGCCCAGCCACAGGTTCCAATCCAGGGTGCCCGGCACCGGCGCTTCCGGCGGCGGCGCCTGCAACGCCGTCGGATGCGTGCCCGGCGTGGCCGAGATATGCGCCTCCGTCGCGTCGCCGATCTCACCCGACCATACGATCTCCGCCGCCACCCGGTTGCACTCGTGCGAGAACCCCTGGTTGCCCATCTGCGTGACCACCTTGTACTTCAACGCCGCCTCCGCCAGCAGCCGCGCCTCCCACGGCGTGCGCGTCAGCGGCTTCTCCACATACACATGCTTGCCGTGCTGCATGCACGCCAGCGCCACCGTGGCGTGCATGAAATCGGGGATGCCGATGGTGCACGCGTCGATGTTCTTCCCTTCCCTATCGAGCATCACGCGGAAGTCTTTGTACTTCGGCGCCTTGTACTTTGTGAAGCTCTCCGCTCCGCGCTTTTCGTCCACATCACACAGCGCGACGATGTTCTCCGTGGTGGCGGCCT
This sequence comes from Bryobacterales bacterium, assembly GCA_027324255.1. Classification (GTDB taxonomy): domain Bacteria; phylum Acidobacteriota; class Terriglobia; order Bryobacterales; family Bryobacteraceae; genus Paludibaculum. Next base: position 4,552 of record DAHVTI010000342.1, on the reverse strand, counting down.
GGCCCAGAATCGCCCCGCCGCGCCCGCCCACGCCGATGGCTGCCACGTTGAGCTTGTCGTAATAAGGCTTGTAGCCAAGCGCCTTCAGCGAAGCGACACTGCCGAAGCCGCCCAGCGGCACGGCGCCCGCCAGCAGAGAGCCTTGAAAGAAGAACCGTCTGGAAATGGAATGAGACATGATCGCGTCCGCAATAACCGGGTCGCTTGCATCATATCGTAGTGGCCGCGGCCCGATCCCGCCGGGCCATCAATGCGTCATCGCATAGAGCACGTAGTTGACCCCCAGCCGGATCGCCTCCGACGCGTAGCGCTCCGGATACCGCGGGTCGTCGGCGAACTCCCAGCCGTCGCCCACGTCCATGTTGAAACAGATGGCCACCGTGATGCGCCCGCGTTCGTCCCGGATGGCGCGCCAGTGCGGCACCGTCCCGCCCCGCTCAATGCCCGATCCGTGCACGACGTTGGCGCCCGGAACCCGCACTCGCTCCTTCAGGTCGTACACCACGTGGAAGATCGGGTCCGCGTCCTCCAACTCCTCCGGCAGCACGTCCCTCTGTGCTTGCTGCAGCCCGGCCAGGAAGTTGGCCCACTCCCGCTCGTTGTGGAAGTCGTCCACCATCAGGAAGCCGCCGCGCTCGAAGTACTCCTGGAGCCGCGCGGCTTCGGCCGGCGAAAGCCGCCAGTCGCCCACTGAGCCCGCCATGATCCAGGGGTGGTTGTAGATCTCGTCGCTGGAGGCGTCGAGGATGGTCTCGATCGGCTGGGCGTCGATCCGCGTCAGCCGGCGCAACAGCGAAATGAACGTGCGGTCGCCTTTGTTGACGTCGATGCCCCAGCGCGAATAGCGGCCGAACCGGTCCATCGGAGACCGGTACCGCAACCGGCCCAGTGCGAACTCCGCGGGCCGCTGCGCATCCGGCGGATCGTCCACCGGATCCTGCATCTCATCCTCATAGCGGGCCCACAGGCGGCCGCGCACCTGCGCCACGGCCAGGATGGCGGAGGCAGCAATGATCGCGAGCGCGAGCCCAGCGCGCAAACGGCGTCCCCAGACTAGCCGCATGTTTCGAGCGTATAGGAGACCGGCGCCGCAGGCTAGCCCAATTTTTCGCGCAAGGACGCAACCAATGCCCGGGCGGCGTTGTTCAATAGCACCGCGTCGGAGCCCGACGCGATGAACCGGAACCCGAGCCCGCGGTAGTGGTCGAGGTCGCCCGGCTTGGGCAGCAGGATGCCCAGCGCCTTGCCGTGGGCCCTGGCCGCCCCAGCCGTGCGCTCGATGGCCTGCACGAACTCGGGATGGTCGAACTGGCCCAGGATGCCGTAGGAGTGCGACAGGTCGGACGGGCCGATGAAGAGCACATCCACGCCCGGCACCGCCGCGATCTCTCCAACGTTCTCCACCGCCACCCGCGTCTCGATCTGCACGATGGTCAGCAGCGCGCCGGCCGACGCTTCCAGATAGGGCCGGAAATTCGAGCCGTATTCGCACACCCGGTTCGAAAACGCCACGCCCCGCACCCCCAGCGGCGGATACCGCATGGCCGCCGCCGCCGCCGCCGCGTCTTCGGCCGTATCGATGCGCGGGAACATCACGCCGTGCGCGCCCATGTCCAGCACACGGTGCGCCCGCTGCTGCGCGTTCGATTCCACGCGCACAATCGAAGCCGCCGGCGTCGCCGCAATCGCCTGCAACTGCGGCAGAGCTTCCGCCTCCCCGCCTGCGCCGTGCTCCAGGTCCACCAGCGCCCAGTCGTAGCCCGCCTGCCCCATTAACTCCGAAGTCAACGGAGAACCCAGCGAAAGAAAACAGCCCAGCACGGTCTCTCCGGAGAACAGGCGCTCCTTCAGCACGGCGGCCTTCGATTGGACGTTCATGAGTCTGACTTTATCAGACGGCGAACTATTTCCCGCGGCTCAGCCGGCGGTAGTAATCCGCCACCGCTTCCCCGTATCCGGGAGGAGCCTTGGCCGTCGCGCCGGAACGGGCTTGCCCGCCCGAAGCCGTATCCAGTTGCCTCCGCAGCCGCAGCTCGAGCTGCTCCAGTTGCGGCAGGATCTCCGCTTCGATGCGCCCCAGCAGCGCCGGATTACCCGGAAACTGCCGCGGATTCAGGCGCTGCATCTCACGCAGGATGCGGTCCAGCTCGCCCTGCGTCTCGTCCGCCGCCGCGTCGCCGCTGCGCATCTGACGCAGTTGCCGGTAGGCATCGTCGTAGGCCTGCTCCAGCGCGCGCTCGACCGGATCGCCGCCGCGGCCATCCAGGTCGCGCCGCGTTCCGTCGTTCATCGCGCCGTAGTCCCCGCGCCAGTAACTGCCGCGCCCGCCCCTCTCACCGCGCTGCGAGCCCGAAGCCTGCTGGCCCATCTGCCCCCCCTGGCCTCTGGAATTGCCCTGTTGCCCTTGCTGGCCTTGTTGTCCCTCCTGCCCCTGTTGGCCCCGCTGCCCCTGCTGTCCGGACTGCTGCACCTGTTGGCCCTGTCGCTGTGCCCGCAGTTGCTCGGCCACCTGGGCGCGCAGCCGCTCCACCTGGTTCAGCGCCCGCTCGGCGCTCTCACGCTCCGGCGACGAGCCCTCCTGTCCCGCCATCTGCCGCGCCTGCTCCACCTGCTGGTTCAGCCGGTCCAGCATCTCCGTCACCACCCGCTCGCGCGGCGCCAGGTATGAGCCCAGCCCCCGCCGCATCCACTCCGAGCCGAACTTCAGCCGCAGCCCCAGTTCGTTCTGCTGCGCCTCGCCCAGTGCCTCGCGCAGCCGTGAAGCCGCGCTCCGCTGCGAGCCCGACAGCGCCCGCACAGACTCCTTCATGCCCTGCTCCAAGCTCCGCCAGTCGCGCTCCATCGCTTCCTTTTCGCGCGCCATCTGCTCGACCGCCGCCCGGTTCGCAGCCGGCTGGCCCGGCTGCTGGCGCGGCGCCTCCTGCTGCGCGGGAAAATTCTTGCGGACCTGTTCTTCGTACTGGCGCTGCCGGGATGCCAGATCGGCCGCGCGGCGGGATAGGTCGTCCATCCGGTCGCCGGCCTGCTGGCGCCGCATACCGTTCATGGAGTCGCGCGCATCGGCCATCCTCTCGGCGGCGCGCCGCGCGCTTTCCGCGCTCTGCTGATCCTGCTGGGACTGTGCCTTTCGCATGTCTTCAATCGCCCGCTCGAGCTGCTGCTGAGCCCGGGTGAGACGCGCGTCACCGGACTGCTGCCGCCCGGATTGCTGCTGTCCCTGCCGCGCTTGCCCCGACCGTTGCCCGGATTGCTGCTGCCCTCCGGGCTGCTGCCCCTGCTGCTGTTGCCCCGACGGCTGGCCGTTCTGCATCGCTTCCATCTGGCGCCGCAATTCCTCCGCTTCGCGCCGCAGCATCTCCTGCGCCCAGCGCTGCTGGAAGCTCTGCTGCTGATTCTGGCGCTGCTGTGCCTGCTGCTGCTGCCGGCGCGCCAGGTCCTCCAGCTTCTTCAGAGCCTCGTCCAACTGCCGTTCGCGCTCTTCCGCCGAGCCGCCGCCGGATTGCGCCGTCTCGTACTGGTTCTTCTCCGTGTCCAGTTCCAGGTCGAACAGGCTTTCCAGGTCGCGCATCTGCCCCCCGCCTCCGCCTCCGCCACCTCCGCCGCGCTGTCCGAAAGCCACCTGGATCTGGCGGAACATGCTTTCCGCCCGCAGCAAATGCTGCAGCGCCTTCTGCTCCGGCGACAGCGCCTCGCGCCACTGCTGCCCTTTCAGTTTGCCCGCCGCCTCCGCCATGTCCAGCGATGCCTGGTCCATCTCCTTCGAAAACTTCTGGAACTCCTCGTTCGTCGCCGACAGTTGGCGGCTGCGCATGCGCTGCGAGAGCGACTTCGCCTGCTCGGATAGTTTCTGCTGCTGGCCCTGTAGGAACGTCGCGTCCGCCTGCGCCTGCGGCTTCGGTTTCGGCGTCTTCAACTGGTTCCACGTCGCCGCGATGATCTCCTTCTGCCGCTGGGCGATCTCCGCCTGCTGCTCGCCCGCGCCGCCCCCGCCACCGCCGCCGGAAGTCTGTGATTGCTGGTATTCCTTTTCGAAGGGCTGGGCTTCCAGGAAATAGATGTCGGTCTGCGTCGCCGCGCTTGCATCACGGGCAGTCGCCGAGAGCGCCACGATGTCGCCCGGCACCAGCTTGAAATCCTCCAGCGCGATGATGGCCGATTGCGTGGCCTCCTTCACGCCCTTTCGCCCCAGCAGGGACAGGTTCTGTTCCGGTCCGCCGTTCACAGAATACTTCAGGTCCATCCGCTGCAGCCCGAAGTCGTCGGACGCATCCACCTCTACTGTCACCTCTTCTATCGGGCTCACACGCGCGTCCCGCCCCGGGCGCGCTATGCGCACCGTGGGCGGCGTCTCCGGCCGCGCCTCAATGAAATAGTCCTCGCTCAGCCGCACCGCGGAGCCGCGGTCGAAGCCTGCCACGTAGTACGAGCCGTCCTTGCGGACCGGCAGGCGCGCCTTCACCCACAGCCCTTCCTGCGGCTCCAGGTTCAGCCGCGAACCGTCGTCCAGCAGCAGCGCGCCGCCCTCCAGCGGCCGGTCGGTCAAGACGAAAAC
>DAHVTI010000346.1 GCA_027324255.1 Bryobacterales bacterium | reverse complement strand
CGGGTCGAGCATGAGGAGCGCGCCGAGCTATGGGGGCGGGTCGAGTATGCGGAGCGCGCCGAGTTTTGGAGGCGGCGGGTCGAGTATGCGGAGTGCGCCGAGTTTTGGAGGCGGAGGGTCGAGTATGAGGAGCGCACCGAGCTTTGGCGGCGGCGGAGGTATGAGAAGCGCGCCGAGCTTCGGCGGCGGCGGAGGAGGAATGCGGGGCGGCGGGAGCATGGGCGGTGGCGGAGGTATGCGGAGCGGCGGTGGGGGCGGCTCGCGAGGCGGCGGCCGCGGCCGGTAGGGCAGGGGGACGAGTTCTATCCCTCAAAGCCCGCCTGGGCGCAGGTGTCCGGCGGGCTCTTTTTATAGCGGATCAGAAAGTTTACATAATATCGATTATCGGAAGTGAAAGGTGGCGCATCAGGTGAGGGCAAGGCGGCGGCGGAGGAGGTCTGGGACTTCCGAGGCATGGTTCACCTCGATGAGTTCGCAGCCGGCGGCGCGAGCGCTCTGTTTGCCGGGGCCGGAGTCTTCAAGGGTGATGGCGTGGGTGACGCCGAGGCGCGCCATGGCGGTGAGGTAGGGTTCAGGATGAGGTTTAAGGTTGGCGACTTCGTCGCCGTAGACAGTGGCCTGAAAGAGATGCAACACCTTTTCGTTCTGCAGGATCGCCTCAATTTCCCACTTGCTGCTTGAAGTTACGACGGCAAGCAGATGACCGGAAAGGTCATTCAGAAGTTTCCTGGTTTCTTCGATGATGACTCCGCCCTGGAGGACGCGGTCGCGAAAGAGCTTCTTTTTCTGTGGGTAAAGAGGCCAGAGTTCATCTATTCCGCGAGGCGGGCTGGCGACACGGCCGAGGGTTTCGAGGAATTCGCGGTCGGAGATGCCGACGCAGTGGTCGACGTAGTCCTGCCAGGTGACGCCCATGCCGAGGGGTGCGAGGGCGGCATTCCAGCACTCCCAGTGGATGGGTTCAGTGTCGGCCAAAACCCCGTCGAAATCAAACAAGATAGCTGGTTTTTGTTGAGGCATTACTGGAAGCGAATGGAGCGGACTATCTGCTGGTAGAGGGGCTCGAATTTCGAGTAGTCGGCTTCGGGCGCGACGCAGACGGCGTAGAAGAGCGAGCTGCCGCGATCGACGGTGATGACGACGTCGATTTCGGTGTTGCCGGCGAAGGGGGACTGAGATTTGAGCTTGGTGACGAGGGCGGGAGAGCCGGCGACGGTGATGCGCTGGGACTCTTCGACGACCTGCATACCGGGGTTCTGTTGGGCCATCCCCTGGAGGAGTTGGCGGGTGTCGCTGTCGAGGTTGACCTTGCCGGAGGAGGGGCTGGCGGCGCTGACGATGATGCCGTAGCCGACGTTGCCCTGGACGAGGCCTTCGGCGGGGGCGATGGTGAGGGAGTTCTGGGCGCTGGAGGCCTGCCAGTTGTCGGGGTAAGAGAGGGAGAAGCCGGAGCCCTGGTAGTCCTTCAGGCGGGAGGAGACGGGGACATTGGCGGGCTTGGGGGCATTGGGGGAGGAGGCAGTTCCCTGCCCTCCGGCCTGGCCGGAGGCCTGAGAGGCGGCGGACTTGGGCTTGGGGGCGGCGCCGAGCCGGGCGACAGCGGTTTGCATCTTTTTGAGGTCGCCCTCGGAGGCGTTGTAGTCGCCGCGGGGCATGTAGGGGAGCTGGTCCTCGATGGCCTTGACGCGGTTGCCGGGATTGGGGTGGGAGGCGGTGAAGATGGCGACGAGCTTGGGGGTCTTGCCGCCGGCCTCGGCCTCGAGCTTTTCGAAGAAGCGGGCCATTTCGACGGGGTTGTAGCCGGCGCGGGCCATGGTGTAGGCGCCGCGGAGGTCGGCGTCGCTTTCGGCGCCGCGGGAGAACTTGAGGAGGACGGAGTTGGCGCCGAGGCCGATGCCGAGCTGGGCGAGCTGGCCGGTGAGGGAGCCGTTGCCGAGAAGGGCGCCGCCGATCATGGCGCCGATCTGGGCGAACTGGGCCTTGGAGGCCTGGTTGGTGCCGTGGCGGAGGACGACGTGGGAGAGTTCATGGGCGAGGACGCCGGCGATCTGGGCCTCGTTGTCGGCGGCCTTGATGAGGCCGGTGTGGACGTACATGGGGCCGCCGGGGAGGGCGAAGGCGTTGATGCTGTCGTCGTGGACCACCTTGAAGAAGAAGGGGTAGGGGTCGAGCCTGCCCTTCTGGACGAGGCGCTGGCCGATGCGGTTGATGTAGGCGGTGAGCTCGGTGTCTTTGACAACGGCGTACTGCTGCTCGACCTGCTTGGCGTATTCCTTGCCGAGCTCGATGTCCTGGCTCTTGCTGAACATGTTCCAGCCGGGCTTGGGCAGTTTCCGCTGCCTGGCCGGTGCGAACGCCGGGGCGGGAGCAGCCACGAGCGCGAGTAAAATGACGGCGATCAATCGTTTCCGCATAGTATCCCCTCCAGTCTTATGCTGGCATAATATCTATTATGACGCCCACAGACAAAATCTGGCACAACGGCCGGTTCATCGCCTGGGAGGATGCCCGGATCCACGTTCTTTCGCACGTCGTGAGCTACGGCAGCTCGGTATTCGAGGGACTTCGCTGTTACGAGACGAAGAACGGGCCGGCGATCTTCCGGCTGCGGGAGCACACCCGGCGTCTGTTGGATTCGGCGCGGATCTATCGGATTCCGGTGGATTACACGCTGGAGCAGTTGGTGGAGGCGCAGGTGGAACTGGTGCGGATGAACGGGCTGAGGTCGTGCTACGTGCGGCCGATCATCCTGCGGGGTTACGGCGGGGTGGGGGTGCTGCCGTCGAACAACCCGACGGAGGTCTTCATGGCGTGCTGGGAGTGGGGCAAGTACCTGGGGGACGAGGCGTTGGCGCAGGGTGTGGACGTGTGCATTTCTAGCTGGAACCGGATTGCGCCGAACACGCTGCCGGCGCTGGCGAAGGCGGGCGCCAACTACATGAACTCGCAACTGATCCGGATGGAGGCGCACCACAACGGCTACGCCGAGGGGATTGCGCTGGACAGCGAAGGGCGGATCAGCGAAGGGTCCGGGGAGAACATTTTCGTGGTGCGGGACGGCAAGATCCACACGCCGCCGCTGGGTTCGAGCGTGCTGCCGGGGATCACGCGGGACACGGTGGTGACGCTGGCGCGGGAACTGGAGATTCCGCTGGTAG
>DAHVTI010000345.1 GCA_027324255.1 Bryobacterales bacterium | reverse complement strand
AGCCTTCCTTGAAATAACGGGCGTACTTCCGGGCCAGGGCCTCGTTGGCGTGCGCCGCACAATAGGCGCGGATCTCCACGACGAACTGCTGCTGCGTCTGGGTGCTCATTTTGCAGTTACTCCTTCTGCCAGCCGCGCGGCATGCCGCAGTCGAGGAACTCGCGTGTGGCGCGGCGCACGATGGCGGGCTATTGCCGGTGCGGCTCCACCGGCGGATTTCGCATTCAACCTCCAACTCCCCCGCGCGGTCCGCCGCTGCCGCCAGAGCTTGCCGGTAAGATCAGCGTCGTCCCGGAACCGGTCCGTCTTCGTGCTCTGGAAGATCTCCATCAGGCCGGCGGCGCGATCGCGTGCCGCTTGCCGTTCCGACCACTCGCGCGGGTTCGCAGGTTGGGGCGACCGGAACCGACGCCACGGCTCGCGAAAACCCAGACAGGCGGAGGCCGGAATCTCATGGAACGTGGCATGCGGCGGCTGCCTGCGTCCGATGGCCTGCTGGGCCCGCGACAGTTTCCATCCGGCCTCCCGGAACGATTCGAGGAGAATGCGGGCCAGCTCGCGGCGCGCTTCGAGCCGACGGCGGATGGGCCTCATCTCGTTGTACCGTCGCCAAGGAGCCACCAGCAGTTCCCCCGTGGTGTTCCTGTGGTACCGTTGCGCCTCCTGGATGCTTGCAGGCGGTCTCCGTTCGGCGGCTACCCGGAAGGCGGCTTCGCGCAGATTCGCGTCCACTGCCGAAACATCAGACCACGCCGCCACAAGATCACGGTGAACCCGGCCCGCTCTCGCGCGCAACACCTGCAGGATCTTCTCAGTATCCTCGCCCAATCTTCCTCCACTGGCCTCATAGTAACTCTCTTTCAGACCTGGGGAGCTAGAATGTAGACTTGGCTGGAGGAATGCCCATCATGGAACTTTCGCGGCGGAATTTTCTGGAGATCAATGCAGCCATGGCGTCGTCGATGACGGCCCAGGTTTCCCCCAACGACCGGGTGCGGGCGGCCTTTATCGGCTGCGGCGCCCGGGCCCACGAACTGATGGCCGCGATGCTCGTCCATCCGCAGTTCGAAATCGCGGCGGTGTGCGATGCCTACCAGGGCCGGCTGGAGCGCGCCGTCGACCGCGTCCGCGGCACGCGCGGCGCCGCCCCGCGCATCCTGAAGGATTACCGCGAGGCCATCGCCGACAAGTCTCTGGACGCCCTGGTCGTGGCCACGCCGGACCACTGGCACAAGACGATCGTTCTCGACGCCCTGGCCGCGGGCAAGGACGTCTACTGCGAGAAGCCGCTCACCTACCGCTCGAGCGAAGGCCCGGAGATCATCGCCGCTGCCCGCCGCACGGGCCGCATCGTCCAGGTCGGCTCCCAGGGCATATCGTCGATGACCCAGAACCGCGCCAAGGAACTCATCCAGACCGGCAAGCTCGGCAAGGTGACGATGGTGCGCGCCGCCTACAATCGCAACACCGCTTCGGGCGCGTGGATCTATCCCATCCCGCCCGACGCCAACCGCAGCACCGTCAATTGGGAGATGTTCCTCGGGTCCGCCCCCCGCCGCGATTTCAGCCTGGAACGGTTCTTCCGCTGGCGGTGCTACCAGGAGTACTCCGGCGGCATCGCCACTGACCTGTTCGTGCACCTGTGCACCACCATCCACTTCCTGATGAACGCGAAGATGCCGTCGAAGGCGCTGGCCATGGGCGAGCTTTACCGCTGGAAGGAATCGCGCGACGTGCCGGACACGCTGAACGCCATCCTCGAGTATCCGGAAGGCTTCACGGTCAATCTTTCCTCGACGTTCAACAACCAGTCGTCGTCGGAAGCCAGCTTCACGTTCCTGGGGACCGAAGGAACGGTTTCAGTGGGATGGGGCGAGCTGAAGTACTGGCCGGAGAGCGTGCGCGAGGACAACCGCTGGATCGTGGAAAGCTGGCCGAAGAAGCTGGAGGCGCAGTACTGGCAGGATCCGAAGGTTCAGCAGCAGGAACTGCCGGCCCTTGGCAAGGCGCGGTTGATCGACGGCGGCGTCTCCTGGCGCGAAGAAGGCCAGGAGCCGACGATCATCCACTTCTGGCACTTCCTCAATTCGATCCGCACGCGCCAGGCTTACTGGGAAGATGCCTCCGCCG
>DAHVTI010000343.1 GCA_027324255.1 Bryobacterales bacterium | reverse complement strand
TCACTTCTCCCTCTACTACCTCGCTGTGCCCTCCCTCGGCCTCGCCTTCATCGCCGCCTCCGCCGCCGCGCTCTCCCGCCGCTCGGGCTGGGGCGGCCTCGCCCTCTGCTCGGTGTTCCTCGCGTTTCACTTCTACTTGGCCGTTCCCTTTAACCGCGCCACCACCGTCTGGCACTTCGAGCGCGGCCTGCGCATCCGCTCCCTCGTCGAAGGTCTCGAACGCGCCCACGAACTCCACCCCGGCCACGTCATCGCTCTGGCCGGCATCGATTCGGAGCTCTTCTGGGCCGGCTACTTTGACCGCCCCTACTCTCTGTACGGCCTCGCCGAAACCTGCCTCGTGCCCGGCAGCGACCGCTCCATCGACGCCCACCCCGAACTCGGCGACATCGCCCCCTATCTCTGCTCCCCCTCCGTCCTCGCCGACACCGCCCGCCAGGGCCGCCTCGCCGTCTACGCCTATGAAGGTCCGTACCTCCGCAACATCACCCGCCAGTACGTCCGCCAGAACGCCCCCCGCTGGAACTCCGCCTGGCCCGATTTCATCGACGTCGGCCTGCCCTCCTACGCCCGCTACCTCGGGCCCGGCTGGTACGACATCCAGGGCACCTTCCGCTGGATGGGCCCCCGCGCCGAGCTCACCCTCGCCGCCCCGCCCGCGCCCGGCGCCCATCTTTCGATCGGCGGCTACTGTCCCGCAGAGCATCTGGCCGTGCCCATCCAACTCACCGTCTCCGCCGGCGGCCTGGTCCTGGGGCGCCGCGCCGTCACTCGCGACAACACCAGCTTTTCCTTCGATTTCCCGCTGCCGCCCGCCCTCGCCGGCAAGCCCAGCATGAAGGTCGATTTCGCCGTGGACCGCACCGTCACTCCCCCCAACGACGGCCGCGCCCTCGGCCTCGTCTTCGGCAAGATCGTCCTCCACGCCCCACCGTCCAACGTCCAGGCCCCCGCCGCCGGTCATTGACCCTCTCCCCCTTGCCCCTGGTGAATCCCCTGGCCTTTCATTAAATTTCGTCAGACTCGGAGAGTTTCGCCCAATTCCTGAAACAAATCTCTGAGATTCGCGTCTCTAGTGATACGCCCGTAATGATTCGCGTTGCACTGGCCGATAAGGTGCTGTATCCTGATTTGCCGCTGAAGTGTTCGCAGTAGGCGGCCAGGGGCTGGCCCGTTGGCAGCCCAGCGTTGGCCCCGCGGTGGTAATCCCACGCCGGGGCAGGTTCGGCCGGTTGGCTCAAGGCGCCGGCTGGCCCAAGGCGATGATTCGCGCTCGGGCCGGTTCGCCAGAAGAGCTTGACGCCCCTCCAGGGGCCCACATTACCCTGGGGCGGAGAGTCGGGCGCTTGATGACTCGCAATTCGAGTCAACGATTTTTGAAATTTGGCATTGTGATTGCTGGGATATGGTATCCTAGCAGGTTGCTGCCGCAGGGTAGCGAGGCGGCCCTAGTAGCTTTCTCTTACTAGGGATTGCTTACATGAGGTTGTTTGAGTTCTAGGGACTCAGATTCTGGAACTTTTCGAGAACCGCAGCGTCTAACCCTGTGCTAGAGGTAAAGAGAAAGAAAGAAGAAGTATCAAACATACTCAAATCTGGGAGATCAAGACCATGACCAAGACGGAGTTGAACAAATACAAACAGATCCTGGATGCCAAGCTCGCTGAGCTGTCGCAGGCTGTTCGCGACCGCGAAGGTATCGCCATCGAAAAGAGCCCCGACGCCCTCGACGAAGTCCAGCATGCCGCCGAACGCGAGCTCGCCATCCGCAACCTCGACCGCGAATCGCACCTCCTGCGTAATGTGCGCGCAGCCCTCCGCCGCATCGCCGACGGAACCTACGGCGTCTGCCTGCACTGCGAAGAGGATATCAACCCCAAGCGGCTCAACGCCGTCCCCTGGACCCCCTTCTGCATCGAATGCCAGGAACTGGCCGATCGCAGCCGGGACCAGGAAAACGAGATGTTCGAAGAGTTGATGGTCGCTTAGAAACAATACTTCCGTCTGGCAAAGGGCGCGAGTCGATCTCGCGCCCTTTTTGTCGTGTGCCGAGCATGTTCGACAACTTGAGGGTGAAAGTCCCTTTGGCAACCTGATGGAGGTGAAGCCATAGCGAAGCGCAAGGGCGTCGTCGCGAGGCGGGGTCTGAAAGAAGCGTGGAGCAAAGGCGCGAGCCGATGAACA
>DAHVTI010000335.1 GCA_027324255.1 Bryobacterales bacterium | reverse complement strand
GGCCTTCGAGTCCATCCGCGAAGATCTCGGCAACTCCTATACCGTCACCTACTACCCCGCCCCCAACCCCAACGAGGGCTTCCGCAAAATCACCGTGGAGATCCGCACCGACGCCGCCCGCAAGTACCGCGTCTCCGCCCGGCCGGGCTATCGCCCTCGGGCCGGAGCCTAGGTGGGGCTGGCCCCCAGGCCTGCGCACCGGCCCCCAGGCCGCTGCAAAACTAACTTGAATCGGCCACCCCTCCACCCCTTGTGCTAGATTCAAGGTTTGACCATAGCCTGAGGCCGTCCCTGTGCAGATCTTCCTTCAAGGCAAGCTCCTCGGTATCGAACCCTTCGTCCAGGACGCCCGCAGCGGGTTCTCCGCTCTCGCCGGGCGCTGCCTCTACGTCTCCCTCCTCTCCGAATCCATCCCCCGCGCCCTCCTCCAGCGGCTCGGCCTCGCCCAGGAGCTCCTCGGCTCCAGCGGCGGCGCGCAGTTCTTAGCGGTGATCCCCTCCGAAAGCCTCCCGGAAGCCAACGCCTTCCTCGTCGACGTCACCCGCCGCCTCGCCGCCGCCACCGGCCAGCGCCTCCGCCTTGCCTGGGCCTCCACTGAGAACCTCGGCGCCTGGAGCGACGTCCGCAAGCGGCTCGACGAAGCCATGGATCGCTGGCGCGGCCCCGACGCCCTGGAGCCCGGCGGCCTCTTCGAGCCTTTCGAGCCCGCCGATCTCGACCCCTTCTTCGCCGCTCTCCACCAGGCGCTGCCCGATTCCGCCGCCGCCGTGTGGGACCCTGAGGCCGAAGGCCTCCTCCGCCGCGAGGGCGAAGCCTACTGGATCGCCACCCACTGCGCCGCCTCCGGCGACGGCCAGGCCTCGCTCGCCCATCTCGCCGCCCGCTCCAGCGGCGGCAAAGCCTGGGGCATCCTGCGCGGCGATACCGACCAGTTCACCGCCCGCCTCCGCAAGGCCCAGACCGTCGAGGAGCACATCCAGCTCTCCGTCTTCTTCAAGCAGTTATTCGCCGGCGAAGTCCAGCTCCTCTGCTCCCAGAACGCCTACGTCTCCAAGGTCACCGTCCTCTACACCGGCGGCGATGAGTTCGCCATCGCCGGCTCGGCCGACGTCCTCGTGCCCTTCGCCCGCGAGATCGAGCGCCTCTTCCAGCGCTCCTCCGAAGAGTTCCTCCGCGAGTTTCCCGGCGCCGAAGGCAAAACCCTTTCCATGGCCGTCGCCCTCGCGCCCTTCGTCGAGGCTTGCCCGGCCAGCGTCTACACCGAAGCCGGACGGCTGCTCGAAGCCGCCAAGAGCGCCGGCCGCGACTGCATCTGCGTCTTCGGCCGCGTCCTCGACTGGAAACAGCTCACCGAGGCCGCCGAACTGAAGGACGTCATGCTGCGCCTCGTCCACGACTTCGGCTGCTCGCCCCAGTTCCTCGGCGAGCTCGGTTCCTTCTATCGCGAAACCGACCGCGCCCTGCCGGCGCGCGGCTCCCGGCGCCTTGTCGAAAACCAGCAGCGCCCCTGGCGCCTGCACCGCCGGCTCAACCGGGTCCTCGACGGCCCCGAACGGAACAAGGAATTTCAGAAAGCCCGCAACGGCGTCCTGTCCGCCTTCCTCACCCGCGGACAGGCGCAATTGAAGCTGCGGCCTTCGGGCCGCGTCGCCCTCGAATGGGCCCGCATCACGGAAGAGGCTGAGTAATATGAGCGAACTCGAACCGCAACAGAACGCCCCGGAAGAAACCCCGGCCGCGCCGCCCCCCGCCGAACCCGCCGCCGCACCGGCCGCGGAAGCCCCGGCGCCCGCGCCTGAGCCCGCGCCGGAAGCGGCGCCGGAGCCCGCACCGGAGGCGGTGGAAGCCCCGGCGGAAGCGCCTGCCGCAGCGCTTGCCCCCAAGCCCGCGGAGAAACCCTCTGAAAAGCCGGCCGGCAAGCCCGCCGGCGAGCGCCGCGAGCGCCAGGGCCAGCGCCCCGAGCGCGGCGACCGTAACGACCGCCCGCGCGGCGAGCGCCCCGAACGCGGCCCCGAGCGCGGAGCAGACCGCGGCGAGCGCCGCGGCCCGCGCGACCAGCGCCCCGGCGGCGGCGGACGCGGCCCCGAGCCGCCCGCCGACATCGACATCGAAAAGCTCGTCGCCGACAGCCTGTACCTCGACAACCAGGCCCACGCCATCGTCGCCCGCATGCGCGACATGGATTCCGGCACCCGCAGCCAGTTGCGGCGGCTCTACAGCGCCGTGCGCCGGGCGTGCCGGGCCTCCGAAGGCGAGCGCCAGCACCACTTCGTCATGCTGCGCGCCCGCCTCGCCTACACCATCGCGCGCCACCAGCTCCGCAGCCTCGACCCGCTCGAGCGCCTGCTGCTGCAGGTCACGCGCAAAAACGAGGCTCGCGGCTACGACCGGTTCCGCGACCTCTTCGAGGCGATCGTCGCCTATAACGAGTAAGCCCCAATAAGGAAGATTCCGGAGTTTTTCATGAGCTCTCACACCGCCTCCACCAAGCTCGGCCTGATCGGCAAGCTCCTGCTCGACGGCGAGATGACCTGCGAAACCGGCCTCCACATCGGCGCCGGCAAAGGCTCGCTCGACCTCGGCGGCGCCGACAACCCGGTGGTCAAGGACGCTTTCGGCCGCCCCTACGTGCCCGGCAGCAGCCTGCGCGGCCGCATCCGCAGCCTGCTCGAACAGGCCGGCGGACTGGTCTCGCCCGCCGACCTCGTCTTCCTCTCGCGCCGCCGCGGCCAGGAAGTGCGCATCCACCAGAGCGACGAGCCGGGCGACGAAATCGGCCTGCTGTTCGGCCGCAACCCGGGCCGCATGGACCGCGTCTCCGGCGACTCCTTCGAGTCCTCGGCCGCCTCGCCCGCGCGCCTCACCGCCTACGACGCGCCGCTCGACCTCGACTCGATCAGCACGCAAATGCGCGAGAACCTCGACGATGAACTCACCGAGGTGAAGAGCGAGAGCGCCATCGACCGCATCACCGCGCAGTCCAACGCCCGCACGCTCGAACGCGTTCCGGCCGGCGCGCGCTTCAAGGTGCGCTTCGTTATCGACATCCTGTGCGCCGAGGACCGCGAACTCGTCGCCGCCTTCGTGCAGGGCCTGCGTCTGCTCGAAGACGACGCCCTCGGCGGCGGCGGCTCGCGCGGCAGCGGCAGGGTCAGCTTCTCCAACTGGAAGCTCACCTGGCGCGGCAAGGGCTTTTACGCCGCCGGCGACACCGAACAGGTTCTGGTCGATTCCGCCGCCTCCACCGCCGGCCTGCATGCGGCAGTGCGCGAAGCCGGCTTCGCCGAAAAGCTCGCCTGAACGGGTGGACCTCGATGAACCCTGCCCTGCTCATCCGGCTGCGGCCTTCCACGCCCTGGCGCCTCGCCCCGGCTTCCGGCGCCAGCCTGGAGGCGTCCGCCATCCTGCACAGCGACAGCCTCTACTCGGCCGTCTCGCTCGCCTTTGAGCAACTGGGCCTGCTGGAAGAGTGGCTCACCGCCACCGCGTCTCCGTTTGCCGAACCGGCCGTGCGCTTCAGCTCGGCCTTCCCCTGGCAGCGCGGCTATCTCTACGCACCGCCGCCGGCCGGGCTGTGGCCGCCCAACGGCGGGCCGGCGAAGGTGCGGTGGAAGGGCGCAACGCTGCTGCCCACTTCCGTGATCGCCGACCTGCTGGCCGGCAGCGCGCCCGCCGAAGACCAGTGGGCGGTGGACGGCCCCAGCGGCTGCCTGGTGCCGGCGGCGAGCCGCTCGGCGACGGGCCCGTTCCGCTTCCTGCTGCGTTCGAGCGCCGCCGTGGACCGCCTGACCGGCGGAAACGTCGCGCCGCACGCCGTCTCCTGCGTGCAGTTCGCCCCGGCCTCCGGGCTGTGGTGCGCGGCGCAGTTCTCGAGCCAGACCACCTACGCCGTGTGGGCTCCCAAGATTCAAGCCGCCTTCCGCCTGCTGGCCGACAGCGGGCTGGGCGGACTGCGCTCGCGCGGCTTCGGCCGCTCGCGCAGCGTCGATTTCCAGCCCGGGCTGCTGCCGGAACTGCTGTTCGGCGCCGGTGCATCCGCCGCCCGCAGCGACGCCTGGTGGCTGCTCTCGCTGCTGAGCCCCGCCGAATCCGACGACGTCCGCTGGGCGGCGGGCAACTACCAGTTGGCGAGCCGCTCCGGCCGCGTGGCGAGCGCGCGCGGCGCGGGCCGGCAGAAGCTCTCCAGCCGCCTGTTGGCGGAAGGGTCCGTAGTGGTGTGCGGCAAGCCGCCGGTGGGCGCGGCGCGCAACGTCGCTCCCGAAGGCTGCCCGCATCCCGTATACCGCGCCGGCTATGCCGTGGCGCTTCCCATTCCCTGGCCGGTGACCGAATGAACCGCTACCGCCTCACCGTCTTGACTCCGCTGCTGGCCGGCGACGGACAGAAGCTGTCGCCTATCGACTACATGGTCTGGAAGGACCAGGTGAACGTGCTGGACCAGCGCCGCATCTTCCAGTTGCTGGCCAAGGGTCCACGGCTGGACACCTACCTGAACCAGATCCGCAAGGCCGAGAAGCTGGACTTCGCCTCGTGGGGCGGCTACGCCCAGAACTACGCCAGCCGGCGCATTCCGTTCGAGCACCCGTCGGCCGCGCAGTACTACGCCCGCACCTCGCCCGAGCACCTGTTTATCCCCACCTTCGCTGTGGCGCCGGCCGGCGGCATCTACGTGCCGGGCAGCGCGCTGAAAGGCCCGCTGCGCACGGCTCTGCTGATGGAACGGGCCTCGCAGGGCCAGTGGCAGCAATTGGGCGCCAAGCTCCAGGCTGCCGAACGGGCGCCGCGCCAGCCGGCGCTGGCGCTGGAGGCGATGGTGCTGGGCAGCGGCGGCTCGGCCCGCACGCGGTCGCTGCTGCTGGGCGACTCGGACCCGATTGCGCCGGGCGGGGCCACGCGCATCTACCTGCTGCGCACCTCGACCTTGCTGGAGCGCGGCAAGCGCCTGGAACTGGGCTGGAAGATGAGCCCGCGCGGCGCGGTGGAAAGCCGCCGCCCGTCGGACTCGACGCCGCACTTCGCCGAGATGGCCGCGCCGGGCACGGTGTTTGAAGGCGTCTTCGACGAGAGCGCCGCCCTGGCGCATCCCGAGATGCTGCGCGCCCTGCGCTGGAAGGAGCCCTGCGGCTGGCGGCAGTGCGCGGCGGCGGCCAACGCGGCGGCCGGACAACTGCTGCAAGTGCAGCGGCGCTACGCCGAAGCGACCGGCCTCGCGCTGGTCGCCGACTCGATCGGCCGGCTGGAGGCGCGGCTGCAAACGGTCAGGGAAGAGGGCCGGGGCTGCCTGGTCTGCTTCGGCTGGGGCACGGGCCTGCCGGCCAAGTCCGCCAGCGCGGACGTGGGCACGGATCCGTTCCGCCAGATCCTGCGCGCGCTGCCGGTGTACTCGCCGGTGCTGCGCACGGGGCTTCCCTTCCCCAAGACGCGGCGCATCGTGTTCCTGAACGACCAGCCGGGGGCGCTGCCGGGCTGGGCTGAGCTCACCTTCGAAAAAGATTGAGGGGACTGGTACTTCCACCGAGTTTTCAACCGGGTCCGGCCCTAATCCCGAAGCCGGATCCAGCCGATGGTCCATGTTAGAATGAGGCTGATACGCCGCGGCAGACGGAAGGCAAACCCACCGTCCCGGGTGGCCATCTCTTGGGGCCGGATCTAACTATGTACAATGCCTTCTTTGGATTTCGGGAAAATCCATTCAATCTGAGCCCCGATCCTGCGTTCCTGTACCGGAGCCCGCAGCACGAGGAGGCGCTGGCCAACCTCATTTACGGCGTGCATAGCCGCAAGGGCTTCATCGTCCTGACCGGCGAAGTGGGCACGGGCAAGACGACGATGCTCGAATGCCTGCGCGACTACCTGGAATCGCAGTACATCGAGTTCGCCTTCCTGTTCAACTCGCGCATCAACACCGAGCAGTTCTTCGAGATGATCGCCTACGACCTGGACCTGCGCTGCTCGGTGAAGTCCAAGACCGAAGTGCTTTTCGCGCTGAACCACCTGCTGATCCAGCAGGCCAACGAAGGGCGCACCACGGTGCTGATCGTGGACGAGGCGCACAACCTCGACTGGGACGTGCTCGAAGAGATCCGCCTGCTGGGGAACCTGGAAAATCCGCGGCTGGGAAAGCTGCTGCAGATCGTGCTGGCCGGCCAACCGGAACTGGACCGTAAGCTGGACGCCCCGAACCTGCGCCAGTTGAAGCAGCGCATTGTGCTGCGCTGCAGCCTGACGCCGTTCTCCCTGGCCGAGTCCAATGAATACATCTGCTCGCGGCTGAAGAAAGCCGGCATGCCCGACCAGACGGTGTTTCCGGACGAGGTGCTGAAGGAAGTCCACCTGCGCAGCCAGGGCATTCCGCGCCTGATCAACGCCATCTGCGACAACCTGCTGCTGACCGCCTTCGCCGTGGAGAAGAAGGTCACTACGCTGACGATGCTCGACGAAGTCTGCAAGGACATGCGGCTCGATTGGCCCGGCCGGCGCTCCCGCGCCCGGGCGCCGATCACCATCGAGGACGCCACCGACCCCGCCTCCTTCTTCTCTCCGCGTGAGCCGTAGCCGCGCGCGGCCTTCCTTTTGCTCCCGCCTGATGTATGCCGGCTGGTGCACCCGCCGGTGATAGCCCCTTCTTCTGCTCCCGCCAGAGCCAGCACCCCGCTTTCCGCAACGCTGCCACCCTGCCGCTGGTTTGCTAACTACTGACAGCGCTGGGAGTACCAGGACGGCAGCATCACCATTTCTCATCAATCACTTAGATGCCTTAAGGTAAAGATCTGAACGAGTAATTCGGAGTAATCCTATGGCATGGAGCAATAGTTCTTCACTAGGATGAGGGACAGACCTGAGAACTCAGGTACTAAGCGCGGATTCCGTTAAGAGCGCGGGACTGCGTAACTGTTGTCGAAGGTAACCACCATGATGAAACGAATTTGCATGCTGGCGGTGGGCGTTCTGGTCGCAATGGGGGTTTCCGTTGCCGCCGTGGCGCTCCCGGGCTATGCCCCTCTGCCTCTGGGGATTAGCCCTGCACCTGCCCCCTGCCCGGGACAGGACGGACTCCTTATCGGCCCTGGACCGGCCCCTGGCCCGGGACAGGACGGACTCTTTATCGGCCCTGGACCGGCCCCTGGCCCGGGACAAGACGGACTCTTT
>DAHVTI010000323.1 GCA_027324255.1 Bryobacterales bacterium | reverse complement strand
CGACCAAGTACAAATACCTGAGCCGCCTGACCTGATTCCGCGCCGGCAGGCGCGCGGAGACTCGCATAAGAGGCGCCGAGCCGAGGGAAGGGGGCTGGTGGGCGGTGAGGGTCACGATCCCCCGACCTCCTGCTTGTAAGGCAGGCGCTCTAACCAACTGAGCTAACCGCCCGCTTCTCTGAGTGTAACCGACCCCGGGCCGGCGTCAGTTGCCAATGTAGCGGGAATACAGGCTCCGCGCCAGCCCCGGGTCCTGCGTCCCTTTGATGATCGCCCGGCCGTCGGGAAACACAGTCATCTCGTACGGCGGCGTCACAAACCGCAGCGCAAAGCCGTTGAAGCGCACCTCGCCCAGGGGTGACAGCCGGCCGGCGAGCTCCGCCAGGTCGATCGGCCTCCGCCGGTCGTGGATCTGCACGGCGTTCCGCCCGCACAGGCTGATCGGCACCCGCCCCTCTCCATGCAGATGCCGGCATGACCGCCGCCCGCACGCCGGACACTCCGGATCCCGCGCAGGCATCGACACTTGCCGCGTCACCGAACTCCACGCGTCGAATGTCGTGATGCGCGGCTCCACCGGGTGGCCGCACAGCAGGCGAAGGGCCAGCGAGACCTGCCAGGCAGCCACCAGGGCCGTGATCGTGTTCAGGACGCCCGCCGTCTCGCACGTCGGCTGCGGGCCCGTGGGCGGCTCCGGGTAGACGCACTCGAAACAGGCGGTGACGCCGGGGACGACCGGCATGGACAGCCCGTAGGTTCCCACCGCCCCGCCGTAGATCCAGGGGATGGCGCGGTCCACCGCCAGGTCGTTGATCAGGTAGCGCGTCTCGAAGTTGTCGGTGCCGTCCAGCAGCAGGCTGGCGCCCTCGGTCAGCTCGGCGGCGGTGTCCGGAGAGAGGTCGGCCACCAGGGGCTCGGCGGAAACGGACGAGTTGATGCGGGACACGGCGCGGGCGGCGGCGACGGCCTTCGGCAAACCCTCGCGCGCGTCGGCCTCTTCGTAGAGCCACTGCCGCTGCAGATTGCTGGTCTCGACGAAATCCCGGTCGATCAGCAGCAGCCGCCCCACCCCGGCGCGGGCCAGCGCGCCGGCCTGAAACGCCCCCAGGGCGCCGCAGCCGATAACGGCCACGGTGGCCTGCCGCAGACGCTCCTGCCCGTCCTGGCCGATGCCCGGAAGGAGAATCTGGCGGCTGTAGCGTTCCCGGTCGGAGTCGGTCATCTTTTCAAATCGTAGCAATCGAGGCTGTTAAGATGACAGTCAGTGAACGGGCTCAGGACAACCGCGGCAGTGTTGCTGTGCCTGCTCGCCGCAGCCGCCGGAGCAGCGGGCCAGCGCGGCCCATCCTCTTTCTACGGCCAGCGCATCGCGTCCATTCTTTTCGAGCCGGCCAAACAGCCGCTCACGCGCGATCAGTTGGGCCTCACCCTGCAGGTGCGCCCGGGCGATACGCTGGCGGAAATCGAGCTGAGCAAAGCCATCGAACGGCTGTGGGCCACTGGCCGCTACAGCGACATCATTGTGGAGGCCGAAACCACCCCCGATGGTGTCGAGCTGACCTTCCGCACCAGGCCGGCGTACTTCATCAGCGGCGTCCGCGTGGCCGGTGCGCCCGAGCCGCCCAACCCCGCGCAGCTCACCAACAGCACCAAGATGAACCTCGGGGAACCCTTCGACGAGAGAATGCTGCCGGACGCCGTCAGCAGCCTTCAGGACGTGCTGCGCGCCAACGGCTTCTACTTCGCGAAGGTCTCCTACGAAACCGTGGAAAGGCCGGAGACGGAAGAAATGAGTATCCGCTTCAACGTCGATCCCGGTCAGCGGGCGCGTTTCTCCCGGCCGTCCTTCTCCGGCAACCTGGCGCTCAGCGAGAAAAAGCTGATCCGTCTCACCGGCTGGCAGCGCTGGTTTGGCCTCCACGGCTGGCAGCCCGTATCGGACGCGCGCGTCAAGCGCGGCGTCAGCCGCATCCAGGATGCCTACCGCAAGGCCGGATACCTGCGGGCGACGGTCCTGCTCAAGGAAATGGGGTACCTGCCCGACCAAGAGCTCGTGTCGCCCCGTTTCGAGATCGAGTCCGGCCCGCGCGTCCGCGTGCAGACGTTGGGCACCAAGGTGGGCCAGGGCGAACTGCGGCGCTTGATTCCCATCTTCCAGGAGCGTACGGTGGACCGCGAGCTTCTGGTGGAGGGGCAGCGGAACCTGGAGAGCAAGTTCCACAACATGGGATACTTCGACGCCAGGGTGACCTACGATCAGCAGGAGACGGGCAGCGGCCCGCAGACCCTCCGCTACCACGTCGAGCGCGGACCGAGGTACAGATTGGTCAAGGTGCTCATCGGCGGCAACGAGTACTTCGACGAAGCGACCATCCGGGAACGGCTCGGCATCATTCCGGCGCGCCTCCCCCGGTACCGCCGCGGGCGCTTCAGCCCGGACCTGCTGGAGCAGGACCGCGAAGCCATCGAAGGGCTCTACCGGACCAACGGCTTCCGGGATGTGGCGGTGAAGGCGGAGGTGGTGCGGAACTGGGAAGGCAAGGCGACCGGCATCGCCGCCAGGATCGAAATCGCGGAGGGCCCCCAGTGGTTCGTCACCGAAGTGGACATGACCGGCGTGGACCTGAAGCTGCTGGACGAAATCCACAGCCTGCTGACCTCGCAGCGCGGGCAGCCGTACTCCATCGCCAGCGTGGCGGCGGACCGCGACGCCATCCTGAACTGGTACTTCAACAACGGCTACCCCGACGCCACGTTCGACGCCACCGTAACGCCGGACCAGCAGGCCCACCGCGTCAAGCTCAAGTACGTCGTGCGCGAGGGCAGGCGCTATTTCGTGCGCGAAGTGCTGGTGAACGGACTGGTGGCCACGCGGCCTGACCTGGTCAGAAGCAGGATCGTGCCCCAGCCCGGCGAGCCGCTCTCCCAGAGCGCCATGGTGGAATCGCAGCGGCGCCTGTACGACCTCGGCATCTTCGCCAAAGTCGACGTGGCCGTGCAGAACCCCGACGGGCACGAGCGCAACAAGTACATCCTCATGCAGATGGAAGAAGCGAAGAAGTACTCGGTCATCTTCGGCTTCGGCGCGGAGATGGGCCGCATCGGCGGAGGCAACAACTTCAACGCCCCGGCCGGCAGCGCTGGCTTCGCCCCGCGCGGGCAGATCGGCGTCACCCGCTCCAACATCTTCGGCCTCGCTCATACGGCCAGCGCCACGCTGCGCGCCTCCAACATCCAGCAGCGCCTGCTGCTCAGCTACCTGGCCCCGCAGTTCCGCGGCAACCAGAACGTCAACCTCACCTTCAGCTCCCTGCTCGACCGCTCCCGCGATGTCCGCACCTTCACCTCCAAGCGCACGGAAAGCTCCGTGCAGGTGGGGCAGCGCGTCTCGCGCACCATCAACGTCCAGTACCGCGCCACCGCGCGCTTCGTCTTCATCGACGAAAACACGCTCAAGATCGACCCCTCGCTCATCCCCATCTACTCGCAGCCGGTTAAGACCATCGCCCTCTCCAGCTCCCTCATCCACGACCGGCGCGACGATCCGGTGGAAACCCACAAGGGCTACTACAACACCCTCGACTTCGGCTACGCGCCGCACTTCGCCACCTCCAGCACCAACTACACGCGCCTGGTGGCGCGCAACTCCTCCTACCACCCGCTCAACCGCGACGTGACCTTCGCCCGCGCGGCGTCGTTCGGCTGGCTCTACAACCTCTCCGGCCTGCCGGTGCCCCTGCCCGAAAACTTCTACGCCGGCGGCGCCTCCACCCACCGCGGCTTCCCCGACAACCAGGCCGGCCCGCGCGACCTCGTCACCGGCTTCCCCATCGGCGGCCAGGCCTTCCTCTTCTTCCAGCACGAGCTGCGCTTCCCCCTCATCGGCCGCAGCATCGGCGCCGTGATCTTCCACGACATGGGCAACGTCTACTCGACGCTCGACGATATCAGCTTCCGCTACCACCAGCGCGACCGGCGGGACCTCAACTACATGGTGCACTCCATGGGCCTGGGCTTCCGCATCAAGACGCCGGTGGGCCCGGTCCGCTTTGACGTCGGCTATGCGCCCAACTCGCCGCGCTTCGTAGGCTTCGAGGGCAGCCGCGACGACCTGATTAACGGCACGGGCCGGTACAACGTGCCGCAGCGCGTCAGTCCGCTGCAGTGGCACTTCTCCATCGGGCAGACTTTCTGATGACGACGCGATCCATCCTGCTGGCTCTGCTTCTGGCCGCCGCCGCGCCGGCCGGAGAGGTGCTGGACCGTGTCGCCGTCTCCGCCGGCCAGCAGGTGGTGACGCTCAGCGCCATCCTCCGCCAGTTGCGGCTGGAGACGCTCGCCTCCGGCGATCCGGTGCAGGACACGGAGGAGAACCGCCGGCGCGCCGCAGCCCGCCTCATCGACCAGGCCATCGTGCTCCGCGAGATCGAGCTCAGCCGCTACACACCGCCCACCATGGCTGAGGCCGAGGCGGCCATCGAGCGCTACCTGAAGCAGTCCGGCCGCACGCGGGAGCGGCTGCTCGGCGAGATTCACAAGCTGGGCTTCAGCGAGGACGACTTCAAGCGCGAAATGCAGTGGCGCCTCAGCGTCGCGCGCTTCATCGAGTACCGCTTCGCGCCGGGTGTCCAGGTGACGGACGAGGAAGTGGAGAAGTACTACCGCGATGAGTACTCCGCGCAGTACCGTAAACTGAACCCGGGCGCGGCGGTGCCGCCGCTCGACGAAGTGCGCGACGCCGTGCTGCGCATCGTGACCACCCGGAAGACGAACGTGGCCATGGAGCAATGGCTGGCGCGCATGCGCGAAAGCCTGCGCGTCACCTATTTCCCGGAAGCCTTTAAAGTGGGAGGGGCGGCGAAATGACACGCTGGCTCAGGCGAGGAGGCATCGCGGCAGGAGCCGCCGCCTGCGGCATGGCCGCCGCGCTCCTCTTCGTCCAAAGCGACTGGGCCAGGGAGAAGGCCCGCGCGCGCGTGGTGGAGGAAGTGGATCGCGCCACCGGCGGCCGCTCTTCGCTCCGGTCGCTCGACTTCGACCTGCTGCGGCTGCGCGTCCGCGCCGCCGGCTTCGTCCTCCGAGGCAAGGAGCGGGAAGGGCAGGAACCGTTCCTCCAGGTCGAATCCATTGAAGCAGGCGCCCAGGTCCTCTCCTGGCTGGGCCGCAACGTGCGCTTGCGCGAACTCACCGTGGTGAAGCCGCGGGTCCGTATCTACGTCTACGACGACGGCGGCACCAACCTGCCCTCCACCGGCCGCCCCCGCCAGAGCGGCAGCTTCGTGGAAGATCTGATCCGCCTCAAGATCGGCCGGCTGGCGGCCAGGGATGGCTACTTCGAGTTCGCGGGCCGCGGCCGCGAGTTCGAGGTGCAGGCGGAAGGGTTTGACGCCGGGCTGAGCTACGAAGCCCGCGGCAATCGCTACCGCGCGCAGGTCTCGGCCCGCCAGGTGCGGCTGCCCGGCGATCTCCATCCGCAGGTGGAAGTGGCGGCGTGGCTCGAAGGCAGCCGCCTGCAAATCGAAAATGGCTCCGCCCGGCTGGGCGAGAGCCGCGTGGAATTCAGCGGCTCGCTGGAAGACTGGAAGCAGCCGCGGTTGCGCGTGAACTACCGCGCCGCGGCGCTGCTCCGCGACATCCCCCACAGCCCCGTGCAGGAGGGCTTCGGCACCGCCGAGGGTGAAGCGGCCTACGACCACGCCGGTGGATGGAAAGTGCAGGGGGAGCTGAAGGCGCAGCAGTTGGGCTATAAGACCAAGGCGCTCGAAGTCAGGCGCGTGTCCGCCGCCGCCCGCTTCGCGCTCACGCCGGACCGCCTGGACCTGCGCGGCCTGGTGCTGGACAGTCCCTACGGCCGCTGGCGCGGCGCCGCGAGCCTCGAAAACTGGCGCCGTTTTCAGATGGAAGGCGAGGCGGAAGAGGTCCGGCTGGACAACCTGCAGGCCGCGTTCCTGGATCGCCCCTACGCCTGGAACGGCGAAATCGCCGGGCCGGTGTCTTTTTCCGGCGCGCTCACGAAAGACGGACTGCAGGGCGGCCGCATGTCGGCGGCGCTCAGCGTGGCGCCGGCCGCAGGCGAGCTGCCGCTCTCCGGCGAGCTGAACCTCGACTGGGGCCAGGAGTGCGCCTGCATCGACTTCGGCTCCTCCTTCCTCGCCACTGACTCGGCCCGCGTGAACTTCCACGGCGTTCTGGGCCGGCGCATGGAGGCGGGCTTCTTCGCCACGCGGCTCAGGGACGTCGAGCCCGTCGTGGCCATGCTGCTCCACCGCGAGAGCTACGTGCTGCCCCTCTCCCTGGCGCAGGGCACCGCGCGGGCCGAGGCCGTGGTGACGGGGCCGCTGGCCGAGCCGGAAATCCGCGGCCACGCCTCCGTCACCAACGCCGTCCTGGAGGACATCCGCTTCGATAGCGCGGAGGCGGAAATCGCGCTGGCGCCCGGCCGGCTCCAGCTCACCGGCATCCAGGTGAAGCAGGAGGCGGCCAGCGTCAGCGGGAACCTGACCCTCGGCCTCGACGGCTGGACGCCCGGCACGGCCGGCAGTCTGCAGGCCTCGCTGCGGCTGCACCAGGGCGACGTCTCCAGGCTGCTGCGGCTGATGCACGTCCAGGCGCGGGCCGGAGGAACGCTCGAAGCCTCCGTGGACCTCTCCGGCAGCGCCGGCGCCCCGTGGGGCAAGGCCCGCTTCAGCCTGGCCGGCGGCTCTCTCGGGGCGGAGAAGCTGCAGCCCGCGAAGGGCGAGATCGCGCTCGCCCGGGACGGCCAGTGGCAGGCTGTGCTGGAGGAAGGCGCGGCCCGCGCCGCCATGGCCGGCGAATGGACCCATCCGGCCGGCGACTTCCGCAACGGCCGCGTCCGCTTCAAAGGAACGCTGGCCGGCCTGCGAACCACCGATTGGGAAACGGTCTTCCCTCAGAGCCCCGCCGTGCAGGCCGTTGTCGGCGGCGAGTTTGCCGCCGATCTCTCCATCGCCGAGGGCAGCATCGATCTCCACTCGCTCAGCGGCGCCCTCTCGGCGCCCGCCGTTCGCGCCGGCGCCCGCCAGCTCGGCGCTTTGCGCGCCAGCGGCGAAACCCAGGGCGGCGTCATGACGCTCCAGGCCAGCCTGGAGCTGCCGCGTGGGGTGGTCGAAGCCGCGGGCCGGGTAGAGCTGAAAGGCGATTACGTCTCCGCGGGCACCGTGAAGCTGCCGCGCGTCTCCTTCGGCCTGCTGCGCGACATTCTGGACGCCGCCGGGGAACCGTGGCCCGTGCGCGGCTTCTTCGAGGGCGGCCTGACCTGGAGCGGGCCTCTGCGCGACACCCGGAAGCTCACCGCGCAGGCCACCATCAGCCAGTTGCAGGTGCGGCCCCAGGAACAGGAGCTGCTCGAAACCCAGGTGGATCCCAGCGGCCTCACTCTGCGCAACAACGGCCCGTTGGTCTTCGAACTCCAGCAGTCCGCCGTTCGCGTGCGCAACGCCCAGTTCACCGCGCTCGAAACCGACCTGGCGCTGACCGGTTCCTACGTCCCCGGCGCCCGCTCGCCCTGGAACCTCGACGTCAAAGGCACCGCCAACCTCGCCGTCCTGGGCTCCTTTTACAGGGAGCTGATAGCCGCCGGCTCGGCCGAAGTCACCGCCGCGCTGCGCGGCGCCGCCGCTGACCCGCAGCTCAGCGGGCGCATGGACATCCACAACGCCTCCTTCTTCCTCAAGGACATCGCCAACGGCGTGGAGAAGGCCGAAGGCACCATCTTCTTCGACAAGAACCGCGCCAATATCGAGAAGCTGGCCGGCGTCACCGGCGGCGGCCGGTTCAACCTGACGGGCTTCGCCGGCCTCAGCCGCGGCGAGCTCTCCTACCGCCTCCAGATGTCCACGCGCGACGTCCGCGTCCGCTACCCCGAAGGCGTCAGCACCACGCTGGACTCCGACCTCACCCTCACCGGCTCCGCCGCCCGCAGCCTGCTGGCCGGCACCATCACCATCAAGCGCAGCGGCTTCATCATCGCCGGCGACCTCGCCAGCCTCGTCGGCAATACCGGCAACCCCCTGCCCGCCGCCGCCGTGCAGAACGAGTTCCTCCGCAACCTTCTGTTCGACGTGCGCGTCCGCACTTCGCCCGACGCCGTCTTCCTCAGCAATTACACCTCCGACCTCCAGACCGAAGCCGACCTGCGCCTGCGAGGCAGCCCCGCCAAGCCCATCCTGCTCGGCAGCATCAAGGCCAACCAGGGCCAGGTGAACTTCTTCGGCAACCGCTACACCATCTCCCGCGGCGAGGTGCTGTTCTTCAATACCGCCGTCGTCCAGCCGCAGATCGACCTCGACCTGGAAACGCGCGTCCGCGGCATCACCGTCTACCTCAACGTCAGCGGACCGCTCAGCCGCCTCAACGTCAACTACCGGTCCGAGCCGCCGCTGCAGTCGTCCGAAATCCTCGCCCTGCTCACCGTCGGCCGCGCCCCGGCTTCCACCACCAGCTCCGTGGCCACCTCCGACAGCATCCGCAGCCAGACCGTCATGGAAAACTCCACCGCCTCCAACACGCTGCTCGGCACCGCCCTCAGCGCCGGCCTGAACAGCCGCACGGAGCGCTTCTTCGGCGCCAGCCGCATCCGCATCGATCCCAGCGCCACCGGCGTCGACAACCTTCCCCAGGCGCGCCTCTCCATCGAGCAGTCCATCTCCCGCGACATCACTCTCACCTACATCACCAATCTCAACCGCTCCCAGCAGCAGGTGGTGCAGATCGAGTGGGACTTGAACCGCCAGTGGTCGATGATCGCCATCAAGGACGAAAACGGCGCCTTCGCCGTGGACTTCCTCCTCAGGAGACGCTTCAAGTAAGATGCGGCTGCGCGCCCACCGGAACAAGCTCAAGATCGAGCACAGCATCATCGGCGGGCTGCGGCCGGTGCTCGAGCGCCTGCTGGCCCATGACGAAATCCGCTCCATCATCCCCGGCGTCATCCGCCCCGTGCGCGACGCCCGCGGCGCCGTGAAGGTGCGCATCACCGTCCCGGTCCAGAACGGCTGGAAAGCCATCGCCCTGGCCGCCGGCGCGCGCCAGGAGCTCTTCATCAGCACGGCGCTGGCGCAGCAGGAACTCGATCGCCTGATCGAAAAAGCCCTGGAAGAATAGCGCCGGTTCAAGCGGGGAATGGCGGCCGGTCCGGGTTAGATCCAGCCTTTGTCTTGAAGCACGGCATGGAGATCATCCTCGAGCGATCGGAATCCACTCAACTGGCGTAATGGTGAGTAGTCTTCGATCAACTCGGCGACACGGTGGTAGGCTCGACTTGTGTCAAGGAATCTTCTTCGACGGCCGGCCGTGGCGCTCGCGGCGCGCAAGGCGGACTGAAGGATCGTCTTGGCATCGGCCCTGTCTTCCACGTCCGAGAGCCTCGGCAATTGCAGCGGCTCTCTCCCCCGCGGATTGCCTGCGGCACGGCGAATGGAGGCCTCGTCGAACAAGAACCACGCCTCGGACATCTGGATCGGCACGACGCAGATGGCGGGCGGTATTTCGAGACCAGCCAAATTCGTCACGGCTTGTCGGATTTCGTTCCGTCTGGGGTCCGGATCGGGACAGTCCGCGTCCCGATGAACGAACAGAAGATCGCAAGGCTCCAGATGCAGCGCGGCAGCCAGGCGCTGAGAGAGCGTTCTCGGGGGCTTCCTCAGCTTTCGGAGATCGGGCCAACGGCCTTCGTATGTGTGTTGTCCGGCCGCCTGACGCAGCACCCAGCGGATCAAAGGCAACAGGACACGATCGGATCCTCCCTCGCTCACCAAGGTGAACCGAATCTGCATCAATCAGGATCCTCGAAGTGCAGAGTCGATTGGAGATCCGGTTGGTCGATCAACCGTGAGGCTGCCGTCCCGGCTCGCGAACGACGCTCTCCGAACACTGCCCGCTCCGCTACCGGTTTCAGGAAGTTCAGGATGGTTCCTCTGCTGACTGCCCGCATGCCGGCTGCGGTCTCTCTCCAGGTCCCGGAGACGCATCGCAGCGCGAGGCCGGGCACTGGGCCCTCGGCAAACTCGGGCAGTATGTCCACTTGAGAGGCGAACATCAGATCCTGGGCCGGTGTCTCCGCGGCGACCACAGGTGAATGCGTGTTGATGATCACCTGCCGCAATGGGTTCTCGTCGCTCACTGGGCGTTGGGGGTCGGTGGCGATAGACTGAAGCAGTTCCAACATCGAAGTCACCCGCTCCGGGTGTATTCCGTTCTCGGGCTCCTCCAGGCAGATCAGTCCCCCTTCGCTCGGGTCCTCCGCCAGAACCGCCAGCGCCAGGAACCTCAGCGTGCCGTCGGACAACGACATTGCAGGATGTGCAGTCCCATCACGCCCCCTGACGATTACCTGATACAACTCCCTTTTGTCGTCCTCCGCGATGGAAATCTCGCGTACATCGATGAGTTCGCTCAACTGATTTGCGATTCGGGCGAAGACGGCCTCCCGGTGCTCCAACTGCCGTTCGGCATTCCAATCGGGAGGCGCTGATGCCAATCGGTGCAGAGTCGCTGCCAAATGAGCGCCATTGGAATTCAGTCGCGTTTCGGCGCCATAGCCGTCCGGTTGCCGGAGAGCGCCTGGTTCGAGTTGCAGAAGCCGCCAGGATCGCATCTCGGCTCTCGCCAGCGCAGCGGTTGGAATCTCGGCGGCGGCGGAAGATAGGATCGTCTTTGGCAAATTAGGCGCCAGGTATTTCAAGGGGCGGCCACCGGTTTGGTCCTGATGAATCTTGATCACCGGCGCGCCCTCATCAAGGCTGGTGGAGATGAAGGGGGCTGTACGGTGGCCAGGGAGTTTCCTCCCAAGTCCGCTGACGGCCGATTGCCTCCACTTCTTGTTGTGTGGGAATAAAAGGTGCTCCCAAGCCTCGCCCAATTTGATCCGCTCTAGCGATTCGTGCCTGATTTCAAGAGGACTCCCAGTGGCTGCTGCGCCGTTCTGGCGGTGCCTGATCTCCAACTTGTATCGGAGAAAACTGACGGATGCCTTGACGGATAGCCCCAAGTCGTCAGTTCCTTGCAGCGGCACTACCATCTCAACAAGGAACTCCATCACGCCTGAGTGTCTATCTCCGACTCTCGAAAAGAGATTCCGCACCTCGCCCCGGCGTCCGCTCTGGTCGCGCACTGAGCGGGCCGCTTCGATCAAAGGCTTGTCGGCCAGGTCACTCAGGAATGTGATTGCATCAAGTAGGTTCGACTTGCCAACGCCATTAGGACCCGCGATGCAAGTGAACGGCCCGAACCGCACATCCACATCGAGCAAGTTCTTGAAGCCGGAGACTTTCAGGCGGGTGAGCATCTGGGTCGACTGCGAGACAGCTTGAACATAGCATAACCGGATCGGATCTCAATGCAGGTCATGCCAGGTCCTTGTTAGTCTCCGACGACGGCGTACAGGCGCTGGCTGAGCTGATGATCGCCGAGGCAAGGCGGTTCGTCGTTGGCGCCATGCAGGACGACCTCATTGCGCGGAGATGTTTCAGGGCCAAGCCGGCCGCTGAGTGTGTCCTGGCGCCCCGATCCCAGGTCACCCAGCCGATCCATGTTCCCGCGCGGGCCGCATTCGGGTCTACCCCGCCAGCCCCGTGTGCAGCGCTACAATCCCGAACGTCAGCCGGTCGAACCGCACGCGCGTAAACCCCGCCCCCTCCATCTCCGCCGCCAGCACCTCCGCCGCAGGGAACTTGCGGACCGATTCGGGCAAGTAGCGGTACGCCTCCCCGTCGCCCGAAATCAGCCCGCCCGCAAGCGGCAGCAGACGCCGGGAATAGAACCCGTACAGCGCGCGGAACACAGCGTTCGGCGGCGTGGAGAATTCCAGAATCGCCAGCATCCCGCCGGGCTTCAGCACCCGGTTCAGCTCCTTCAGCCCCGCCCGGTAGTTGGCGAAATTGCGGAAGCCGAAGGCCACCGTGATCAGGTCCAGCGAGACGTCGGCGAAGGGCAGCGCCAGCGCGTCGCACTCCACCAGCGGCGCCACGGCGCGGCGCCGCGCGGACTTGCGGCCCGCCTCCACCAGCATCGGGTGGCAGAAATCACCCCCAAGAACAACGCCCGACGCGTCCGCCTTCGCTTCCAGCGCCAGCAACAGGTCCCCCGTGCCGCAGCACAAGTCCATGACGCGCGTCCCCGGCCGCCGCAGAATGTGCTCGACCCGCGCCACGGTGCGGGAACGCCAGTAGCGGTCCGCCTGGAACGACAGCAGGTGGTTCAGCAGGTCGTATCGCCCGGCCACGCGGCCGAACATGCCGCGCACGTACTCCGCCGCCTGCCGTTCATTAGCCGCGCCGCGCGGCGTGGTGCCCCTGGCCGGAGTCATCGCAGCGACGCTTCCACCGCTTCCCGCACCAGTGGCTCCTCAATGCCGGAGACCACCTCCGTCGAGCCGATCCCCGTCGCCAGCACGAAGTGCACCGACCCCTGGATGGTCTTTTTGTCCTTCACCAGCCGCGCCATCAGGGCCTCGGCGCGAATCCCGTCCAGCGCCGGGAACGGGCCGTAGCGCTTCACGGCCTCCACCATCTCCGCGCATAGCCCGTCCGCCAGCCTCCCCGTCAGCCGCGACAGGTGCAGCGCGGCGATCATGCCCAGCCCCACCGCCTCGCCGTGCAGGAAGCGCGCATAGCCCGTCTCGGCCTCGTAGGCGTGCCCCACCGTGTGGCCGAAGTTCAGAATCCGCCTCAGCCCGCCCTCGCGCTCGTCCGCCGACACCACTTCGCTCTTGATCCGCACGCTCTCCGCCACCATCCTGTCCACCGCCCCGGCCTCGCGCGCCAGCACCCGC
>DAHVTI010000303.1 GCA_027324255.1 Bryobacterales bacterium | reverse complement strand
GGATATGGACTTTGCTGTCAGTAGCCAGCTCGTCCGGCACCGTATGCCTCTGATCCGGTTCTTGTTCATCGGCTCGCGCCTTTGCTCCACGCTTCTTTCAGACCCCGCCCCGCGACGACTCGCTTGCGCTTCGCTCTGATTTCACCTCCATCAGGTTGCCAAAGGGACTTTCACCCTCAAGTTGTCGAACATGCTCGGCACACCACAGAAAACGGGCCGGCTGAACGCCGGCCCGTCATCCCAGTTGCGACCTGAGCTACATTTCCAACTGCGGCCGGCCCGGTTCGGGCCAGTCGATGTGGTAGAACTTCCCGCGCGGCTGGTCCGTGCGCTCGTAGGTGTGCGCGCCGAAGAAGTCCCGCTGCCCCTGCAGCAGGTTCGCCGGCAGCCGCTCGCTGCGGTAGCTGTCGTAGTAGGCCAGCGCGGAAGCGAACGTCGGCACCGGAACGCCGTTCCTGCAAGCCTCGGCCACCACTTGCCGCCAGTTCGTCTGGCAGCGGTCGATCTCGCTCTTGAAGTACGGGTCCAGCAGCAGGTTCGCCAGTGTCGCGTTCAAATCAAAAGCTTCTTTGATCTTCTGCAGGAACCGCGCCCGGATGATGCAGCCGCCGCGCCAGATCATCGAGATCGCCCCGAAGTTCAGCGTCCACTTGTACTCCCTCTGCGCCTCGCGCATCAACTGGAAGCCCTGTGCGTAGCTGCAGATCTTGGAGCAGTACAGCGCGTCGTGGATCGCCTGGATGAAGGCCGCCTTGTCGCCCGTGAACGCCACCGCCGGCCCGGTGAGGATCTTCGACGCCGCCACCCGCTCGGCCTTCACCGCCGACAGGTACCGCGCGAACACGCTCTCCGCAATCGTCGCCGCCGGCACGCCGCTATCGAGCGCGCTCACCGACGTCCACTTGCCCGTGCCCTTCTGGCCCGCCGTGTCCAGGATGTAGTCGACAAGGCTGCCGCCCGTCATCGGGTCTTTCTGCTGCAGGATGTCGGCCGTGATCTCGATCAGAAAGCTGTCCAGCACGCCCGTGTTCCACTGCGCGAACACCTTGCCGCACTCCTGCGCCGGCATGCCCAGCACCTGCGACATCATCCAGTAAGCTTCGCAGATCATCTGCATGTCGCCGTATTCGATGCCGTTGTGGCACATCTTCACGTAGTGGCCCGCGCCGTCCGGCCCGATGTAGGTCGCGCACGGTACGCCGCCCTCGATGGGCTTGCCCGGCGCCGCGCCTTCCAGCGGCTTGCCCGTCACGGCATCCACCTTCGCCGCAATCGCGGTCCAGATCGATTCGATCTCTTTGTATGCTTCCGGATCGCCGCCCGGCATCAGAGCGGGGCCGAAGCGCGCCCCCTCTTCCCCGCCCGACACGCCCGAACCGATGAACCGCAGGCCCTGCGCCTTCAGTTCCTTCTCCCGCCGGATCGTGTCGTTCCAGTTGGCGTTGCCGCCGTCGATGATGATGTCGCCCTGCTCCATCAGCGGAACAAGCTGGTCGATCACCGCGTCCGTGCCCGCGCCAGCCTTCACCAGGATGATGACCCGGCGCGGCCGCTTCAGCGATGCCACGAAATCGGCCAGCGACGCGTAGCCCGCCAGCCCTCCGGGTGTGTTCGTGTTTTCCGCCACGAACTTCTCCATCGTCGCCGTCGTACGGTTGTACACGGAGATGCGGAAGCCGTGGTCGGCAATGTTCAGAGCGAGGTTCTGGCCCATGACGGCGAGGCCGACGAGTCCGATATCTGATAGTTGTTCTGACATGGCAGTAAGAGGCACTAATATCCTATCAGGATTCGGACGGCCCTTGGGCGCAGTAGGCGCCGTAGCCTCGGCGCAGGCGGCGGGCGAAGGCGGCTGCGGCAGGCGGCCGCCCGCTAGTCCGGCACCGCCGCCATCCAGTAGCCCGGCCTCGTCCGCACCTGCAGTTGCGCCCGGTTCACCTTCACCTGGATCCGGTGGAACCCGCCCTCCAGCTTGTTGTTCGGCGAGTAGCTCAGAATGTACTGGCTGCGGATCTCGCTCCCGATCGCCGCAATCGCGTTCTCCAGCCCCCGCTCCGTCGTGAACCCGTACTCCCGCCCGCCCGTGAACTTCGTATAAACCTCCGCCGGGTTTTTAACGAAAATCGCCTTCGCCGCCGTGAAAATCTCCTGAATCGCCGGCACGAAGTCCACCGCATAGCCCGGCGCGCCGTAGATCTGCGCCGTCGTCTGCGGGTCCGGCGACGCCATCCCCGGCAACGGCCGCGACCCCGCCGGGAACGGATCCGGCCGCGGCACCTCCGGCTTCTCCGTCAGCCGCGTCACCAGCCGGTTGATGTTCAGCGTGAACACGTCCACGTTGAATACCTGCAGCTCCGTCGCCACTTCCTTCACCTTTGTCTCCGACGACCGGTCCATCGTCTCCGATATCAACAGCACTACCTTGCGCCGGTCCCGCTTGTTCCGCAGCATCCGCACCGCCGTCTGCACTGCGTCGTTCAGCCGGTTGTTCTGCCCGCCCGGCTTGATCTTTCGCACCGCCTCGTTGATCTTGTCGGCGTCCTGCGTGAAGTCCTGCAATAACTCGATGCGGTGGTCGAAGGCGAGGATCGCCGCCTCGCCGTCCTGCCCGATCAGCAGATCGTGCATCACGTTGCCCATCTTCTGGATCTTCGGCAGCATCACCTCGATGTTGTTGCTCCGCTGGATGCATACCACCATCGACAGCGGCAGAAACGCCACGTCCCGGCTGATCTCCTGCCGCCTGTCGTTGTCGTACAACTCGAAGTCCTGCGGCTTCAGCCCGTTCACCGTCTTGCCTTTGTTGTCCGTCACCGTCGTCGGCACCAGCACCACGTTCACCGTCGCCCGGATCACCGGCCCCTCGGCCATCTCCACGGGCAGTTGCGGCGCCGCCTGCCCAGGCATCTGCGTCGCCGGCTTCGACGCCTGCGCCGGCTTCGGCGCCGGAATCCCCGGGATGCTCTGCCCCATCGCCGCCACGGCCAGGCACGACACTCCGCACAGAATGGCTTTTCTCATCATTTTGTTAGATGTCCGCTCCTTCAGCATCGTTTCGTTTCTTCGCCGTGCCCCGTGTTCCCTTTGAGCAGCTCCACAATGTGCGGCACGAGATCCAAGATAGCACCCAGAGACTCCACCGCCCCCTTCGGCGACCCCGGCACGTTCACGATCAGCGCCCGCCCCCGCGTCCCCGCCGCCGCCCTCGACAGCACCGCCCGCCGCGTCTTCTTCAATCCTTCGGCTCGCATCAGCTCGCCCAGCCCCGGCAGCTCTTTCTCCAGCACGTCCCGCGTCGCCTCCGGCGTTACGTCCCGCGCCGTGATCCCCGTCCCCCCCGTCGTCACCACCACGTCCGCCTCGCCCCCATCGGCCAGCGCCGCCAGTCGCGCCGCAATCTCGGCGCGCTCGTCCGCCAGTATTTCCCTCACAATCACCGCCCACCCCTGCCGCTCACACAGCGCCGCCACCGCCGGCCCCGACGCGTCCTCCCTCCGCCCCGCCTTCGCCGAGTCCGAGATCGTCAACACCGCCACCCGCATCATCGCCTGTAATGCCCCGACTTCCCGCCCGTCTTCTCCACCAATTCCACCTGTTCAATCCTGATGCCCTTGTCCAGCGCCTTTGTCATGTCGTACACCGTTAGCGCCGCCACCGCTGCGGCGGTGAGAGCCTCCATCTCCACACCCGTCACCCCCGTCGTCGCGACGCTCGTCTCGATCAGCACCCCGTCGCGCTTCACCGTCGCCTCCACACCCACGTGCGTCAGCGCCAGCGGGTGGCACATCGGAATCAGCTCGTGCGTCCGCTTGGCCGCCATCACGCCCGCAATCCGCGCCACCTCCAGCGGGTTGCCCTTCTTGTTCTCCGGCAGCGCCTTCAGCACGGATCCCTTCATCCGCACGAATGCCCGCGCCCGCGCCGTCCGCTTCGTCGCCTCTTTCGCGCTGACATCCACCATCCGCGCCTGCCCCGCTTCGTCGTAATGCGACAGCTTGTTCTTCATAACGCAAGTACCCCGATCATCTCCCCGGCCTCGTACTCTTCCTTCTCCGCGTCCGCCACCAGCAGGCAGTTCGCCCGCGCCAGCGCCGGCACATCACCGGACCCCGACCACCGCACCGGCCGCAGCCGCCCGTCTTCTTCGAGCCGCGCCGGCAGAAACCGCGTCAGCCCCGCCTTGTGCCGGAACGGCTCGCTCAGCGGAGCCCGCGTCACCGCCAGCAACGATTCTTCGCACCCGCCCAACAGCTCCACCGCCGCCCGCGCCAGCACTTCAAAGCACACCAGGGTGGACGCCGGATTCCCCGGCAGTCCGAAAAAGAACGTCCCGCGCGCCCGCCCGAACACGCACGGCTGCCCCGGCTGCAGCTTCACCCGGTCGAAGAAAAACTCCGCCCCGAAGCGCGCCAGCGCCAGCTCCACCACGTCGTACTTGCCCGCCGACACCCCGCCCGACAGCAGCAGCAGGTCGTAGCCCAACCCGTCCCCGATCTGCGCCTGCGTCTCTTCCAACCGGTCCCGCGCCACCCCCAGCACCACCGCCTCCCCCCCGGCCCGCGTCACCTGCTGCGCCAGCGACCACGAGTTCGAGTTCCGGATCTGGTGCGGCAACGGACTCTGATCCAGTTCCACCAGCTCATCGCCCGTCGCCAGAATCGCCACCCGCGGCCGCGCGTAGACCTCTACCTCTGCCGCGCCCACCGTCGCCAGCAGCGCCGTCTCCGCCACCCCGACGCTCTGCCCCGCCCGCAGCACCACTGCCCCGCCCCGCGCGTCGCACCCCTGCGCGTTCACTTTCGCGCCCTTCTCCAGGACTCTGTCCACCCACACCCGCGAGCCCTCCGCCCGCATGTGCTCCACCATGACGACCGCATCGGCGCCCGGCGGCACCGTCGCCCCCGTCATGATCTCCACCGCCTCCCCCGGCCTCACCTCCACATCGCACGGCTGCCCCGCCCGCACCTCTCCCACCACCACGAACTCCCCCGGCAACTCTTCCGCCCGCAGCGCATACCCGTCCAGCATCGACCGCGGCTGCGGCGGATAATCGCGGTCCGCCCTCACGTCGCGCGCCAGCACCCGCCCCGCCGCCTCCGGCAGCGGCACGCACTCCACCGCCGGCCTCCGCCGTCCGCTCTTCACCTGCTCGAGAACGCACCTGCGCGCCTCGGCGAAGCTCATGGTTGCCACGGTTCCCATTCTATCGGGTAGCCTGTCCCATATGCCCCACCGCCTCGCCCTCGACGAAATGCGCGCCCTCCTCCTCCAGCGCCGCCTCTCCCCCGTCGAACTCGTAGAGGCCCATCTCGATCACATCCATCGCGCCAACCCCGCCATCAACGCCTTCACTGAACTTTACGCCACTGAGGCCCTCGCCCAGGCCCGCCATCCTCGCCCCGGGTCCCTCTCCGGCATCCCCGTCACCGTCAAGGATTCGTTCGACTACGCCGGCCGCGTCACCTGGTGCGGCTCCCTCCTCCGCCGCGCTGAGGAAGCCCGCCGCCACTCCACCGCCATCCAACGCCTCCTCGACGCCGGAGCCATCGTCATCGGCCGCACCGCCGTGCCCGAATTCCTCTACTACTACGAAACCGACAACCGCATCACCGGCCCCGTCAACCACCCCCTCAATCCCGCCTT
>DAHVTI010000277.1 GCA_027324255.1 Bryobacterales bacterium | reverse complement strand
TTGGCCGCGTTCGCCATCGCGTCCACCGCGACCTTCGTGATGTCCCCTTCCACCAGCCGGATGCGCCGTCCGCCTTCCAGTGATACTTCCACTTATTCCTCCTGCACCCTGCAAGCCGCCAGCCACAACAGTGCGCCCGTGAACAGCACCCCCGCCAGCGCGAACCGCACCGCCATGCTCGCCGCCTGCGCCTCCATCGACTCAAACCCCGGCACCCACCACACCAGCGCCGCCGGCAGCACTATCCCAACCGCCGCCGCTACCGGCACTGCCGGCCACGCCCTCCTCTTCCCGCCCGGGAACGCCCGCCGCGCCATCTGCCACGCCAGCACCGCGAAACCGAGCATCATCGCCAGCACCAGCCCGTGCAGCGCCAGGTTCCACGCCGTCGCCACCGGCAGCGTCAGCCACCACGCCGCCAGCCCCGCCTCGCCCACGGCGATGCCTGTCACCATCAGCCACGTCGCCTTGCTGCTCCACAGCAGCCGCCAGCCCTGTGCCATCGTTTTCACGGCTTCACCTCCAGCTTCGCTGCCTCACTCCAGCTCACCGTTCCAGGCGTATACATCGGCTCCACGCGCGCCGGCGCCACCCGGAACGCGCCCGCGTTCGTCACCCGCATCAGGTAGACCAGGTCCAGACCCTGCTTCGGCACCCACCACGGATACCACGTCACCCGCGAGTCCCTCGACTCGCGCCGCGCGTACCACATCGACCACCACGCCGGCCTGCCGCGCAGCTCGTACAGGCCGTCGTCCCCCAGCGTCTCCGCCCCCGCCGGCAGCGGATCCTCCACCAGCAGGTACCGCTCGTCCGAGCCGCCCTGCACCCGCAGGTACACCGCCACCACATCGCCCGTCTTCAGCTCGCCCGCCGCTGGCTCCAGTTGATGCACCACCCGGCCGCCCGCCTGCACCGGGCTCAGCCGGTAGTAGCGCCGCTCAATGCGCAGCGGGTTCGAATCCGGGAACGCCCGCGCGCCCTGCGTCTCGCCGCTGCTGCGGTACTCCCAGTTGGCCGACGCGTACAGCCGTCCCGCGCCGCTCTTCTCCACCCTCACCTGCGCGCCGCTGCCTTCCACCGGGATGCGCACCACCACCGGTTCCGGCTTCAGCGCGTCGCCGGCGCCGAACTTCTTCGCGAACGCTTCCTTGCCGTTCACCACCACGCGCGCCCGGTAATCGGGCCGCAGTTCGCCGCTGCGCTTCAGCACGTCGGTCAGCCCGTACACCACGAACGCCGTGCGCTTCGTAGACGACCAGTAGTAGCCCTGGTCCCGGTGGTTCACCAGCCACTGCGCCGCCCCGTCGATCAGTGCGCTCCCCGGCGCCGCCGCGGCCAGGAACTTCACGCTGAACGCCGTCGCCTCCAGCGAGTTGTCGCTCGGGAAGTCCAGCATCGGGTCGCGGTTCGAAGGCCAGAACACTTCTTCGCCTTCGTGTTTCGCCAGCCCCTCCAGCGCCGACACCGCCTCTCCGGCGCGTCCGTCTTTCAGCCGCTGCAATGACAGCCCCAGCACCGCCCAGCCGAACGGCGTCATCTCCTGGCGCCCCTGCCACGCCCCGTCCACCAGCTTCGCCGCCGGCCTCTCGCCCATCGCCAGCGCGTACACCAGGTAGGCCCGCGTGTCCGGCTGCAGCTTCCCGCCCGCCGTCAGCCGCTTGATGATCCACTCCCGCGCCTGGTCGATGCGCCACGGCTGCACCTTGTAGCCCGCCGCCTGCGCCTGCTCCAGCCCCAGCGTGACGTAGGCCGTCATGAACGGATCGCTGTCGTCGCCGTGCCACCAGCCCCAGCCCCCGTCTTCATGCTGGAAGCCGTACAGCCGCTCCAGCCCCGCGTTGGCTTTCTTCGCCAGGTCCTTTTCATTCACCGCCGAAGCGAGCTTCAGCTCCTTCAACGCCTGCGTCACAATCACGTTCGGCAGGAAGCTCGACATCGTCTGCTCCGTGCAGCCGTACGGGTACGTGATCAGGTACTCCAGCGCCCCGAACACCGCCCCCGCCACCGACGGCGTCAGCCGCACGCTCACCTGCCGCCACCGCGGCGTCGCGTCCGCCGGGAACGTGAACCCGAAGTCGTGCCCCGCCGTCTCGCCGTCCAGCCGCTTCTGGTCCGCCCGCGTAATCTTCAATCCGTAGGGCTCCACCGGCAGCGTGATCTCCACCGCGTCGCTCTCCGCCGCGGTCAGCGCCTTGGCCGTCAGCACGGCCTGCTCCGCCGTCCCCGCCCGCACCCGGTACTCGATGCGCCCTTCGCCCCGCGGCGCAATGCGCACCTCCCCGTCGCTGCCGCTGATGATCTCCACGCCCTGCGCCTGCAGCGACACCCGCGCCCGCTGCTCTTCGCCCGTGTAGTTCCGCACCAGCACCGGCAGCACCGTTTCGTCGCCTTCGGTGAAGAAGCGCGGCGCCGCAATCGTCACCAGCACGTCTTTTCTCACCACGTCCCGGTGCACCGCCCCGCCCACCATCGTCGTCGCCGTCACGCCGCGCGCCGTCGCCCGCCACGTCGTCAGCGAATCCGGATAGCTGAACTCCACCTGCGCGCGGCCGTCCGCGCCCGTCTTCAAGTCGGCCACCCAGAAGGCCGTGTCCGGAAAATTCTTCCGGATCTTCGGCCCCGTCGGAGCCTCGCGCTTCAACTGCGCCCGCGTCCCTTCGCGCGCCGCCAGCGCCAGTTGCATCCTGCGCTTCCCGGCCTCGCCGTAGAAGTAGTAGCTCAGCGACGTCTCCGTCCCCACGCGGTTCCACTGCCGCCCGTAAAACACCTTCAGAATGTCCGGCTGCACCTCCCGCTTGATGGCGTAGATCGCCTCGTCCACCACCCCCACGCTGAACTCCGCCTCCACCGGCCGCCCCGCGTAGTCCTTCGCCGCCACCGTCATCACCGCCGGCTCGCCCGGCTTGTACTCCGCCTTCGCCGAAGACAATTCCACCTGGATCTGTTTTTCCACCGGCGGCACCTTCAGCATCTTCGAGCCCCGGTACAGCGTGTTGTCCCTGACGAACACCGCCTCCAGGAACATGTTCGGCGCGTGCCGGCTCTCCACCGGCACCTCCACCACCGTGCTCCCGCCCTTCACCCGCAGCACCTTCGTCCAGTACAGCTCCTTGCCTTCCAGGCTCAGCCAGACGTCGCACTCCGGCACGCCCGTCGCCACCAGCACCTTCGCCGTCTCGCCCGCCTTGTACGAGCTCTTGTCCGGCACAATCCGGATCTGCGCCTCCGTCCCCGCCTCGTGCGCCCACGCCCCCGACACCCACAGCCACCCGGTCTCCCGGATCTCGCCCCCCAGCGGGTTCGCCACCGCCGCGCGGATCTCGTAGGAGCCGCCCTCCGGGGCGGGAAACTCCACCGCGCCCTTGCCGTCCTGCCCCGTGCGCCCGTCCCGCCGCAGCAGCGCATCGAACGGCGCGTTGGCCCGCGTGCGGTGGCGCGATACTTCCAGCCGGAACGGCACGCCGCCCACCGCCGCCCCCTCGTAATCCCTTGTTTCAACAATCATCCGCGCCGTCTCGCCCGGTGCGTACACCCACTTCTCCGGCCTCACCACCACCAGGAAGTTCCCCCGCGTCGCCAGGAACGACCCCGCCCCGCTGATCGCGCGGTTCGACGAATCCGTCACCCGCGCCTCCACCCGGTACGTGTAGTCGTAGTCGCCCCGCTGCACCGGCACCGTCACCGTCAGCTTCCCATCGGCGTCCAGCCGGCCCTCTTCTTCCGAGATCTCC
Source organism: Bryobacterales bacterium (assembly GCA_027324255.1). Lineage (GTDB taxonomy): Bacteria > Acidobacteriota > Terriglobia > Bryobacterales > Bryobacteraceae > Paludibaculum. Next base: position 2,556 of record DAHVTI010000277.1, on the reverse strand, counting down.
TCCCCGCCGTAGCCGCCCTCGAACTCCCCGTCCTCTCCACCGAGCCCTTCCTCCATCTCCCACCACGCCGGCCAGTACCGGTAGCGATGCACCGCCCAGTTCACCTTCGCCCCCGCCACCGGCTCGCCGTAGTAATACCGCGCGTCGATCGTCGCCTTCACCGATGTCCCCTGCAGCGCCCGCCGTGTCTCCGCCTGCACCTTCACTTCATAATCGGGCTTGCGGTACTCCTCCACGTGGAATCCCCCGTACGCACCGCCCCCTCCATCGTCCCCGTCCAGCGAAACGTTGATGCTGTAGTAGCCCAACGCCGCGTCCGCCGGCAGTTCCATGCTGCCCGCCAGCGTCCCGAATTTTGTCATTCCGATTGTCTTCTGCAACAGCGTCTTACCCTGTGCGTCTTCGACTTTTACTTGAGCCGATGATTGGTCGGGTAGCTCGTACTCCGACGCCCGCTGCACCCGCAGAATGCTCTTGAACTCCACTTTGTGCCCCGGCCGGTACACCGGCCGGTCCGTGTACACGTAGCCCGTCAATCGCCGCCGCTCGTCCGTCGACATCCGGTAGCCGTTCACCGTCGTCACCGCGAAGTCCGCCCCGCGCTTCGCCATCACCAGCACGCCCTCTTCCGGCGGGTCCTCCACCCTTGTCTCCGTCAGCCCGTCCACACCCGTCCGGGCCTGCGCCACAGCCGCCTTCCGCGCCCAGTCGTACACCTCCAGCGCCGCGCCCGTCACCCCTTCGCCCGACATCCGGTCCACCGCCCGCACCAGCACGCGCCCCTCCGCAACTTTGGTGATGAGAGCCAGGTCCGTGGCCGAAATCAATGTGTAGGCCTGCTTCTTCTGGTCCGTCGCCTCCAGTACGTACAGGCCCTTCTCCTTCACCTCCACCTGCACGTTCACCGGCTCCCAGCGGTTCTTCGTCGCCACCGGCTCCGACCACTTCCGCACCAGTTGCTGCTCGTTCAGCACCGGCACGCCCGCAAACTCCACGCCCTTTTTCCCCGGAGCCTGCTGCTTCTGCGCCGGCTTGCCCGTCAACCACGCCCGGATCGCGTGCCGGTTCTCTTCCGTGAACTGATGCCGGAACACCTCGCGATACCGCGCCCGCCACCTCCGCTTCCACGCCGCGAACTTCTCCAGCGTGGTTCTTGCCGCCGGCGCCCGCCTCACCTCCGCGCTCCCGAAATTGTGCGGATCGTCCAGCTTCCTGAAAAACGCGAACGGGTCGTTCACACGGTACAGCCGGAACTCCAGGCTCTTCACCCCTTGCGCCTGCACCCGCACCACCGCCGCCTCGCCTGGCCGCACCGGCCGGTCCGTGTTCAGCGAGAAGTACACCCGCCCTTCGTCTTCCAGCGCGGGCGACACCGCCGCCAGCAGCAGCAAAGGCAGCATCGGCATTCGGCTTCGCATCGGTTCACCCCTCGTCCACCAGCAGATTCCAGCGATACACGCCCACGAAATTCGCGTTCCCCTCCACCGGCCTCCAACGCGGCTCCGGATGCCGCAGCAACTCTTCCACCAGCGGCCTCCGCACCTCGCCCGGTTCGGCCCCCGTGTGGTACACCACAAACGGCCCCCGCCCCCCGTCGAACAGGCTCGGTCCCAGGTACGCCATCGAGTGCCACGGCTGCCTGTCCACCAGTTGCCTGTAAAACAACAGGTCCGCCGGCGCGGCCCGCCGGATGTCGCGCGACACCAGCCGCGCATTATGCCGCATCAGATTCTCGGCATCGGCAAACTCCCGCCGCCCCCCGCCCCCCGTCACAAACAGGTTCGGCCCCGCCGCCGCCCGCCGCACCTCCGGCAGAGGCGGCAGCCACTCGAAGCCCATCGCGCGCGCCCATGCCCCCGTGTGCCTTTGCAGCGCTTCTGAGTACGCGTAGCGGAGCAGGGAAGAGCAGTCCGTCACCCGCCCCATCGGCCCCGCCCCGTAGTACGCCGCCTCCGCCAGCCACCGGAACCACTCCCGGAACGCACGCCGGTCGCCCGCGTCGAGACCGGCCCCGGACACGGGGATTGCCGCCAGCCATGCCAGCGCGCTCCTCCTGGTCATTCAGTCGTTTATCATAACCGCAATTCCTCGCCAACGTCCCCGGCCGCTGACGGCGGCGAAGGCCGCGGGTCTCCTCCCTGCATCTTCTCCCGCCCCTCAGCATCCCCACCGGCCGCTGGCCGCTACAATAACGGCATGTCCCGTTTCGCCTTCCTGTTCTGCGTGTCCCTGCTCGCGGCTGCCGCGCAGACCCGCCCCATCACCGACGCATACGTCATGCAGGTCCACCGCTCCGCCCTCCTCATCGACGGCCACAACGACGTCACCAGCCTCACCGTCAATGGCTCGGACATCGGCACCGAAAACAAGAAAGGCCAAACCGACATCCAGCGCCTCAAGCAGGGCGGCGCCGGCGCCCAGTTCTTCGCCGCTTACGTCGGAGCCGGCTACATAGACGGCAACCACGCCGCCCACCGCGCTCTCCAGATGATCGACACGATCCGTCACGACATCGTCGCCAACCACCCCGGGACGTTCACCCTCGCCACCTCCGCC
>DAHVTI010000272.1 GCA_027324255.1 Bryobacterales bacterium | reverse complement strand
GCCCGTGAACAGGTGCGGGTCCTGCAGCACGATGCCGAAGTGGCGCCGCAGCTCCGTCGGGCTGAACTCCCGGATATCGACGCCGCCGATGCGGATGGCGCCCTTCTGAATGTCGTAGAAGCGCAGCAGCAGGTTCGCCAGCGTGGTCTTGCCCGCGCCGGTGTGGCCGACTACGGCGATCACCTCCCCGGGCTCGACGGTGAAGCTGATATCCCGCAGCACCCAGTCTTCCCCGTTGTAGGCGAACCAGACGCGATCGAACTCGACGGCCGCGCCCGTGGCGGGCACAGGCTTCGACGCAGACGGCGCGGTGACCACGGCCGGTTCGTCCAGCAGCAGGAAGATCCTCTCGGCCGCGGCCAGCGCCGTCTGCAGGATGTTGTATTTTTCGCTCAGGTCCTGGATCGGCCGGAAGATGCGCATGCCGTACTGGAAGAACGCCACCAGCACGCCCATCGTCAGGCCGCCCTCCCGCACCTGGACTCCCCCATAGGCCAGTAGCGACGCCAGCGCCAGCATCGACAGCGCCTCGATGGCCGGGTAAAACCAGCCGTAGGCGGTGATGGCGCCGCGGTAGGCCAGCATGTGGTTGCGGTTCACCACGTCAAAGTCCCGTGCCGCCCGCTGCTCCCGGTTGAACAACTGCAGCACCGCAATCCCGTTGACGTGTTCCTGCAGGAACGAGTTGATGCGCGCCACCGCCACCCGGATCTGCCGGTTGCTGGCCTGCACCGCGCGCCGGAAAGCGACGGTCACGAAGAAGACCAGCGGCAGCACCGCCATCATGAGAAACGTCAGGCTGGGGCTCAGGCGGAACATGGCGGTCAGCACGAAGAGCAGCACCAGGACGTCACCCAGCAGTGTCACCAGGCCGGAGGCGAACAGCTCGTTCAGCGCGTCCACGTCCGTGGTCACCCGCGTCACCAGCCGGCCCACGGGATTGCGGTCGAAGAACTGGACGTCAAGCTGGTGCAGCTTGCCCATGATGCGCCGGCGCAGGTCGAACATCGCCCGCTGGCCGGTCCACTGCATGATGAGCTGCTGCCCGAAATCCAGCAGTAATCCGGCCGTGATCACGGCCAGAAAGATGAGCGAGATGCGCAGCAGGCCTTCCTGTGCGCCCGCCGGCAGCCATTGCTCCAGCCAGGGCAGGTTGTGCTCGTTGTTGGGCGCCAGATAGCGGTCCACCGCGATCTTGGTGAGCAGCGGCGTGAGCACCTGGAACACGCTGTTGACCAGCAGGCAGGCCACGGCCACGGACACCGCCCGCCAGTAGGGCGCGATGATGCCCAGCAGCCGGCGCGTGAGCCGCGCGTCGAATGATCGGCTCGATACTTCTTCTTCCACTCCTCACAGTTTAGCCCGTGCAGCCTGTTCTTCTTCCCGGTCCCGCCGTTACAATGGAATCTCAAGCTTGAGGACCATATCGATTGTCAGATTCCACTTGGATTCTCGGCGCCGGAATGACCGGTCTCGCCGCCTCCTGGATCTCCGGGCGTCCGGCCTTTGAGGCAGCGCCCCTGCCGGGCGGCATTTGCCGTTGCTATTACCTGCGGCCCGGGCAGGCCGAACCGGCCCGCACCGCGCCGGAAGACAACAGCGCCTACCGCTTCGAGAACGGCGGCGGCCACTGGGTGTTCGGCGGGGACCGTGTGCTGAACGCCGCGCTGGGCGGCTTTGCGAATTGGCGCCGCTACCGCCGGAAGTCGTCGGTCTTTTTCCCGGAATCGAAGCTCTTTGTCCCGTATCCGCTGCAATACAACCTGCGCTATCTCGATCCGACGCTCGCCTCCTGGGCGCTCGACGAAATGCGCCGCGCGCCCACCGCGCCCGCAAGCCAGGGAACGCCCACCATGGCTTCCTGGATGGAGCAGGTCTTCGGCGCCACCCTCACCGATCTGTTTTTCGGCCCCTTCCACGAGCTTTACACCGCCGGCCTCTGGCGCGAAATCGCTCCCCAGGACGGCTACAAGAGCCCGGTGGACCTGTCGCTGGTGGAACGCGGGTTGCGCGAAGACGTGCCGGAAGCCGGGTACAACAATACCTTCCTCTATCCGGAAGGCGGCCTGTCGGCCTTCGCCGACGCGCTGGCCGCCCGTGCCGATGTGCGTTGCGGCATGCGCGTAGTCCGCATCGACACCGCGGCCCGCGCCATCGAATTCGAAGACGGCAGCACGGTCGATTATTCCCAGCTTGTTTCCACCCTGCCCCTCCATCACATGCTGGCGTTGACCGGCCTCGATGCCGGGGAGCGGACCGATCCCTGCACGGCGGTTCTCGTTCTCAACGTTGGCGGCGTGCGTGGCGCGGACTGCCCGGACGACCATTGGGTTTACGTGCCGCGATCCCGCTCGGGCTTCCACCGCGTCGGCATCTACAGCAATGTCGATTCCGGCTTTACGCCGGCAGGGCTCGACAATCGCGCCAGCTTCTACGTCGAGCGGGCGTTCCGCGCCGGCCAGGCGCCGGAGTCCGCCGAGGTGGCCGCCTACTCCCAGAGCGTCCTCGACGAGTTGCTCGAATGGGGCTTCCTGGAGTCCGCCGAAGCGATTCACGCTACCTGGGTGGACGTGGCCTACACCTGGTCCTGGCCTGGTTCCAGGTGGCGCGAAACAGCCATGGAGAAGCTCGCCGAAGCCGGCATCCTGATGACGGGACGCTACGGCAAATGGAAGTTCCAGGGCATCGCCGACTCCTTGCGCGACGGGATGCTGGCCGGAGCCTCCCTCCTGGCCCAGAGTTGAGTGACGCGGAAATGAACGGAGTCATCGTCGTAGACAAGCCGCTCGAGTGGACCTCGCACGACGTGGTCAATCGCATGCGGCGCATCGCGGGCACCAAGAATGTGGGCCACCTGGGCACGCTCGACCCCCTGGCCACAGGCGTGCTGCCGCTGCTGCTGAACCGCGCCACCCGCCTGGCCCAGTTCTACACCGGCAACGACAAAACCTACGAAGGCACCATCCGCTTCGGCTACGCCACCAGCACCTACGATGCCGCCGGTGAGCCCATCACGCCGCAGTCGGATCCGGCGCTCTCACCTGAGGATGTGGAGCGCGCGCTCGCCCCTTTCCGCGGGACCTTCGCGCAAACTCCTCCTCCCGTCTCGGCCAAGAAGATCCAGGGACGGCCGGCCTATGAACTGGCCCGCAAGAACATCCCGGTGGAATTGAAGCCCGTCGAGGTGACGGTGCGGGCGCTGGACGTGCTCTCGATCGAAGGTTGCTCCGTGCGCGTTCGCGTCACTTGCAGCGCCGGCACTTACCTGCGGGCCATCGCCCACGACGCCGGCCGGCACCTCGGTTGTGGCGCGTTTCTGTCCGGGTTGCGCCGGACGGCCTCCGGCGCCTTCCGCATCGAGCAGGCTCGGACGCTCGAGGATCTGGCCGAACTCGCTTCGTCCGGCCGCCTGCGCGATGCCCTCATCCCCGCCGCTGAACTGCTCCCCGACATGCCCGCCGAAATTGTGGATCCGCTCACCGAATCCCAGATCCGGCAAGGCCGCGACTTCCGTGTCTCGCCCTTCCGCACACGCGGCGAGGCCCGCCTGGTCAAAGTCATCAGCGCGGACGGGGAGCTTGTCGCCATCGGCGAAGCCAAGCTACCGAACATCTACCATCCGATGTTGGTGCTCTGAGCTATTCCCGCTTTTCCCTGCGGTTTTTGGCCCAGTCGGGTTTGTTCACCTGGTGCGCGCGCCCAATGGCCAGGGCGTCCTTGGGCACCGGCCTCGTGACGATGCTGGCCGCGGCCACGTAACTGCCTTCGCCCACCTCCACCGGCGCCACCAGCGTGGAATTGCTGCCGACAAACGCCCCGTCGCCGATGCTCGTCGGGTTCTTGGTGCGTCCGTCGAAGTTACAGGTGATGGTGCCGGCTCCGATGTTGACCCCCTCTCCGATGGTCGCGTCTCCAAGGTAGGCGAGGTGCATTGCTTTGGACCGTTTCCCGAACCGGGTCTTCTTCAGTTCCACAAAGTTTCCGACGTGCGCTTCCTCCTCCACCGCCGCGCCCATCCTCAGCCGCGCATACGGGCCTGCCTCCGCCCCGGGGCCCAACTGCGAATCCTGGATCACGCAGAACGGATGCACCTTGGCGCCGTCGGCAAGACTCGCGTTCTCGAGAATCGAGCAGGCGCCCACCGCGCAATCCGCTCCGATGACGGTCCGGCCCAGCAGTTGCACGAAGGGGCCGATGATGGTGTCCTGTCCCACCTTCACGCCGGCGTCCACGGTGACCGTCTCCGGCCTCTCCACCGTCACTCCGGCCAGCATCAGTTCCCGCACCTTGCGCTCCCGGAAGATCCGGTCCGCATCCGCCAGTTCCACCCGCGTATTGATGCCCAGGATCTCGTTGGGGTCCTCCACCACCAGGGGCACCGTGGCATGTCCCGACTCCCGCAGCAGTTCCACCACATCGGTCAGGTAGAACTCTCCCGAGGCCGCATTGGGCTGCACCCGGCCCAGATGCTGCCAGAGGAGTTCCGCTTCAAAACAGTAGATCCCGGAATTGATCTCGCTGACCTGCTTCTGCCCGGGGGTGGCCGCCTTTTCCTCGACAATCGCTCCCACTCTGCCCTGCTCGTCGCGCAGGATGCGGCCGTAGCCGGTGGGGTTGGCCAGGTGCGTGGTGATCACCGTGGCGGCGCAGCCATGCTCGGCGTGGGCTTTCATGAGCCGCTGCAGCGTGGCAGGCGACAGCAGCGGGCAGTCGCCGTACAGCACCACGATGCGGCCGCTGCCGAGCCCGGGCAGGCCAGCGCAGGTTTTCAATGCGTGCCCGGTGCCCAGTTGCTCGGTCTGTTCCTGAAACCGCGTCCCGAGGTGTTCCACTTCCTTCCGCACCCGTGCCGCCTGATGGCCGACTACCGCGACGATCTGTTCCGGCCGCGCGATGCTGCTGGCCGCCTGGATCACGTGCTCCACCAGGCTGGCTCCGCCGGCCCGGTGCAGCACCTTGGCCATGGCCGATTTCATGCGCGTGCCCAGGCCGGCCGCGAGGATCACCACCGAAACGTCGGAATTCATGCGTAGATGGCTCTACTTGATTCTAGGACTTGCCGCCCGCCCGCTTCACCAGTCTTGCCGCGACGGCCCGCCGCCCCCGCTCGGCCAGCTCCACCACCGCGTGCGCGGTCAACTCAGGATCGTGGCGGACTTTTTCCCCTCTTGCCAGCAACGGCAGCGCCACCACTTCCAGGCCCAGCGCCTTCAGGCGCTGGTAGTCGTTCGTCACCTGCATGGCCCGCTGCCGGGCGTACCGGACCAGCAGGTCGTCGCTGATCGGGGCCGTGTTCACCACAACACAATCGATCAGCTTCCGCCTGGAATGTCTCAGGATCGCCTCCACGTGGTCCGCCGCCGACATGCCGTCGGTTTCCCCGGGTTGCCACATCAGGTTCACGATGCAGGCCTTGAGCGCCCGGGACCGCTGAATGGCGGCGGGGATGCCCTCCACCAGCAGGTTCGGCACCACACTGGTGAACAGGCTGCCGGGTCCCAGGGTGATCAGGTCCGCGCGCCGGATCGCTTCCAGCGTCTCCCGCATCGGCTTCACGCCGCCAGGCTGCAGTTCGATGGCGCGGATAGGGACCTTGCTGCGGCTGATGCGCGTTTCGCCGTCCACGGTGCGTCCGTCCTGCAGGTGCGCGCGCAGCGTGACGTTGGCCGAGGTGGAGGGATAGATGCGTCCGGCAATCGCCAGCACCTCGGAACTCAGCCGCACCGCCTGCGCGAAATCGCCCGTGATCTGCGTCAGCGCGGCCAGGAACAAGTTGCCGAAGCTGTGGCCCTTCAGCCCCCGCCCGAATTCAAAGCGGTGCTGGAAGAGCCGTGTCAGCAGGGCCTCGTCCTCCGAAAGCGCCACCATGCAGCTCCGGATGTCGCCTGGCGGCAGGATGTCGAATTCGCGCCGCAGCCGGCCGGAACTGCCTCCGTCGTCCGTCACGGTCACCACCGCGGTGATCTCCACAGGCGGTAGCATCATGCCGGGGCCGATCTCGGGCGCATGCCGCTTCAGGCCCTTCAGGATGGTGGACAGCCCCGTGCCGCCGCCGATCGCCACCACGCGCAGCGGTTCGCCGGGCAGGCCGGAGTAAGCCCCTCCGCCTTGCACGCCGGCGCCCGCAGGTTTTGTGCGTCTTGGCACGGTGCTAAATCGTTGTGGCCTCGCCGCTCAGAATGTCTCGAATTGCGGCGTGCTCGAGCAGCGGTGCGAAATCCGCATCGTTTCGCGCCAGGGAGCGGATGCCCGGGTCGGCCTGAACCGCCTTGTGCAATTGCTGTGCGGCGCCGGATACGGAGCCCAGCATGCCCTCCACCAGCGCCAGGGCATAGAGGTAATGCGGCAGCGGGCTCTGGCTTACCGCGGCGTCCAGGTGCTCTCTGGCTTCGCGATACCGGCGTACGTTGATGAGACTGACCCCAAAGTTGTAGTAGTCCTCCGGCGACTGCAGCTTCGGCGTGCTGCTCTCAATGCGTTGCAGGCACATCCGGCGGTACATCTGGGCGGACTCGTTCACCGACATCAGCGGCCCCGACGCGGCTTCCGCGAAAAGCGCCGCCGCCTCGCGGTAGCCGCCCGACGAGAAGCATCTCACCGCTTTGGCAAACAGCTCCGTGTGGGATTTGGCAGTCATCCCCTCGCCGCCCGGACTGGAAAGGCTCCTGGCTTCCGTTGGCCTTGTTGACTTCTTCATAGCGCCAGAATGTGTGGCGGCTTCCAACGGTTCGTGGTGAGACGCCTCACCTTTTCGTAGCAAATCGGCCTTGGCTGGCGCAAGCTAACCCCACCCCCGGACTCTCCGGAGCGGCCGGCCGTCCGCGGCGGCGGTCCGGGCGCCCCACTCCGCGGCACGGTGAAGAAACGGTACGCCCACGCGCTGCGAGGTTCTCCGCGACCCGCATAGTACAATCAGATTTCATGCGAAACTCCACGGTTTTCGCTCTCCTCTGCGTCTTCTGCGCGCCTCTGTTCTCTCGCGAGCCTGTTCGCTCCCGCCACGCCATGATTGTTGCTCAGGAGCCCATCGCCGCCTCCGTCGGAGTTTCCGTGCTCAAAGCGGGCGGCAACGCTGTGGACGCCGCCGTCGCCGTGGCCTTTGCCCTCGCCGTCACGCACCCTTCCGCTGGCAATCTGGGCGGCGGCGGCTTTCTGCTGCTGCGAACCGCCGCCGGACACTCCACCTTCATCGATTTCCGCGAGATGGCTCCCGCGTCCGCCTCCCGCGACATGTACATCGGGCTCGATGGCAAGGCCACCAAGGACTCTCTCACCGGCTGGCGCGCCTCCGGCGTTCCGGGCACCGTCCGCGGCCTGGCCCTGGCCCACGCCAAGTACGGCTCCAAGCCCTGGTTCGATCTCGTCAAGCCGGCCGCCGCCCTGGCCACTTCCGGCGTGACCCTTTCCTACGCCGAGTCCCGCTCCATGTGCGGCTCGCGCCGCTGGCTCTCCCCGTTCCCCGAATCCAAGCGGATCTTCCTGAACGGCGGGGCCTGCTTCCAGCCGGGCGACACCCTACGCCAGCCTGAACTGGCCCGCACACTCAGCCGTATCGCCGACAATCCGGACGACTTCTACACCGGTGAAACCGCCCGCATCCTGGCCGAGCAGATGCGCCGCCATGGCGGCGCCATCACCCTCGAAGACCTGCGCAGCTACAAGCCCGTCGAGCGCCAGCCCCTCACCGGCGCCTACAAGGGCCACACTATCATCACGGCTCCCTCCCCCTCCTCCGGCGGCGTCGGCATTCTCCAGATGCTCGCCATGCTCGAACCCACCGGCTACGAGAAGCACGGCGCCGGTTCCGCCGCCTCGTCGCACTACATCGCCGAAGCGATGCGCCGCTACTTCGCCGACCGCGCCCAGTATCTGGGCGACTCCGATTTCGCCAGAGTCCCGGTGAAGGGCCTGCTCGATCCGCAATACATCGCCGCCCGCCGCGCCTCCATCGATCCCGCCAGGGCCACCCCCAGTTCCGCCCTCGGCGCCGGCCGGCCGTCCTTCGAGCCCGCCGACACCACCCACTTCAACGTCATCGACGCCCAGGGCAATGCCGTCGCTCTCACCTACACCATCAATAACTCCTACGGCTCCGGCGTCACCGTCCCTGGTCTCGGCTTTCTGCTCAACGACGAGATGGACGACTTCGCCGCGCAGCCCGGCGCCCCCAACATGTTCGGCCTCATCCAGGGCGAGGCCAACGCCATCGCTCCCCGCAAGCGGCCCCTCTCCGCCATGACGCCGACCATCGTCCTCAAGGACGGCAAGCTGTTTCTGGTCCTCGGCGCGCCCGGCGGTCCCCGCATCATTTCCGGCGTGCTCCAGGTCATCCTGAACGTCATCGACTTCAAGATGGACGTCCAGCAGGCCGTGGACCAGCCCCGCCTCCACCATCAGTGGATGCCGGACCGCCTGCTGCTCGAGCCCGGCTTCTCCCCCGACACCCGGGCCCTGCTGGAGCAGCGCGGCCACACCCTCGGCGCCATCTCTTCCGTGGCCTCTGTCGAGGCCATCATGGTCGAATCTCCGCGCTCCCGCGCCGTCTCCGACGCCACCACCACCGGCGCCAACGTCACCGATACGATCCCCTGGCTCGCCGCCGCCCGGAATGGCCGCTCCGCCGGAAAGGCTGAAGGCTACTGATATGCTCCGCGCTTTCTCCACGCACGTTCTCGTCAACCACCGTCTGAATACCGTCTGGCTCGAACGAATCCACTCGGCCGGCATCCCGCTGGTCGAGATATTCTGCGCCCGCCAGCACTTCGACTACCGCGACAAGTCCCAGGTCAACGAACTTGGCTACTGGTTCCGCGACGCCGAACTCCAGTGCCACTCCCTGCACGCCCCCATGTACAACGACGACTGCTGGGGCCGCACCGGGCCCTCAGCAGTCGTCTCCATCACCGAGCGCTCCAAGCCCCGGCGGCTGGAATGCGTCGACGAAATCAAGCGCGCCCTGGAAGTCGCCGAGATGGTCCCCTTCCGCTACCTCATCCAGCACCTCGGCGTCGCCGGGGAAGAATACGATGAGTTCAAGCTCGAGGCCGCCTTCACCGCGCTCGAAGACCTCTCCCTCTTTGCCCGCAACCGCGGCGTCGAGATTCTCCTGGAGAACATCCCCAACCGCCTCTCCTCGGCAGAACGCCTCATCCACTTCAACGAGATCACCCATCTCAACCTGAACTTCTGCTTCGATACCGGCCACGCTCATATCATGGAAGGCGTCGACACCGCCTTCACCCTCATGGAGGACCGCATCCGCTCCACCCACGTCCACGACAACAACGGGGCCGATGACGTCCACCTCTTTCCGACACTCGCCCCCGGCGGCTCCATCGACTGGAAAAGGACCATGGGCCTGCTCCGCTCCCGCGGCTCGCAGTTCCCCCTCCTGCTCGAGCTGAAGGACTCACCCGACTTCCCTCACCCCATCGATTCCGCCCGCGAGATCTTTACCAACCTGGAGTCCCTCTGATGTCTGACTACCGTCGAATCACTATCGCGCAGGCTGGCTCGCACACCGGCGAGTCCGTCGAAATCGCCGGCTGGCTTTACAACCTGCGCAAGTCCGGCAAGATCATCTTCCCCCTCATCCGGGACGGCAGCGGCATCATGCAGTGCGTCGGCCTCAAGAGCAGCCTCTCCGAGGAGTGTTTCGAGGCCCTCAAGAACCTCACGCAGGAGTCCTCGGTGATTATTCGCGGCAAATGCCGCGCCGAGCAGCGCGCGCCCGGCGGTTTTGAGATGGACATCGAGTCCGCCGAGATCGTCCAGCGCGTGCCCGAAGAGACGCCCTACCCCATCACCCCGAAGGACCACGGCATCGAGTTCCTCTTCGACCACCGCCACCTCCACCTCCGCTCCCGCCGCCAACATGCCATCCTGAAGATCCGCCACGAGATCATCAAGGCCATCCGCGACTACTTCGACTCCAACGGCTTCACGCTGGTCGATTGCCCCATCTTTACCCCCGCCGCCTGCGAAGGCACCACGACGCTGTTCGAAGTGGACTACTTTGAGGACGAAAAGGTCTACCTGACGCAGTCCGGCCAGCTTTACAACGAGGCCACGGCCATGGCCTTCGGCAAGACTTACTGCTTCGGCCCCACCTTCCGCGCCGAAAAGTCCAAGACGCGCCGCCACCTCACCGAGTTCTGGATGGTCGAGCCCGAGATGGCGTTCGCCACGCTCGACGACGTCAAGCAGCATGCGGAGGAGTTGATCTGCTTCATCGTCGGCCGCGTCCTGGACAATCGCAAGACTGAACTGGGCGCCCTCGAACGCGACATCTCAAAACTCGAGGCCATCAAGACGCCCTTCCCGCGCATTTCCTACGACGAGGCCGTCGAGATCCTGAGGCGCAAGGGCTCCGAGATCGTCTGGGGCGGCGACTTCGGCGGCACCGACGAGACCCTCCTCTCCGAGGAGTTCGACCGCCCCGTCATGGTGGACAAGTACCCCACCCAGGTGAAGGCCTTCTACTTCCAGCCCGACGAGCAGCGACCCGAGGTGGCGCTCGGCGTCGACGTTATCGCCAGCGAGGGCTACGGAGAGGTGATCGGCGGTGGACAGCGCATCCACGACTACAACCTGCTGCTGCAGCGTATCCAGGAGCACAATCTGCCTCCGGAGGCGTTCCAGTGGTATCTCGACCTGCGCCGCTTCGGCTCGGTGCCCCACGCCGGCTTCGGCATGGGCGTCGAGCGCACGGTGGCCTGGCTCTGCGGCCTCGAACATATTCGCGAGACCATCGCCTTCCCGCGCATGCTCTACCGCACCCGGCCCTGAGTCCCGCCCGCCAACAAGGAGAGCAATATGCCCGCTTCCGCAGACCCAGTCCCCGAGCGTGAGCGAGGGACTTTCGCGAGGGGATGCGGTGGAGGTGTTCCTTTGGAGCCGGTTGCCTGCCATGCCTAAAACCATAGCCATTCTCGGTGCTCCTCTCGACCTCGGCGCCGGGCGCCGCGGCGTAGACATGGGGCCCTCGGCCCTGCGCGTCGCCAACCTCAACGCGCGCCTCCAGTCCCTCGGCTACAAGGTCGTAGATCTGGGCAACGTCCCTGTCGAACAGCAGGAGTCCTCCCGGGTCGGTCCGGCCCGGGCCCGCTACCTCAAGCCCATCGCCGCCACCTGCGCCGCCCTCGCTGAGCGCGTCCAGAAGGCCGCTTCCCAGGGCAAGTTTCCCCTCGTGCTGGGCGGCGACCACTCCATCGCCGTCGGCACCGTGAACGGCGTGGCCGCCCACCTGCGCCGCCGCCGCCAGGCGCTCGGCGTCATCTGGATGGACGCCCACACCGACATGAACACCCCGGACTCTTCGCCTTCCGGCAACGTCCACGGCATGCCGCTGGCCTGCCTTATCGGCCGGGGGCCCAGGGAACTCACCCACCTCTGCGGCGTCTCCCCGGCCGTCAACCCGGCCAACGTCGTCCTCGTCGGCATCCGCGACGTGGACCTCACGGAACGCCCCGTCGTTCACGACTCCGGCGTCACCGTATTCACCATGCGCGACATCGACGAGCGCGGCATGCGCGCCGTCATGACGGACGCCCTCGCCATCGCTACCCGCGGTGCCGCCGGCGTCCACCTCTCCCTCGACATGGACGGTATCGACCCGGGCGAAGCCCCCGGCGTCGGCACCCCCGTCCGCGGAGGCATCTCCTACCGCGAAGCGCACCTCGCCATGGAAATCCTCTGCGACTCCCGCCTCCTCCGCTCCATGGAGGTGGTGGAGGTCAACCCTGTCCTCGACTCTGCTAACCGCACCGCCCTGCTGGGCGTCGAACTCATCATGTCCGCCATGGGGAAACGCATTCTATGAGCCGCCTGCGCGTCGCCGTCGTCCATGGAGGCCGCTCCGGCGAGCACGAAATCTCTCTCCGCTCCGCCCGCGCCGTCCTCGATCACCTCGATCCGGACCGCTTCGAAGCCGTCCCCCTCTTCATCGACAAGCAGGGCCAGTGGCATCCTTCCCCCATCCTGCCCGAGCCCGGCGCCAACTCCGGCATCGATGTCATCTTCCCCGTCCTCCACGGCACCTTCGGCGAGGACGGCACCATTCAGGGCCTCTTCGAAATGGCTGGCCTCCCTTACGTCGGCGCCGGGGTCTTCTCCTCCTCCGCCTCCATGGACAAGGAGCACTTCAAGCGCCTCTGCGCCGAGCGCGGCCTGCCGGTTATCGATTACCTCGTCCAGCACGCCGCGGCGCTCGACCCCGGCGCCGCCATCGCCCGCTTCGGCCTGCCGCTCTTCGTGAAGCCCGCCAATCTCGGCTCCTCCGTCGGCATCGCCAAGGCGCATGACCGCGATGAGCTTGCGGCTGCCCTCGCCGATGCCGCCCGCTACGACACCAAAGTCATCGTCGAGCGCGCCATCCTGGGCCAGGAGCTCGAATGCGCGGTCCTGGGCAACGACCGTCCCGCCGCCGCCACTCCCTGCGAGATCCTTCCTTCGAAAGAGTTCTACGATTACGAAGACAAGTACCTCCTCGACAAGGCCCGCACCCTCATCCCGCCCAACCTCCCCGAGGAAACCATCCAGGAGGTCCGCCGCCTTGCCGTCGCCTGCTTCCTGGCCGTGGAATGCTCCGGCATGGGCCGCGTCGATTTTCTGATTGAAAAGGCCACCGGCAAGGTCTTCATCAACGAAATCAACACGATTCCGGGCTTCACCTCCATCAGCATGTACCCCAAAATGTGGGAGCACGACGGGCTCTCCTTCGCCGCTCTCGTCGAACGCCTGATCGAGTTGGCACTGGAGCGGCACGCCCTGCGCCAGTCCCTGCGCTACGAACTCTGATGCGGCGCGCAGCTCCATTCCTGCTCGCCGCGCTCTGGCCGGCCCTGCTCTGCGCTCAGCCGCCGGCTCAGCCCCCAAGCCGGCCGCTTCCGGATACCGCCGAACTGGAGCGCGAGCTCCGGCGCTTCCTCGACGTCTACACCACGGCTCTCGATCAGTTCGCCGACCCCGTCGACCCGGACCGCGCCGTCTACGGCGGCGCCATCCCCGGCATGCTGCGCACCCTCGACCCCCACTCCGTCTTCTTCGACCGCGACCAGTTTCAGCAGCTTCAGGAGATGGAGCGCAGCGTCTCCAAAGGCTTCGGCTCCATCGTCAGCGTGCTGCCCGGGCGCGTCATCGTCCTGCAGACCATGCCCGGCTCCCCGGCCCAGAAGTCCGGTCTCTCCCCCGGCGACGAGATCGTCGGCATCAACGACATTCCCCTCTCCCGGCTCAGCCTGGAGCAGTTGGTCGAGCTGCTCGGCTACACCCGCCAGCGCCAGGCGCAGATCCTGATCCGCCGGCAGGGCACCGCCAAGCTCCTGCCCGTCACGCTCAGGCCCGAAGAACTCCAGTCCCCCTCCGTGGACCGCTCCTTCCTGCTCCAGCCGGGCCTCGGCTATGTTCGCGCCACCAGCTTCGATACCAACACCGCCGTCCTGCTCCAGCAGGCCATCGACCAGCTCGGCGGCCAACGGTTGAAAGGGCTCGTCCTCGACCTGCGCGACAACCCGGGCGGCGTCCTGCAGGCCGGTCTCGCCGCCGCAGCGCTCTTCCTCGATCCCGGCGCGCGCATCCTCAGCGCCCGCGGCCGCAGCTCCGATACCGAGACCATCGACGCACCCAAGGACGCCAAGCCCTACACGTTCCCCCTGGCTGTCCTCGTCAATGCCAGGACGGCCAGCGCGGCCGAGATCGTGGCCGGCGCCATCCAGGACAACGACCGCGGCGCCGTCCTCGGCGATACCACCTTCGGCAAAGGCCTCGTCCAGCGAGTCTTCCCGCTCGGCGACGCCACCGGCCTGGCCCTCACCACGGCCTTCTACTACACCCCCAGCGGCCGCTCCATTCAGAAGCCCCTGAAGGCGAGCGAGCTTTCCGCCGCCACCGCCACCACGCGTCCGGAGTTCAAGACGAAAAAGGGACGCACCGTCCGCGGCGGCGGGGGCATCGAGCCCGACTACACCGTCCTGCCGCGCTCCTATTCCCGCTTCGGGCAGTACCTGGAGGCGTCCGCTTCTTACGCCGGCTTCGCTACCGACTGGCTGTCCGGACACCGCGCCGACGCCTCGCGCGAGATGGAGATCACCCCTGCCCTGCTCGATGACTTCCAGCTCTGGCTGTCGCGCCGCAACATCCGGCCCGTCCTGGCTGAGTGGACCGCCGAACGCCAAACCATCCGCCGCCGCCTCAAACAGGAGATCCTGAACCAGGCCATCAGCGTCGAGTCCGGCGACGAAGTGGAGCTACGCGCCGACCCCGTCGTTGTCCGCGCCATTGCCCTTCTTCAGGAATGAAACCCCCGCTGCACCCAGTAGCAGCGCCAGCGCGCCCAGGCTGATCCACACGCCCTGCCGGAAGAGGTTCGGCTGGAATTCGAACACCGCTTCGTGAGAACCGGCCGGCACCACTGCCCCCATCAGCGCGTGGTTTACCCGGAGCACTTCCAGGGGTTTGCCCTCCACTGTGGCCTGCCACCCCGGGTACCAGGCATCCGCCACCCGCAGCAGGCTCGGAGTGGCTGCCGTGTAGCGGACTGCCACCCTGCCGGTCAGGACCTTCATCGATTCCGCTTTCGCCTGTGGATCCTGTCGAATGCCGGCCGGCAGGTTCAGCACCAGCGATTGTTGCCGCGGATCCAGGTCCGCCAGCCTTGCTTTCGATTCCGCCAGGCTCGACACCCCTACCAACTGAGGGGCAAAGTACGCCCGAGACATCACTGTCGGATTTGCCGAAATTCTCTCCTCCTTCGCCAGCACCTCAATGGCCACGGCAAGCCCGTCCAGCAGGCGATGGTTCTTTTCCCCGGCTGCCCTGTAGTCGTGCCAGGCGGCCAGTTCCAGGGGGTTGTATCCGCCGGTCGTCTCCACACGGACCGTCAGCGGGCTGTTCAAGGAGCCGAAGATCGGCAACCGGTCCGGCACGTGCAACCGGAACGGCTGTTTCACCTCCGGCGCGACTTTGAATCGCAGCGCCACCTCTCCGGCGCCGTACAGCTCTTCATAGGAGGCGCGGGCGTATGTCAGAGGGTTGTTCCACGAGTTGAAATAGCAGAGATCAGCCGCGCAGACCGCCGCCAGCGCCAGCCCCAGC
This sequence comes from Bryobacterales bacterium, assembly GCA_027324255.1. Classification (GTDB taxonomy): domain Bacteria; phylum Acidobacteriota; class Terriglobia; order Bryobacterales; family Bryobacteraceae; genus Paludibaculum. Next base: position 23,291 of record DAHVTI010000272.1, on the reverse strand, counting down.
CAGGGCTTGCGCCACTTCTCTTCCGCCTCCGCCACGCCGAAAGCCGCCAGAATCGCCAGGCCGCATGCAGCCACGAACCACAGATGGACCGGCGCCCGCAGCCGGTGCAGGTAAGGGACGACCGCGCCGGCGCGATAGAGCCCCGCGGCCGGACCCAGCATGTACCACGCCGGAAGAACCACCATCAGGCCGGCGAGTACCTGAGCCCGGCGGCGCCGGAGCGCCAAAGCCGCCAGTGGCACCAGCAGCATGCCTGAGTAAAGGTACGTCTGCGTGACGTCTCCGCCGGCGCGATATCGTCCGCTCAGCGCGCCCAGCGCATCGGCATAGACGAGGGTGCCGAGCGCGCCGCCGGTCAGGGTGCCTTCCGCGGAGTCGCCGAAATTCATTCCGGCCCGAATCGACTGCGCCGACAGTTCCATCCCGGGCAGGATCACCACCGCCGCCAGCGCCGCACTCAGCGCGGCGGTGAAGGCGAGTGCCGGCAGCGCCCGTTTCCAGGCGGTTGGCCGCTCGGACACGCGCCATGCTGCAAACAGCCCCAGGCCCAGCAGCGAGTACAGTGCGGTCTGCATATGCCCGGCGAGGATGATGCACCCGGCGATGGTGGCGGCGCCCGAAAACCAGCGCGCGGATTGTCCTTCCAGTCCGCGATCGAAAGCATAGAGCAGCCAGGGGAACAGGGCCGCGCCCTGAAACATGCCGACGTGCGAACTGTGGCCCGCAAAGAAGCCGCCCAGGGCATAGATCAGCGCACCGGTCAGCGCTCCCGCGCCATGCCCGCTGAGGCGCCTGAGCAGCAGGTACGCGCCCAGCAGCGCGATGAGCGAATGCAGGACAAGTTCGGCTTCGACGGCTCCGGGTGTGATTCCGCTGAAGAAGAACGGCCAGTTCAGCGGATAGAACGCCCCCACCTGCGGGTCCGCCAGGAACGGGAAGCCGCCGAAGATGAACGGAGTCCAGAACGGCCAACTGCCTTCGCGCACCTGGTCCGCAAAGTAACGCTGTGACGGGTAATGGACATCCACCGCATCCCACTGGATGGTGGCGTTCGGAGACAGCAGCGGCGTGAAGTAGAACAGGAGCAGTACGAAGACTGCTGCCAGGAGCCATCTCCATCCGCCGAGCAGGTCCGGCGGGCGATCCGGAACGGGCGCGCCGCGCTGGTCACGATTCTTCTCACGAGCCATAGAAATCTCCGGGGTTCAACGGGGCTGCTGGGTGAACAGCCGCGGTGGGAAGTAATAGAGGAAAACGCCCTGCCCGACACGCTCGGAGGGCTGGAAGCGGTCCGGCCACAGGGGCGTTTTCGCGAAGTCGTTGCCGAGGCCCATCCGCGCCACCTTCCAGGCGGTGATGCTGATGGCGTTCCAGCCGGGTTCGGGATTGAAGGGATCGGAAGGGACGATGCGGGGGAAGCCGTGCACTCGCTCCAGGTGAGCGGAGATGAAGGGATTGAAGGCCACCTGCTGGGCGCCCAGTTCATGCAGTCGCCCGGCCAGGCGGTTCATGTCCTGGCCCCAGTCGAGGTCGGAGTCAGCCAGGATCTTTTCGGGTTCGCCGCCGGCAAGCACGTTGAAATAGGGGAGGTAGTCCGGGTGAGCCGTCGCGCCACCGGCGGCCAGCAGGAGCATCAGCGCGCCGCCGGCCCAATCCAGGCGGGACCGGAGCAGTTCCGTCAGCGCGAGAGCGCCCAACACGCTGAAGCCCAGGTAGACCGGCAGGATGTGCCGGACGCCGATATTGATGCTGGAAAATGTGGCGACGGCGAGAACGCCGGCGATGAGGGCTAGCGCGGCAATTCCGGCGGTCACGCGCCGCTGCCAGGCCAGCCACGCGCCGTAAGCGGCCAGGGCAAGAAGCGGCAGCGGCGTCTTGACCGCGAGAACCACCAGGTAATAGTGGCCCCACCCTGTCTGGTTCAACTCGCCGAACAGATACGAAGGGTGGCCCATGCGGTTGTGCTCGCGCACGGTGTGGATGCCGCTGAAGAGTTCGGGCGCCGGCACAGGGAAGCCCCACGGCCCTGGTCCGAAGGAAAAGCGGTAGCCGCCCCAGATCAGGAGGGCGCCCGCCAGCGCGGCGAGTCCCAGCGACGGCCAGTGGAATCTGGGGCGCTCTCCGCCGCTCCAGAGCAGCGCGATGAAGGCGGCGGCAAATGCCGGAAGAAAAACGAGCGAGGAGAACTTGCTGAGCACCGCGATCGCCACAGCGGCAGCCAGGAGCAGAGCCGACCGCCAGTCCGGCGCTTTCAGCCAGAACTGGAGGCTGAAAACGGTGGCGGCCACGCCGGCGGTGACAGCCATGTCGGTGGTGGCGAGCCCGGCGTGCGCCAGGACCGGGGGCGTAAGGCTGAGGAGGAGGACGGCGCACACGGCCTCGACGCTGCCAACCCCGCGCCAGGTCCACCAGAACACGGCCCCGCAGGCCAGCCAGAAGAACGGGAGGATGCCGGTGCGCGCCAGCGAGAGCAGTTGCTGGTAGCGCCCGGCCTCAAAACGGCCGTCGTACAGGATGGCGGCCCCTTCGTTATAGATGGTGTTCCGCCCCCAGGCGTGGGCGCCGGCCAGCCTCGGCCCCAGGGCCGTGGCGACGCGCGAAAGCGGCGGGTGCTGGTCTTCCAGCCTGTAGGTGCCCTTGTCCAGCCACTCCATGCCGCAGGCGATGTGGGCGGGTTCGTCGATGGTGTGATTGTAGACTGGATAGACGGCGGCGATGCGCGCCGTCGCGATGGCCACGAAAAGCACTGCCAGCCAGCCGGAGCGCCTGTCCAGTATTCTGAGGATGCCCTGGCTCCAGCCAGCGCCCGGCGAACCGGATTCGGCGCGCGAGGCGGGTGGCGCAAGCTTCGACTTGGCCATGAAACACGAATTATAGCATTCGGGTTCTGCCATACTTTCCCGCGGGTAAAGTTCGAGCAGCCGTTTGCTGGGAGCCTCTACCGCATGTCCGATCGTCGCCGAGCCCAGAGAACCGTCCTGTCCGCCGCACCACCCGCCTGGAAACGATATTGGCTTCTCGCGGCGATAGTTCTGCTGGGCGCCATGCTACGCTTTCACGACCTAGGCGCGATGCCTCCGGGCCTCTGCTATGACGAGGCCGCGAACGCGATGAATGCCATGGAAGCGACGGAAACGGGCCGTTGGCAGGTGTTTTACCCCGGGAATTTCGGCCGGGAAGGCTTGTTCATCAACTTGCAGGGCGTTTTCTTTCTGTCGGCGCAGATGCTTTCCGGGGGTTCCGTCACTGGGGTGGAGCCGTGGCTGATGCGCGCTCCCAGCGCCGTGTTCGGGACGCTTACGGTGCTCGGGCTCTATCTGCTGGCTCGCGTCCTTACTGGCGGCGGGCCGGCCGCGGCGGCGGCTGCGCTGATGCTGGCAACGAGTTTCTGGCATGTGAACTTCCCGCGGATCGGCTTCCGGGCCATCACCGCGCCGTTCTGGCTCGTGTGGAGCTTGTACCTCCTGTTCAAAGGCCTCGGGTGGTACAGGGACGGACGCCGCCGGCCAGGACTCCTGCTGCTGGCCGCTGGCGGCCTCTGTTGCGGTTTGGGATTCCATTCCTACATCGCCTATTGGGTGGCGCCCGCGCTGCTGGCTGCCGTGCTCGCGTGGTGGTTTCTCGAATTTCGCCGTGGTGCGCGGGTGCGGGACTGGGCGGTAGGGACCGCCTTGTTTGTGGGGTCAGCCGCGCTGGCGGCAGCGCCTCTGGTTGCCTACTTCCTGACTCACCCGGGTTCCTGGACGGGACGCTCCAGCCAGGTTTCGATCTTCTCCGCGCCGCACCCGTGGATGCTGTTCGCCGAGAACCTCTGGAAGTCTGCGCTGATGTTCAATGTCCACGGCGATGACCTGTGGCGTCACAACATCTCGGGGAGCCCGCAACTCTTTCTGCCCGTTGGGCTTCTGTTCGTGGCCGGGACGATCCTGGCGGTCAGGCGGCGGATGTTCATGCCGGGGCTGCTGGCGCTGCTCTGGCTGGTACTCGGCATCGCTCCCGCCGCGCTCTCCAGTGAGGGCGTGCCCCACGCCCTGCGCGCCCTGCTGGCGGCGCCCGCGGCGTGTCTGCTTGCCGGTCTTGGTGCGGAGGAGGCCTGGAGCTGGTTGGTTCGCAAGGCATCTCCCATGACGGCGAAAGTCGCCTCGGCCGGATTTGCGCTGCTGCTGGCGGGCCACTGCTGGACAGCCTATTTCGGAACGTTCGCGCAAGCGCCGAAGATGCGCGAGTTGTTTGACACGGAATGGGTGGATTTGGGCAATGAAGTGCGCGCGCTGCCGCCGGCAGCGCCGAAGTACCTCATCGTGCGGGGCGCCAGGCTGGACTCACGGGGCGTTCCCGAGCATCTTTATCCTCTGGCCGTGGCGGCGGGAGCTCACAGCGAAAAGGCTCGGCGCGAGCGGAATATCCGCTTCGTCATTACGGGTGAGGAGGCGGAACGGGCGGCCAAAGAGCCTGGCGCCTACGCGTTCGTGATCCCCTAAAGCTCCCGCAGTCGTCTTAGCTGGCGGCGTCGCCGCCCTTCCGCCAGCAGCACTTCCCGCTCGTTCAGGCCGAAGTAGTGAGCCACTTCGTGCCAGATGGTCTCTCCCACCAGGCGCCGCAGGTCGTCCCGGTTGCGGGCCGCCCGCTCGTGGGGGCCCTGGTAGATGGTGATGCGGTCCGGCGTGGAGTAAGGCTCGGCCACGCTCCGCTCGGTCTGGGGCCGGCCTTCGTAGAGCCCCAGTAGGCCCGGTTCCCGCGGCTCGGCTTCCACGACGAAGACCACGTTCCGCAGTCGCCGCCGGAACCGCGGCGGGATGATGTCCATCGCGTCGTCCACCAGCCGGTCAAAGTCCTCGGGAGACATGCGGTAGCTTTAGTGTATAGAGATCATGCCGGAAGAGAAGCTCCACAAAATCGCCGGCGCCCTGGGCATCGGCTCCCTGCGCCGCCACATCTTCCTCTGTGCCGACCAATCCGAGCCGAAGTGCTGCTCACGCGAGGTCGGCCTGGAGTCGTGGAAGTACCTCAAGGCGCGGCTCAAGTCCGAGCCGCACATCTACAGGACCAAGGTGAGCTGCCTGCGTATCTGCGAGCAGGGCCCTATCGCGGTTGTGTACCCCGAAGGTGTCTGGTACAAAGGCGCCACTCCCGAGGTGTTGGAGCGCATCGTCGAAGAGCACCTGATCGGGGGGAGGCCGGTGGAAGAGTATGTCTTCGCACGCGATCCCCTCGCCTCCGGCGCTGCGGAGTGACCGCCCGCCTTACTGCGGGATCGGCCGCCCCATCTGCCTGTAAATGTTCTCGATGAGCGTGATCTTGTTCTGTGCGTCCTTGTTGGAAGGCTCCACCGCCACTACCGCCCGGTACTGGCGCAGCGCAGGCGCGTACTTCTGCCGCGGCGGCAGGCTCTCGTTGTACATGAAGCTGTCGCCGTACTTCAGGTGCGCCCCGGCCAGGGCTTTGTTCACCTCGGCGTCCTTCGGGTTTGCCTTGTGAATGGGATCCAGCACGGCCAGCGCTTCCTCGAACTTGCCGGCCTTTATCTTCGCCTGTGCCTCGGCTACCTTCGGATTCGCGGCCGCCAGCAGGAGCGCCGCCCCCAGTGTGGAGAGTAAGAGTTTTCCCAGCATGTTCCCCAGTCTAGCGCGATAAACTGGAAGGAATCCCCCGGTAAGGAAAACACCCCGGTAAGGAAGCATTGGACAAGCGCATCATTGTAGCCATCGACGGCCCCGCCGGCGCAGGTAAGAGCACCCTGGCCCGCCGTGTCGCCGCGCGCCTCGGTTTCGTCTACATCGACACCGGGGCGATGTACCGCGCCGTGGCCCTTTGGGCCGAGCGGTCCGGCATCGGCTGGAGCGACCCCGGCCGCCTGGAGCACCTCGCCCGCGAGGCCGCCATCTCCCTCACCCGGGGCGGCCGCGTGATGCTCAACGGAGAGGACGTCAGCGAGCCCATTCGCGAGCCCGGCATCTCGCAGGGCGCTTCCATCGTCTCCGCCATCCCGGGCGTGCGCCGCGAGCTCGTCGCCAAGCAGCAGCAGATGGGCCGCGAAGCGTCCGCCGTCATGGAAGGGCGCGACATCGGCACCGTCGTGTTCCCGGATGCCGAGGTCAAGGTCTTTCTCGATGCCAGCCCCAAGGTGCGCGCCGAGAGGCGCGTGAAGGATCTGGCCGGCCGTGGCCTGGAGGCTGATTTCGACTCGGTACACAAGGAGATGGTGGAACGCGACGCGCGCGACTCAACCCGCCCCGACTCTCCCCTCAGGCAGGCCCCCGACGCCGTCTACCTCGACTCCAGCGGACTCAACGAAAACGAGGTGGAGGAGGCCCTGCTGCGCATCGTCCGCGAAAAGACCAGCAACGGAAAGGAAGTACTGCGTTGAAGAACCTGCTCGTCATGAAGTTCGGCGGCACCAGCATGGGGACGGCCGACCGCATCCGCTCGGCCGCCGAAATCTGCGCGTCGGCCCACCAGGAGCGACCCACCACCGTCGTTGTTTCCGCCATGTCCAAGGTTACCGACATGCTCCTGGATACCCTGCGGCACGCCGAGGGCGGCGACGAGCACGGCGTTGACGAAATGTTGCGCAAGCTCGACGCCAAGCACCGCGAATGCTGCCAGGATCTGCTGGATGGAGAAGCCCGTGCCGCCACGCAGCCCATCCTGGACGAGATCCTGAACGAGTTCTCGCGCATCGCCCGCGGCGTCCTGATGCTCGGCGAGCGTCCTCCCCGCTCCGTCGACGAGGCCATCGCCGTCGGAGAGCGCCTCAGTTCCACCCTCATCGCCGCCTATCTCCGCGGCCGCGGCATCGACGCGTTCGCCCTCAATGCCCGCGAATTGGTCGTCACCGACGCCGTCTTCGGCAACGCCAGTCCGCTGCTGGAGCAGACCCGGGAGAAGGCGCTCAATCTGCTGAGCCCGGCTCTCGAGGCGGGCCGCCTGCCCATCGTCACCGGCTTCAACGGCGCCACCTTGGACGGCCGCCCCACCACGCTGGGCCGCGGCGGCAGCGACTTTTCGGCCTCCATCCTGGCCTCCGTCCTGGATGCCTCCGAACTCTGGATCTGGAGCGACGTGGACGGCATCATGTCGGCCGACCCCCGCCTCGTGCCCAATGCCAAGGTGCTCGAGGAGATCACCTACCGTGAGGCGGCCGAACTCGCCTACAACGGCGCCAAGGTGCTGCACCCCCGCACGCTCGCCCCCCTGATGGAGAAGGAGATCCCGGTCTGGAGCAAGAACAGCTTCAACCTGGAAGCCCCCGGCACCCGAATTGTTCCCGTAACGAAGGACGGGCCGCTCGGCCCGCGCGCGGTCACCTCAATGACCAACGTCGCCCTCGTCAGTCTCGATCCGGCCAGCGCCGTGCTCAGCGGCACCAGGATCATGGCCCGCAGCCTCGAGGCGCTCGCCGCGGCCAATGCCGAGGTGCTGGCCCTGACCAGTTCCAGCTACCGGCAGAACTTCTGCTTCCTCATCCGCACGGCCGAACTCCCCGCCGTGATCGAAAACCTCGAAGCGGACTTTTCCATCGAGCTGGCCCACGGCTACCTGCATCCCATCGATGTGGACCTCGACGTCGGCCTCATCGCCATTGTCGGAGAGGGCATGAAAGGACACCCTGGCCTGGCCGGGCGCATCTTCACCGCCATTTCGGCCCAAATGGTGAACATCATCGCCATCGCCCAGGGCTCCAGCGAGCTGACCATCGGCATCGTCGTTCGCAAGGAGGGCGTGGAAAAGGCCGTGCGGGCCGTCCACGCCGAATGCGGCCTCGGCGCCTGAGTCCGCGCCGGGACTCAACGCGCCCGCCGGCGCGTCTATAATAGTAGTGTCTCTGCTATCGCTAGGAGTTTTCCATGTTTGATCTGTTCCGCAGCCGGGAGAAGACTGTGCGCTATCTCCTGGGCGCGCTTCTGACGCTTGTTGCCGCCTCCATGGTCATCACGCTGGTGCCGGGCTATGGCGGCGGATGGGGCAGCGGCGGCTCGTCCGATCCCACCATCCTTGCCCAAATCGGCGACGAGCAGGTGACGGCCAACGACGTCCGCCAGTTCATCGCGCGCGAAATGCGGGGCAACGCCATTCCCAAGGGCATGGAGCCCGTCTACATCCCCATGATCGTGCAGCAGATGACCGCCCAGAAGGCCGTCGGCTACCAGGCCGATCGCATGGGGCTCAAGGTCACCGATCAGCAGTTGGCGCAGATCGTCAAGTCGATGATCCCCCAGCTCTGGGAAGGCGGCAAGTTCGCCGGCAAGGAGATCTACGCCCAACTGCTGGCCCAGCAGAACATGACCATCCCGCAGTTTGAGAACAACGTCCGGGCCCAGGCTCTGCAGTCGCGCCTGGAAGTTCTTGCTCTCGAAGGTGTTATCGTCACTCCTGGCGAAGTGGAGGCGGAGTTCAAGCGGCGCAACGAAAAGATCAAAGTCGCCTATTTCGGCCTGAATCCGGACCTGTTCCGCGGCAAGGTCACCGCCACCCAGGCCGAGATCGAGGACTTTTACAACAAGAACAAGGCAAACTACCAGTTGCCGGAGCGCCGCAGCTTCCTGATTTTCCCCGTAGATGAGGCCTCCATCGCTTCCACCATCCAGCTTCCGGAAGCCCAGTTGAGGGCCGCCTACAACCAGCAGCAGGACCGCTTCCGCACGCCGGAGCGCGTCCGCGCCAGCCACATCCTGTTGAAGACCACCGACAAGACCCCGGCTGAAGTGGCCCTCATCGAGAAGCGGATGGAGGAGATCCTGGCCCAGGCGAAGAAGGGCGCCGATTTCGCGGAACTCGCCAGGAAGAACTCCGAGGACACCGGCTCCGCCGCCAAAGGCGGCGACCTCGAGTGGATTGTGCGCGGCCAGACCGTGCCCGAATTCGAGAAGGCTGCTTTCAGCCTGAAGCCCGGTGAAATCAGCGGTCTCGTCAAAACGCAGTACGGCTTCCACATCATCAAGGTGGAGGCCCATGAGCAGGCCCACCTCCGCCCGTTCGAGGAAGTGAAGGGCGAACTGACGGCGGAACTGCTTCGCTCCCAGGTCTACGACAAGATGCAGCGCCTGGCGGACCAGATCCGCTCCACCCTCGTTCGCTCGCGCGATGAGGCGGAAAAGCTCGCCGCTGAGAATGGCATTCATGCGGTGAAGGCCGAGAACGTTGCGGCCGGCGACCCCATCCAGGAGGTCGGCGTGAACCCGGAGTTCAACGAGGTCGTGTCCGGCTTGCCCAAGGGCGGCGTCACTCCGGTGGTCCAGATCGGCGAGAACAAGCTGGTTATCGCCCAGGTCATCGACATCGTACCCGCTCGCCCTGCCCAGCTCTCCGACGTGGAGAAGCAGGTTCGCGAAGGCGTGGTGTCCCAGAAGGCTTACCAGATGAACCAGGAGAAGATCGCGGACGCCACCCAGAAGGTGAAGTCCACCTCGGATCTCGCCGCCCTGGCTAAACAGTATGGCGCGGAACTCAAAACCTCCGAACTGGTCTCGCGGGAAGGCGCCATCACCGGTCTTGGCGCCGCGTCCTCCATCGACGCCGCGTACTCGAAGAACGTCGGTGACGTGGTCGGCCCGCTAGTGACCCCCAACGGCACCTTCTTCGTGAAGGTCGTTGAGAAGGCTCCGGCGGACCTCACCCAGCTCGCCGCCATGCGCGATCAGATGCTTCAGGCGCTGAAGCAGCGCCGCGCCCAGCAGCGCATTGAACTTTTCCGCGACGGCATCGTGCAGGAGCTCATCCGCCAGAAAAAGCTCAAGATCTACGAAGACAACATCAAGCGGCTGGTGGCCGGCTACACCAGCTAGCCGGCGCCTGCCACCCCGATGCTACAAGCGCTGTTGGATTTCCTTCGCTCACTGACGAATCCGGACCAGTTGATTCGTCTGCTCTCGACCGTTTTTGCCGGTTGGTGGGGCTATGCCATGCTGTTCGGCATAGTCTTCTCGGAGACCGGGCTTCTGGTCGGCTTCTTCCTTCCCGGTGACTCGCTGTTGTTTACGGTGGGGGTAGTGGCCGGGGCAGGCCAGTTGAACCTGCCGGCCATCGTCGTGACCCTGATCACGGCGGCGCTGCTCGGCAACTCCTGCGGGTACTTCCTGGGGCGCTACATCGGCGTGCGCCTGTTTTCCAACCCCAACTCGCGCATCTTCCGCCGGGAGTACCTGGTGCGCACCCAGCACTTCTACGACAAGCACGGCGGCAAGACGATCATCTACGCCCAGTTCGTCCCCATCATCCGCACTTTTGCCGCCTTCGTCGCCGGCGTGGCGGGGATGGGCCTGCCCCGCTTCCTGTCGTTCAACGTCTTCGGCAGCGTCGGGTGGGTGACCTCGATGACTGTTCTGGGCTACAAGTTCGGCAGTGTGCCGATCGTTCGGGCGCACTTCGAGAAGGTGATCGTCCTCATCATCGTGATTTCGGTCCTGCCGGTGCTCTTTCAGTTGCTGAAGGCCCGCGGGGCAGCGGTCCAAAGCGCCGCGGACTAGCGGAGTCCTGCGCGCCCATCCTATAGGCGAAACTTCAGTTTCACGGTGGCCGCCCGTCCGGAGGCGTCCACGCCCCAGCCCAGGCCGCGATAGTTGTGGTCCGCCAGGTTCGACAGGTCGATCATCACGTCGCAGCGCGGACCCGCCGGAAAGCCCGCGCGCAGCCCCACGGCGCCATAGCCCGCCACGGCGGTGAACATCGGCGCCGAAGCCGCTGATCCCAACACCCGCTGTTGTACCTGCGCCAGTGTCTCTCCGGTGGGCAGCAGGAGGCCGCCCGCCACCAGTCCCCGCACCCGGGCCCCATTGTTGAAGAAGTTGGCGATGTTGGTTCTGGATCGTGAGGCGCCCGTGCGCCGGTCGCTCAGCGCCAGGGAGGACAGCCGCCCCTGCCGCCCGGCGGCATCCATGTAGACCTCCACCCAGATCCTCCTTTTCTCCGGCGCATACAGCAGGCTGATCCGCCCCCCGGCCGCCGGTACGCCTGGCTCGATGTCGGGCGCCACGCCTGTCACCGCGTCGGCGGCGCGCACCGCCGTGAAGTTCTGGTTCAGGGTCCAGGAGCCGGCCAGCCGCCAGCGCAAAGTCTGCTCGACGCCGCGCAGCCGCGCGCCGCCATAGTTGGCCCGCACCAGCACCGGATTGGTGGCGGCCGGGACGAACACGGCGCCGCTGGGCAATTGGCGTGTGATGGTCTGGTCTCCCAGCGCCGTCCCGGCCGCGCCGTCAGGCAGAATCAGAGTCTGGGAAACAATCGTATTGCCCAGCCGGGACCAGAAGCCAGTCAGTTCCGCCCGCACGCGGCTGCGCCGGAACGTCGCGCCGAAATCCACGCTGTCGCTGGTTTCGGGCCGCAGCCTTTCCACGGCCGCACCGGTGGAGACCGCCTTGTCGTCCGCCCGGTTCCCCACCCTGCCGCCCAAGCCGGCCACCTCGGCATAGGACGCTTCGAAATTTCCGTTGCCCTGGAGGCCGAGCGTGCCTAGGTCGGTCATGCTCGGAGCCCTGAACCCCCGCGAGTAGTTGGCGTGCAGGAATAGGCTCTCCGCGGCGTGCGCCGTAACGCCGGCGCGGCCCGACAGCGCATTGGCCGCCAGAGAGTCGTTGGGCCAGAGCGGGCGTCCACCCACCAGGGGGCTTTGGCCGGCGCGCGATCTGTACGAAGCCCCGCCAAACCTCAGCGCCCCGCTCAGGCGGACCCGGCGTGCCCGCTCCGGTGCCCACACCTCTTGGACGAACAGGCCGTAGTTCAGATAGCGCGCCCCGTTGGGGATGCGCGGACGGGACAGCGTCGTCGCCCCCGTCACCGGGTTGACAGTGAAGGCCGGCGCCACCGAGACTTCCCGGTAGCCCTCCGCGCCCACGGCCACGGAGTGGCTTCCGGCGCGCCGTTCGGCCAGTACCTGCGCGCCCCACACCTTCATGCGCTCGTACTGGTGCGTGATGGAGCCGTTCGGATTGCCTTGCCCGCCCTGGTTCACGCGCTCCTCGCGCTGCGTGTTGTAGCTGCCCGTGACGCTCACTTGGTCAAAGGGGCCGGTCTGGAAGCGCTGGTAGCGCAGGTAGCCGAAGTCCGCCATCAGGTTCCGCAGCTCCGCCACCAGATTGCCGTCGCCACCCAGCAACTGGTCGTAGCGTCTGGCTCCGTCCTGTTGGCTGCGCTCGTAGTGGCCGGCGAGGTGCGCCGATTGCGAAAGCCGCACCTGCGCGTGCATGCTGCCCCCGTACTGCGTGAAGCCGGTGTCCGGCAGCCGTTCCCCGAGCACCGTGGAGGGCAGCCCCAGAAAGCGGGTCACCGCGGAGCGGGAGTCGAGCGCTCCGCCGGTTCTGAGGGTGTTGATCCGCCTTGCCGAAAGGTGGGCCAGGACGGCCGCCCGGGCGCCGCTCCAGGAAGGGGCCAGCGTGCTCCCGAAGGCATGGGAGGAGGATTCGTAAAACGTGCCCGCGCTGGCCGCAAGCCTCGGCTGCTCACTGAATTGCGGCGCGCGGGACACCATGTTCAAGGCGCCGCCCAGCGAATCCGAGCCGTACTGCGCGCTGTTCGGCCCCCGCAGCACTTCCAGAGACTCCAGCGCGGCGGGTTCCACCAGGTTCTGGAAGGTGCTTACCCCGCCCCGCTGCGCCGAGGTGGAGTACCGGATCCCGTCCCGGTAGACGCTGACGCCCTTCCCCGTCAAGCCGCGCACGAAAATCGAAGACATCGCGGGCGCCGTTCGTTGTTCGGACACGCCCGCCGCGCCCGTCACCGCCTCGGCCAGCGTGCGCGTCGCCTGTTCGTCCAGCATGCCCCGGCCAATGATGCTGACCTGCTGTGGTGTCTCTTCCGCCGAAGCCACTTCCCCCGCCTCGGCGCTCACCGTCACCTCTGCGCGGACAGGGCTCAACGACAACTGCACGGTCAGTTCGATGTTCTCTTCCTTCAGCAGAGCTACTTTCGCTTCCCAAGGGGCGAATCCAGTCTTGTTCGCCGTGAACAGGTAGGTCCCGTCACTCAGCGCAGATATCGTAAACCGCCCGTCGGGCCCCGAAACCGCCGCGGCGGTCTGGATCAGGGAGGCGTTGCGGACGACAACTTGTACCCCCGCGGCCGGCGCGCCCGTGGAGTCCACGACTCTGCCCGAGATAGCGGCAGCCAAAAGGAGAAAAAACATCGATTGAGGCCTTCCCTTCCACGACTGTTTGCACTAGCATAGGTTGGCATTTCGCCCGGAAGTCGGAGGCGAGACTGCCGCGTTCTTTTTGTTTCAGGGTAACAGGAGGTTCCATGAGAGTAGTCAATGGAAACGGCAGAGCCGCGATGTTGCTGCTCTGCTGTCTCTTGGCGGCAGCGTATGCCGCCTCAGCGCAGGTCACGACGGGCACCATTTTCGGAACCGTCACTGATCCCCAGGGCGCAGTCATGCCGGGGGCAACCGTCACGGTGACCAACCAGAACCAGGGAACGGTGGTCACCAAGAAGACTGATGAAACCGGGTCCTTCCAGTTCCCCTTCCTCATTCCGGGTTCGTATCGCGTCACCGTGGAACAGATCGGGTTCAAGAAGGCCGAACAGAAAGACATCGTCGTAGCTGTCAACGCCCAGGCTCGAGTGGACGTCGTCATGTCGGTCGGCAGCGTCAGCGAGACCGTCGAAGTCACCGCCTCCGCTCCCCTGGTGCAGAGCACCACGGCGGAGACGGGCCAGGTCATTGAGCAGCGCGCCGTGCAGGAACTGCCTTTGAACGGCCGCAACTTCGCCCAGTTGGTCTACCTCGCGCCGGGCGTCACTCCAGGTCAGGCTGGCGAGAACCTTTCGGGCGCCTCCACCTTCAACCCCCGCGCGGCCTCCAACTACAATCCTCTCGGGCAGCGCGCCAACGCCAACGGCTGGCTGCTCGACGGCATCGACAATAACGAATATACGTTCAACACCGTTATCGTCCAGCCCTCGCTCGAATCGGTCCGCGAGTTCAAGGTCCTCACCGGGTCCTTCTCAGCGGAATTCGGCCGTGGCGCCGGCGTCGTTTCCGTCTCCACCCGCTCGGGCGCCAACGACCCCCACGGCACCGCCTTCTGGTTCCACCGCAACATCCAGTTCGACGCGCGCGGGTACTTCCAAAGTCCCCAGGCCCTGCCGAAGAAACTCCCCTTCCGCCGCCACCAGATGGGCGGCGCCGTCAGCGGCCCCATCATCAAGAACAAGCTCTTCTTCTTCGCCGACTACGCCGGCCAGCGCGAAGTCCGCGGGCTCGATTACCTCAACACCGTGCCCACCGACCTGGTCCGCGCCGGCAACTTCAGTGAATTTCGCAACGTCTCGACCGGCGCCCTGATTCAGGTGTGGAACCCTTACTCCACGCGCGTCAATCCGGCCAACCCGTCCGGTTTCATCCGCGATCCCTTCCAAAACAACACCATCCCCACATCCCTGATGAACCAGGTGGGCATCAATGTTGCCAGCGTCTACCCCAAGCCCAATCTCGCGGGCAACTTCAACAACTATCAGTCCGCGCCCACCCGTGTGATCAACGACAACCAGTACACCGCCCGGGCCGACTACCAACTGTCGCAGAAGGATTCCATGTTCTTCCGCCTCCAGCAACAGTGGTTCGACCTCGACGCCCCGCAAGGCCAGGCCAACTGCTGCCTGCCGACCCCGGCTGAGGCGGCGTCCAAGTTCAAGCTCGGCCCCTGGGTGGCCGGCATCCAGAACACCCGTCTCCGCACGCACGGCGGCGCCTTCAACTGGAGCCGCGTCTGGACCCCAGCCCTGGTCGGAGAATTCCGTACCGGCTGGGCCCGCACCAACCCCTCCACGGTCCACTCCGACTATGGCATCCCCGCCGCGGACTCGCTCGGCATTCGCAATATCAACCTCACCGACAACTCCACGGGTATCCCTTCCATCAACGTGGCCGACTTCACCGGCCTCAGCGGCGGCCCCAATTTTCTGCCGGCTCGTCCCCGCCAAGTCAACTATCAGATCGACTACAACATCTACTGGACCAAGGCCAGGCACAGCCTGAAGCTGGGGTATCACGTTGTCCGCCGGGATGCCTCGCCGTTTACCAATGCCGACACCCGCGGGGCGCTCAACTTCAACCGCGGCTTCGTCTCCGATCCCGTGACCCGCACCGGCGGCACCGGTTGGGCTTCCATGCTGCTGGGCCTCGTGCAGAACGGCAGCCGCGGATTCCTGATCGACGTTCCCGGACTCCGCATCTGGGAAAACGCCTGGTTCTTTCAGGACGACTGGAAAGTCTCCTCGCGCCTCACGCTCAACCTCGGCGTTCGCTATGAGATCTACTCCCCCGAGACGGAGAAGTACGACCGCATGACCAGCTTCGACCTGACGAAGCTCATGTTCGCCTACGCCAACGAGGGCGGCTACTCCCGGACTCTCCGCAACACGGACCACAACAACTTCGCCCCCCGCTTCGGTTTTGCCTACGACGTCCTCGGCGATCAGAAGACCATTGTGCGCGGCGGCTACGGACTCAGCTACTTCCCTGAGCCAGTCTCTGCCTCCAGCATGCTCACCCAGGGACCGCCCTGGCTCTTCAGCGAGTCCTACTCCTACGGCGAATTCCTCACCGACTATTCCGCCATTCCCCGCATCGACCGGCCTTTCGGCACGCTCGTGCCCCTGAAGCCCATGACCACGGCGGAAATCAACACGCGCCGGCCCACCGTCCGCGGTTACTCCTTCGACAACCAGACTCAGTACGCCCAGACCTGGAGCCTGACCGTGCAGCGCCAACTCGGCCAGAGCCTGATGGCGGAGTTGGGCTATGTGGGCAGCCGCGGCGTGAACTTGCTGTATGGATACAACCACAACGAAGTACGGTTGGGGACCGGCACCATCGAGGACCGCCGGCCCTATCAGGCGCTCCGCAACATCGGCAGCATCACCATCTTCGAGCCAATGAACTCCAGCACCTACCACGGCATGACCTTGAAGCTGGACCGGCGCTTCGCCAGCGGCTTCCAGATACTCGGCGTATACACCTATGGCAAGAGTCTGGATTACGGCGGTTCCGTCGCCTCCGGCGGCGGCTCCTCCGGCGGCCCCCAGACCGTCACCTGCATTCGCTGCGGCCGCGGCGCGTCCGGGTTCGACGTCAAGCATCGCGCCGTCATCAACGGCCTCTACGACCTGCCCTTCGGCAAGGGCCGCAAGGTGGGGATCGAAAACGCGATCTTCGATGCCTTCGCCGGCGGCTGGCAGCTAGGCGGCATCGTGACGGCCACCACCGGCCGGCCCTTCAATGTCGGTCTCCAGAACGGCGTCAACAATGGCGCCCCTTCCTGGCCCGACCGCATCGGCGACGGCCGCCTCGACAATCCGGATCCGTACTACTGGTTCGACGCCAGCGCCTTCAAGGCGCCCGCGCCCAATAATTATGGCAACGTCGCCCGTGGCGTGCTTTACTCGCCCGGCGTCGTCAACATCGACATGAGCGTCGTCAAGACCTTCCGCATTACCGAAAAGGTGGGCTTCAATTTCCGATTCGAAGCCTTCAACCTATTCAATACCCCTTACTTCGGCTTCCCCAACGCCAGCATCGGTTCACCCACCGTAGGGCGCATTACCTCCACGGTCGGCGACAATCGCAGCTTGCAGCTCTCGGGCCGCATCAATTTCTAGCGGCCGTCCCTGGGCCGACGAATTTCATCCGGGGCGGCTCCCGCCGCCCCAGGGCTGCGTGCCTGGCCAGGCGTCCTACACCACCACCTGGTCCTTGAGGGTTGTGGCCGTCACCCAGGGCGTCTTCAGCGTCCAGCTTGCGTCGAAGTCGGTCTTCTGTCCGTCCGGCCCCTGAACTGTCAGGAACTTGTTGATGAAGTTCCCCGCCGGATACCACACCAACTCCTCCCAGTAAGAAACGCGGTATTGCGACGGGTCCAGCCCGGCCTTCACCATGGCGTCGGCCAGAGCCGCTTTCGATTCGTGGGCCAGATCCGGCAGCGTTGAGGGAGTCACGATCGTTACAGGCCAGGGCGCCGCCGGCGACGGTTCGTTCAGGCCGGAGGGCGCGAACGGAGATGGGGCTTCGCTCAGCGCGGTGGTTGTGGCCTCGGTTACAGGCTGGGCGGTCTCCGCCGCCGCTCTCGCCGGGGCGGTGCCGGCATCCCTGGCGGTGGAAGATGTACCGCTGGTCGGAACACTTGTTCCCGAATTGGAACTCGACGCCGGCTGCCCGCCGGAGATGACGGAGCGCCCGCTTCCCGCGGAAGTTGTCCGTCTGCTCGCCTCTCTCCCTACATATGCTTCAAAATCCGAGGCTTGCCGCCCCGATTGCGTGGCGCCTGCCCGCCGCGGTCCGAGTTGGCCCAGCAGGCCCCCAAGCGATTGGTCGGTGGTTCTGACTTGCATAGGCTCCTTGCAAAACCTATTCGCAAGCCGCATGCCAATCCGGACTACGGACGGATCGCCGGCGGCAGTTGCTGCTTCACGCTCTCCGGAATATCAAAGACGATGGAGATCGGCACCTCCACGCCCAGCGGTTCCAGCACCAGTTTGATCTCCATCCCGGACTTGGGGGACTTGTCCGGCGGAGTGTAGGTGAGTTTGAGCATGGAGCGCTCGCCGGTCTTCAGGACCCCCGAAGTCAGGTGCCAGTTCAGCCCGGGGCGGCCCGCACCGTACACCGCCAGTTGAAGCGTACCTGGCAGTCCGTTGAAAATCTCGATTTCGTCGCTCGACGGCTCGTAGCCCTTCACCTTCAACTCCCGCTTGGAAAAGCGGATGGAGCTGAGGATCTGGGCCGCCGCCGCCTGCGCAGAAGCCGGCATGGGCGGAATGGACGTCTGGCCGGCGGCGCCTTCCGTCTGCTTCATCATTCCGAACGGCGTGACGGTCTCTCCTTTGTTCGGCGGCGGAAGGTAATGGCACCACTGTCCGCCCTGCACCTTCCAGATGGAGTTGAACGGGAAAATCGCAGGGACCCGCGTGCCGCGCTGGCTCATCTCCGTGCCCAGCGCCACCAGCACCTTCGCCTCCTGGTAGTCCTTCTCGAACGTGACCCTGATAATCTCTACGCTCGTCCAGCGGCGCTTGTCCGCATCGTAGTAGGTGTCCTTGCTGTCCTCGCAGACCATCGCCTCGGCCTGCCGGAACTTGCCTTCTTTGTGCAGCGCGAAGAACGCGGTCACGCGCTCGCGGAGCGCGTCCTCCACGCCGGCCGGCGCCTTCTGGAATGCCTCCGCGGCGCTTTGGGCGCGGGCGCACCCGCAGGCCAATGCCAGGATCGTCAGAAATGCAGGAATTCTGGGGTTCAGCATGAGAGAGAAAGACTTGGGCGGGAAAGGAGTTGGCGTGGCTGGGAGGCAGGGACTCGAACCCCGATACGCAGATCCAGAGTCTGCAGTCTTACCATTAGACGACCTCCCAGTGAGGCCTGTTTTATTGTAGCAAATCCCATGGGCGGTGGACGCGCCCGGCGTCCATTTTGGATACAGTATTCCACAGAGGTTTTCATGGAATCCCATCGCCGATCTTTCCTACGCGGTGCGGCCGCCCTGGCCGTGCCTGCTTCGATGCGCGCCAATCAGACTTCGGCCAACAGCAAGCCGACCTATGGCCTCATCGCCTCCGGCGGCCGCGGCCGCTACCTGTCGAGCAGCTTCAATAAGTTAGGAGCCCAGTGCGTCGCGGTTTGCGACATCCGGGAAGACTGCATCCAGAAGGCGCTCGAAGTGAATCCCGGCGCCAAGACGTACTACCATCACGAGGAGTTGCTGGCCCAGCCGGGCATCGACTTCGCGGTGTGCGCCGGCCCGGATCACTGGCACTATCCGCACCTGCGCGACTCGCTCAAAGCCGGCAAGGACGTCTACACCGAGAAGCCCCTTTCCTACTCGCTCAGGGAAAGCGCGCTCATCGTCGACACCGTCAAAAAGAGCGGCAAGATCGTCCAGGTCGGCATGCAGCGGCGCAGCGCGCCCAGCCTGATCAAGGCCAAGCAGACGGTGGATTCCGGCTTGCTCGGCCGCATCACCATGGTCAAGGCCAAGTGGCACTGGAACGTCGCACGCCCGCTGAACAACCAGCCCTTCACCGGTAAAGTCGAATGGGAGCGGTTCCTTGGAAGTGCCGCCAAGCGGCCCATGGAACCCCGCCGCCTGCGCTATTGGCGCCTCTTCAGGGACTACTCCGGCGGCAACATGACCGACCAGGGCACCCACCTGATGGATGTCGTGCAGTGGTTCACCAACACTCCCGGCCCGAAAGCCGCCGTGGCTATGGGCTATGTGGCCAAGAACGAAGGCGCCGAGCACCCCGAAATCTTCAGCGCCACCATCGACCACGGCAAGTTCCTCACCACCTGGGAACTGAACTACTGCAACGACTTCGAGGATAGCTGGTCCATCCTGTTCATGGGCGACCAAGCCACCATGCGGCTGGACGACGCCGGCGTCACCGTGTGGAAAGAGCAATGGAAAGACAACCGCACCCCCATCCTCGAAGAAAAGGCGCCGGTGCCGATCGAAACGCACATCCAGAACTTCCTCGACTGCCTGAAATCGCGCCAGCAGCCTAACTGCACCGTCGAAATCGCGCAACGCGCCGTCGCCGGGCCGCATCTTGCCAATATCGCCTTGTACGAAGGCCGGAAAGCGAAGCTGGCCGACGACCTGGTGACCGTTTCCTGATGCGAACTTTACTCTTAACGCTATCTCTCTGTGCCCCCCTTTCCGCCCAGTTCATCAACTTCGGCGTGAAGGGGGGCTTCCCCCTGAACGACGCCATCAAAGCTGCGGGCTCTTTCCAGGCGTCCAGTTCCAACTGGACCCTGGGCCCGATGGCGGAGGTCAACCTGCCGTTCGGCTTCGGCCTCGAAGCCAACGCGATGTACCGCAAAATCGGCTACGAGTCCACAACGCCCTTCAATGCGGCTGCGTGGTCGTTTCCGATCCTCGCCAAGTACAAGTTCCCCGGTTCGCTGGCCCGGCTGTATGTGTCGGGCGGCTTTAACTTCCGCACCATCACCGATATCCCCAACCTGTGGGACAGCACGTCCAAGGGCTTCGTGCTGGGCGCGGGTGTCCGCTACGACCTGAAAGTGGTCAAAATCAGCCCCGAACTGCGCTGGACACGGTGGGGTGAGGACCGCTTCAACGTGCCCAACCCCGCTACCGACTTTCTGGGGACCAAGCAGAATCAGGCCGAGTTTCTCATCGGCCTCACGTTCTGACGCCCGGCCGGCCGGTCAGCGGATGATGCCGGTCAGCGGCGAACTGGCCGAAGCGTAGAGGCGGCGCTCCATCCTGCCGGCGAGGAAGGCCTGCCGGCCCGCTTCCACGGCGTGGTTCATCGCCGAGGCCATTTTGACGGCATCCTGCGCGGCCGCCACGGCCGTGTTCATGAGGATTCCGTCGAAGCCCATCTCCAGGGCCACGCAGGCGTCGGACGCCGTGCCCACGCCCGCGTCCACAATCAGCGGGACCTCAGTGATCTGCTCCCGCATGATGCGCAACGACGCGTGGTTCTGGATGCCGAGCCCGCTGCCGATGGGCGCCGCCAGCGGCATGACGGCCGCCGCTCCGGCGTCGATCAGCCGCTTGGCCGTGATCAGGTCGTCGTTGGTGTAGGGCAGCACTACGAAGCCCTCCTTGACGAGTTGCTTCGTCGCTTCCACCAGGCCGAAGACGTCGGGGAAGAGCGTCTTCTCATCGCCGATCACCTCTAGCTTCACCCAGTTCGACAGCCCCACTTCGCGCGCCAGCAGCGAAGTGCGCACGGCATCTTCCACCGTGTAGCAGCCAGCCGTGTTCGGCAGGATGAAATACTTCGAGCGGTCGATGTAATCGAGCATCGACTCCTTGCTCTTGTCGGTCAGGTTCACCCGCCGCACGGCCACCGTCACCACTTCCGCGCCGGAAGCCTCGTGGCACTGCGCCATCTCCTGGAAGTTCCGGTACTTGCCCGTTCCGATCATCAGCCGGGAGCGGAAGCTCCTCCCGGCGATGGCAAACTGGTCGCTCATGCCTTCATTGTAGGACGGCCATCCGGTCCGCCGCCCGTTCGGCGCTATAGTAACTAGCAGGAGCCGATCCGGCGCACGGGCCCTTAGCACAATGGTTAGTGCAGCGGACTCATAATCCGTTGGTTGCAGGTTCAAGTCCTGCAGGGCCCACCAACCGCCCCGCCTGCTCCAGCGTTTCACTCTCCCCAACTCGCTCCGCCGGACGCGTCCCCCCCTCGCCCGAATCAAAAAAAGGGCCTCCCTTGGGGGAGGCCGGAGTGAGTAGACCCTTTCTGCTCAAGAAAGACCGTTATGCCACCGCCGCCTGGTAGAAGGGCTCCGCGTAAACGGGCGCCGCGTAAAGCGGAGCGGGGGCGGGCGCCTTGCGGGCAATGTCGCCGCCGGCGCGAAGAATCTGGATGAAGACCTGGCCCATGGGGAGACAGGCCGGTTCAGGGTACATGGCGGTAAACAGTTGCCGGGCCATCTGCGGGCTGAGGCTTTCGGCGATGGCGGCCAATCGGGTAGCGGAGTTGGCGACGCATTCGTGGCAACTCATTCCAACCTCGCGGCAGTGCGGTAGTTGCCTGTCTGATTTCGGACGACCTGCGGGCATTTGACCTTCTCCCCCTTGCGGGAACCAACGCCCGATCTGTTGCCGGGCTTTTCACTGGACCACCGCGGCTATTACCGTCGGCGGCACTCTTCTTTTATGCGCCTGTGATTTGTTTGTTTCGAGACAGCAGGAGGGGGGGAGGGCGAGGTCCTTTGCGGGGTGCGGCGCCCCCCTCAAATGGGGGGGCGCCGCGGCGGAGGGATGAAGGGATCAGGCGAGCGCGGCCAGGATGGCGGCGAACACGGAGTCGGGATCGCCGGTACCGTCGACGCGGCGGTAGCCGCCGCCCTGGTAGAAGTCGATGAGCGGGGCGGTGCTGCGCTCGTAGGCGGCCAGGCGGTTCTTGACGGTCTCTTCGCAGTCGTCGGAGCGCTGCTGCAGTTCGGCGTGGCAGGTGTCGCAGGCGCCGGTCTGCCGCGGCGGGTGGCTCAGCAGGTTGTAAATCGCGCCGCACTGCGGGCAGAAGCGCCGGTTGCAGGTGCGGGCGATCAGCAGATCGAGCGGCACGTCGATGTGCACGACGAAGGGCTGGGGCAGGCCGATTTCAGCCATCAGGGTGCCGAGGAACTTGGCCTGTTCCACCGTGCGGGGGTAGCCATCGAGCATGAAGCCGTTCCGGCAGTCGGGCTGGCTCAGGCGGGAGCGCACGATCTGATTGACGAGGTCGTCGCTGAGCAGGCCGCCCGTGATGGTGACGCCAGCGGCGATCTTGCCGAGTTCCGATCCGGCGCGGATCTCGGCGCGGATCATCTCGCCGGTGGAAATGGCCGGGATGGCGTAGTGGCGGGCGAGGCGCTCCGCCTGGGTGCCCTTGCCGCATCCGGGAGGCCCGAGAAGGAGCAGAATCCGCGTGGCAGCGGGGGCCTGGAGAGTGGGTTCGGTGGCGCTGGTCATGGCAGGAAGATTCAGGACCAGCTTATCGATTTTTTCCATTTCCGGTCAATCGGGTCTGAATATGGGCCTGAGCCGGGCCAGCGCCTCGCCGAACGCGCCGGGCTCAGCCAGCAGGCTGGCTGCCAGCAGGGCCCCGCGCTCGAAGTCGTAGAAGAAGCCGGGCTGCAGGAGGACGTGGAACTCCTCCAGAATGGCCAGGACCCACTCCTCCCCGGAGTGGTAGCGCGGGGCGTCCAGCAGGGCGATCCAGCCACCGGAGGCGGGCAGCACGCGCCAGGGGCTGTCCGGGCCGATGGCGGCGGCCAGCGCGCCGCGGTTCGCGTCCAGGCGCTCCAGGATGGGGGCCTGAATCCGCGGCGCAAGTTCGAACCAGCGCGCGGCGGCGTGCAGCACCGGGGCGCTTACAGGCAGATAGCTGTCGGCGATCCATTCCAGCCGCTGCAGGGCTTCGCGGCGGAGATGCTCGGGGCCGGCGACGTGGATCCAGCCCAGCTTCATCTGCGGCAAAGCGGCGATTTTCGAGAGTCCGCTGAGGGTGAAGGTGAGGGCCAGGTGAGGCCCCTGGAGCGAGGAGACGCGGCGCGGGTCGGCGCGCCAGGCGTAATCGAAAAAGACCTCGTCGACGATCAGGGCGAGGCCGCGGTGGGCCGCGAACTCCTGCAGGCGCAGCCATTCCTCGCGCGTCAGGTAGTTGCCCGTGGGGTTGTTGGGGTTGACCAGGATGATGGCGCGGGCGCGGGGATCCAGGCGGCGTTCGAGCTCCGCCGGGTCGGCCGCCCAGCGCAGCTCTTCGAGCAGGGAGAACTGCAGGGTGCGGACGCCCTCGAGAGAAGCGAGGCACTCGAACAACGGATAGGAGGGGCGGGG